>NZ_BAABAT010000058.1:0-55185 GCF_039537565.1 Dactylosporangium darangshiense
CGAGGTCCTGCAGCGGCATGGTGTTGCGGATGCCGGCGACGACGTCCTCGCCCTGCGCGTTGGCGAGGTAGTCGCCGTAGACGCCGCGCTCGCCGGTGGCCGGGTCGCGGGTGAAGGCGACGCCGGTGCCGGAGTCCGCGCCGAGGTTGCCGAAGACCATCGCGACCACGTTGACGGCGGTGCCGAGGTTCGCCGGGATGCGCTCCTGGCGGCGGTACAGCACCGCCCGGTCGGCGTTCCACGACCCGAACACGGCGCCGACGGCGAGGTCGAGCTGCTCGCGCGGGTCCTGCGGGAAGTCGCGCCCGGTGTGCTCGCGGAAGATGTGCTTGTACGCCCCGACGAGCTCGCGCAGGTGCTCCGCGCGCAGCCCGACGTCCTCGCGGGTGCCCGCGCGGTGCTTGGCGTCCTCCAGGGCGTGGTCGAACTCCTCGCCCGGCACGTCGCACACGGTCTTGCCGAACATCTGGATGAGCCGGCGGTAGGAGTCCCAGGCGAAGCGCTCGTCGCCGCCGGCCTGCGCGGCCAGCCCGGAGACGCTGTCGTCGGTCAGCCCGACGTTGAGGACGGTCTCCATCATGCCCGGCATCGAGAACTTGGCGCCGGAGCGCACGGATACCAGCAGCGGGTCGCCCGGGTCGCCCAGCCGGCGCCCCATCTTGGCCTCCAGCGCCGCCAGGTGCTCGGTGATCTCGTCACGGCCCGGGATCTCGCCGGTGTCGAGGTACGCGCGGCAGGCGTCCGTGGTGATCGTGAAGCCGGGCGGCACCGGCAGCCCGAGATTGGTCATCTCCGCCAGGTTGGCGCCTTTGCCACCGAGCAGGTCCTTGAGGTCGCGGTTGCCCTCTTCGAAGTCGTACACGAACTTCTGCACAACGCCTCCATACCCACTGCGGCACGGCCTAAGTCCTCGTTAGGTCCGGGGTGTGCGGCACACCGTAAGGCGCCTTTCCGGTCCGTCGCCATGTCGGGTGACATGTCGCACAGAGATTGGTACTCCGGTCGATTTCCACTGCATTTGGGAGCGATTCCACGCGCAGAAACACGCACGAGAGCGCTCTCTGACCTTTCGCAAACTTGGCACGTTTCCACACTTCGGGATGCGTATAGATGTATGCGCGGTTCGAATTGCGCGCAGCTTCAATCATCGGTTTTGCTTTGGGCACCCGCCCGCCTGCGTGCGATGCTCGGTGGCGTGCCGCTGCCGCTCGGATCCCACGTCGTCGACCCGCCCGTAGTGCTGGCCCCCATGGCCGGCATCACGAACGTGGCGTTCCGCCGCCTGTGCCGCGAGCAGGGCGCCGGCCTCTACGTCTGCGAGATGATCACCACCCGGGCCCTGGTCGAGCGCAACCCGAAGACCATGTCGATGATCCGCTTCGCCGAGGGCGAGCACCCGCGCAGCCTCCAGCTGTACGGCGTCGACCCGGCCACCATCCGCAAGGCCGTCGAGATGGTGGTCGCCGAGGACCTGGCCGATCACATCGACATGAACTTCGGCTGCAGCGTCCCGAAGGTCACCCGCCGCGGCGGCGGCAGCGCCCTGCCGTGGAAGCACCGCCTCTTCCGCGAGATCGTCACGTCCGCGGTCGCGGCGGCGGGCTCGATCCCGGTGACGGTGAAGATGCGCATCGGCATCGACGAGGACCACAAGACGTTCCTGGACGCGGCGCGCATCGCCCAGGACGCCGGCGTGGCCTGGGTCGCCCTGCACGCCCGCACGGCCGCGCAGCGCTACTCGGGCGAGGCCGACTGGTCCGCGATCGCCGAGCTCAAGCAGTCGCTGGACATCCCGGTGCTGGGCAACGGCGACATCTGGGAGGCCACCGACGCCCTGCGGATGATGTCGGAGACCGGCTGCGACGGCGTGGTGATCGGCCGCGGCTGCCTGGGCCGCCCGTGGCTCTTCGCCGACCTGGCCGCCGCCTTCGCCGGCTCGCCCGAGCGCGTCCTGCCGTCACTGGGCGAGGTCGCCGCGCTGATGTACCGCCACGCCGAGCTGCTGACCGAGTGGCTCGGCACCGAACGCGACGGCGTGACCGACTTCCGCAAGCACGTGGCGTGGTACCTGAAGGGCTTCCCCGCCGGCGGCGACCTGCGCCGCGCCCTGGCGATGGCGTCGTCGCTGGCCGAGCTGTCCGACCTGCTGGCCCAGCTGGACCACGCGGCGCCCTTCCCGCGCGAGATCCTGGGCCAGCCGCGCGGCCGCACCGGCACCCCCGGCAAGGTCGTCCTCCCCGACGGCTGGCTCGCCGACCGCGAGTCCGACACCGTCCCCGAAGGCGCCGAGCTCGACGACTCCGGCGGCTGACTAGCGCCCGGTCGGGTCGCGGAGGGTCCACAGGAACGCGGCGAGCACGAGGACCAGCCCGCCGAACAGCAGCAGGGCGATGCCCATCGGGCGGCCGGCGTCGCCGCCGGCGGCCCAGGCATAGGTGGCGTAGCCGGCCACTGCGAGCGCGACCACGAACAGATAGATCGCGAGACCGCCGAACTTCCGTCGGCCCGGTTGCCGCTCTCCGCCCATGCCGGCGACGATCACAGGCGCAGGGGCATTGTGTCAAGAATGGCGAGGAACTGTGCGCCGGCTTTGATGTCCACGGTTTTTTCGATCGCAGCGCGAATGCTGCGGAAAAAACGCACAGCGGGAAACGGATATGGAGCTCAGAACTCCTCCCACGTCGCCGGGTCCTGCTTGACCGGCGCGCCGGTGTCCAGGTCGGCGACGGCGGCCATGTCCTGCGCGGTGAGCTCGAAGCCGAACAGGTCGGCGTTGGCGCGCTGGCGGCCCGGGTCGCCGGAGTGCGGCACCACGGTGATGTCGCGCTGCAGCAGCCAGCGCAGCACGACCTGGGCGCCAGTGACGCCGAGGCGCTGCGCGATCGCGGTCACGAACGGGTGGTCCAGCACGCCGGTGTTGCGCTCCAGCGGGCTCCACGCCTGCACCACGATGCCGTCGCGCTGCACGTCGGCGACGAGCTCGGGGCGGGAGTGCGAGGGTGAGACCTGCAGCTGGTCGAGCGCCGGCCGGATGCCGGTCTCGGTCGTGACGGTCTCGATGTGCTCGGGCAGGAAGTTCGACACGCCGAGCGAGCGGATGAGCCCTTCGCGCTGCAGGTCGGCCATCTCGGCGTACGACTCGGCGAACCGGCCGACCGCGGGCATGGGCCAGTGGATGAGGTACAGGTCGACGTAGTCCAGGCCGAGGCGCTCCAGCGAGCCCTCCAGGCCGCGCCGGGTCGAGCCGAGGCCCTGGTCGGCGCCGCGCAGCTTGGTGGTGACGAACAGCTCCTCGCGGGGCAGGCCGCACTCGCGCACGGCCGCGCCGACCGCCTCCTCGTTGTCGTAGGCGGCCGCGGTGTCGATCAGGCGGTACCCCGACCCGATCGCGGCGAGGACGGCGTCCGTGGCGCGGCGGCCCTTGAGCGGCCAGGTGCCGTAGCCGACGACGGGCATGTCGTAACCGGAGTTCAGCTTCACGGTCGGGATGCTCATGCTCCCAACCGTAATCGGCGCCGTTACCGCTCGTCCCGCACCAACCGGGTAAGGCCGTCCAGGAGCCGGGTGAGGCCGAACTCGAAGAGCGTGTCGAGCTCGAAGTCGACCGCGTCCGGGCCGAGCATCGCCAGGCGCAGGAAGGTCGGGAACCGCCCGGTGGCGGTGATGCGGGCGAAGCGCTCCTCCTGCGCGGTGAACCACTGCACGTTGTCCAGGCCGGTGTCCTGCTCGGCGCCGGCCTCCCACTCGAGGTTGATCGCGGTGCCGCGCACGTGGTTGGCGAGCATCATCGTGGCGTGCATGGCGACCGGCAGCGGCACGCCGGCGGCGTCGAGGGCGGCGAGGTTCCACTCGGTGTGCGCCATCGCGTTCGCGGCCATCGGCGGGCGGGTGAACGACATGACCTCGGCGGCCCACGGGTGGCGGCGGTACACGCCCCACTGCAGCCGCGCCGAGGTCTCCAGCCGGGATCGCCAGTCGCCGTCGGCGACGCCCGGCAGCGGCGCCTCGCCGAACGCCGCGTCGGTCATGAGCAGCAGCAGCTCCTCCTTGCCGGCGACGTGGCGGTACACCGTCATCGTCGGTAGCCCGAGCGCGGCGGCCAGGCGACGCATGGACAGCACGGCGAGCCCGTCGGCGTCGGCGAGCCGGATCGCGGTGGCCACGACGCGCTCCAGCGGCGCGGGGCTGTCGGGCACGGCCTCGGGCCGGGCGCGGGGCGGGCGCGCCACGACGGTGCCGACGCCCGGGCGCGGCTCGACCAGCCCCTCCCGGCGCAGCGCGGTGAGCGCCTTCGTGGCGGTGGCCATCGCGACGCCGTGCTCGCGCATCAGCTCGCGGGTCGAGGGCACGCGGTCGCCCGGGCGCAGCTCGCCCGCCGCGATGGCGGAGCGGATCCGCGCGACGATCCGCTGGAAGGGGGCCTCGGCGCCGTGCACTAGTGCACACCCTAGCCGTTCCCGCGCACCGTGCGGCGCCCCGTGGGGGTGTTCGTACGGTGTACGCATGGCACGGGTTCTGATCTGCGGCGCGAGTGTCGCCGGCAATGCACTGGCCTACTGGCTGCGCCGTGGCGGGTGTGCGGTGACGGTCGTCGAGCGGGCGCCGGCGGTGCGCGACGGCGGGTATGCGATCGACATCCGCGGGGTCGCCCTCGAGGTGGCCGAGCGGATGGGGATCGCGGACGAGGCGCGCCGGCGCGGTACCGACACGGAAGGCACCAGCTTCGTGGACCGCGACGGGCGGCGGGTGGCGACGCTGCCGCTCGGGTTCGGGGTGCTCGACCCAGCCGACATCGAGATCATGAAGGGCGACTTCGCCTGGCTGCTGCACGAGTCGGTGCCGGACGGGGTCGAGTGGCTCTTCAACGAGACCGTCGCCGAGCTGCGGCCCGGCGGCGACGGCGTCGAGGCGCGGCTGGAGCGCGGCGGCGTCCGGCAGTTCGACTACGTCGCCGGCGCGGACGGCATCTACTCCCGCGTCCGGGAGCTCGCGTTCGGGCCGGCCGAGCGGTACCTCCACCACCTCGGCAGCAACTCCGCGATCTTCACCGCCCCGAACGAGCTGGGCATCGAGCGCTGGCAGCTGATCCACTCCGCGCCGGGGCGGGTGGCGAGCGTGAAGACGGACCGGGGCTCGCGGGAGGTGAAGGTGACGCTGCTGTACGGCGGGCCGCAGCCGGCCCGGGACCGCGCGGCCCGGGTGCAAGCGGTCGAGGCGGCGTTCGACGGCGCCGGGTGGGTGATCCCGCGGCTGCTCGAGGCGATGCGCGTGGCGCCCGACCTGTACGTCGCGCCGAACGCGCAGGTGCGCATGCCCCGCTGGACGGCCGGGCGGATCGCGCTCGTGGGCGACGCCGGCTACGCGCCGTCCGCGCTGACCGGGCAGGGCAGCGGCATGGCGCTGGTCGGCGCGTACCTGCTGGCGCGCGAGATCGCCGCCGGCACGGGCGATCTGTCCGGCTACGACGCCGCGATGCGCGAGTTCGTCGAGCTCAACCAGCGCGCCGCACTGCGCCCCGCGAAGGGCTTCGCGCCGAAGACCGAGCGGGCGGCCCGGATGCAGGCGATGAGCATCCGGATGCTGCCGCACCTGCCATGGCGCGGGCTCATCATCTCGGCGATGATGCGGGAGGCCCGCCACGCGGCCGGCGCACTGACGCTGCCGCCCGCCGCACCGGGGTGATGCGAGGGTTTACACCAGATCCCGTTTGATGCGTCGATGTAGGGGATGCATCAGGCAGGGATCGAAGGTCGGCCGGAACCGGGTGGGCGAGGCATGGAGCGCGATCGTGACGCGGCGATGGCCGCGATCCGTTCCGTCTACCGCATCACCGGCCGCATCAACGCCGGCGTCACGCTCGCCGAGACCCTCCAGCTCATCGTCGACGCGGTCGTCGACGGCGTCGGGTTCGGCGTCGCCGTCGTCAACTACCTGCACCCCGAGGGCGTGTACGAGGCCGTCGCGCTGGCCGGCTCCGAGCAGGCGCGCGAGTCGCTGCTCGGCGCGCGCTACGCGGCGCAGGAGCTCGACGCCTACCTGGAGCGTGCCGAGGAGTGGGGGCAGCTGCGGTACCTCCCGCACGACCGCTTCAGCGAGCAGATCCAGTCGTGGGTGCCCGACGAGGTGCCGGGCGGCGACGGCGTGCCCGAGGACGAGCGCTGGCACCCCCTCGACGCCCTCTTCGCGCCGTTGCGCGCCCCGGACGGTCACATCGTCGGCATCCTCAGCGTCGACCTGCCCGCCGACGGGCGCCGCCCCGGCGCGTTCCAGCGCGAGCTGCTGGAGATGCTCGCCGGTCAGGCCGGCATCGCGATCGACAACGCCAACCTGGTCGAGGCCCTGCAGCGCGAGCGGCGGCACCTCGCGGCCAGTGAGGAGGCGTTCCGGCTCGCCTTCGACGGCGCCGGCAGCGGCATGTGCATGATCGGGCTGGACGGCGCCGACAGCGCCCGGCTCACCCGCGTCAACCCCGCCCTGTGTGAGCTGCTCGGCCGCGACGGCGCCGAGCTCGTCCGGCTGCGCGTCGGCGACCTGCTGCACCCCGACGACCTCGACCGGGCCCGCCTCGCTTTCGCCACGGCCCTGACCAGCAAGGGCGCGCCGGTGCGCGACTACGAGATGCGCTGCGTGCGCGCCGACGGCGAGACGATCTGGGTCGCCGCGACGCTGTCGATCGTGGCCGGGCCGCCCGCGTTCGGCATCCTGCAGGTCCACGACATCACCGGCCGCAAGGCCGCCGAGGCCGACCTCGTCCGCCGCGCCTCCCGCGACGCGCTGACGGGCCTGGCCAACCGCGACGCCCTGGCCGCGCCGCTGGCCGCCGCGATCCGCCGGGCACACGCCGGGCAGGGCGACAGCGCGCTGCTGTTCTGCGACCTCGACGACTTCAAGGTCGTCAACGACACGCTCGGGCACGACGCCGGCGACGCGGTCCTCGTCGCCGTCGCGCAGCGGCTGACGTCACTGGTCCGCCCCGGCGACACCGTCGCCCGCCTCGGCGGCGACGAGTTCGTGGTGCTCACCGAGAACGTCCGGGACCACGCCCGCGCCGCGCTGGTCGAGCGGGTCGAGCGGGCCGTGCGCGCGCCGATCGTGCACGACGGTCACGTTCTGTGCGTGCGGGTCAGCGTCGGCGTCGCCGTGATCGACGACACGGTCACCGATGCCGGCGCGGCGCTGCGGATCGCGGACAAGGCGATGTACCAGGTGAAAGGGCATCGACGCGATCAACGGGTGACGGGGCAGATGACGGGCCGGGTGACAGCGCACGGTGAGCATTCGGCCGCTCCGGGTGGGATCCCGTTACTGCGGTTGGCCGAGCCGTAAACCGCCCAGTATGGTCGGCTGGTCTGCTCCGGTCGACGAGCGCCAAGATGGCGCCGCCGGGCAGGCGCCGTCGAGCCGCATCATCGAGTCGCGCGATCGAACGTGTCGCATTCCTCGATACCGCGGGCCGGGGACCCAAGCAGTCCTTGGGGTGTATCCGTGACCGAGTCACGGTAGGGCGAATCCTCCCGCCCGAACCCGTCAGCTAACCCGGTAGGCGGCACCGGAAGGAGCACCGCTCGTGCTGTATCTCGATATTTCGTCAGCGGCCGCCCGCCGCCATCCTCTCGGCCGGGTGAACGCCAGGACCTAGCCTCCTGGCCGCGCCTTTCACGCTGATCGACGCCCAGTTCTCGCGCGTCCCCGCCTAGCCGTTCCCGGCTGAGCCTTCGGGGCCGTGCCGATGCCGCGCGCCCTTTTCCGTGCGCCGTGTCACCGCGCGCCCATAGCGGGCGTGCGCTTCGCCGTGCGCTGACTTTCAAAGAGGAAACCGCTTACATGAAGCCATTACCGCGCCAGTTCCGTCCGCAGCACCGCCGGTCCGGCCTTGCCGTGAAGACCGGGGCCGTGTCCGCCGCCGTCGTGTCGGCCGCCCTGCTGGCCACCGGCTCCACCGGCTCCACCGGCTCGCCGGTGGACCATACGCCGGTCGCGGCCGTCGCGCCCGCCTTCGCCTACGACGCCTTGATGCTGCTGCCGACGACCGGCACCGCCGCGATCTCGCCCGCCGAAGGCGTCACGCCGGCCGCGCCGGCCGTGCCCGTCGCTCCGCCGCCGCCGCAGCCGCCGCGTCCGGTCGCCGGGCTCAACCAGACCCAGATGAACAACGCCGCGGCGATCGTGCGCCAGGGCCGCGCGCAGGGCCTGCCGCCGAAGGCGCTCGTCGTCGCCGTCGCCACCGCGATGCAGGAGAGCGACCTGTACAACGTCGCCAGCCCCGCGGTCCCGTCCTCGCTGAAGCTGCCGCACGACGGCGTCTCACAGGACCACGACTCGGTCGGGCTGTTCCAGCAGCGCGCGAGCCAGGGCTGGGGCACCGTGGCCGAGCTGATGAACCCGGCACACTCGGCGATGCTGTTCTACAACGCGCTCGTGCGCGTCAAGGGCTGGCAGGGCATGAGCGTCACGGGCGCGGCGCAGGCGGTGCAGCGCTCGGCGTACCCGAGTGCGTACCAGAAGCACGCCGACCGCGCCGCCCAGGTCGTCGCCGCCATCGCCTGACCCGCGACCGCCGTGGCTAACGCGGCGCGGCGGTGGCCCGGCGGGCGAGGGCGACGAGCTCGGCGACCGCGGCCGGTTCCGGCGAGGCCAGGTCCAGCGCGAGCAGGGCCTGGGAGAGCAGCTCCTCGGCCTGGCGGCGGCACCAGTCGCGGGCGCCGGACTGCTCGATCGTCTTCGCGGCGCGCTCGGCGTCGGCGTCGCTGAGCCGGCCGCGGCCGTCGAACAGGCGGCTCAGCTCGTCCGCGCCCGCCGCGATCGCCGCCGCGACCGGCAGGGAGCGACGGCGGCGGCGCAGGTCCGCGTACGCGGGGCGGCCCGGGCGCGCGCCCTCGGCCCAGATGCCCAGCAGGTCCTCGGCGAACTGCACGGCCAGGCCCAGGCGCACGCCGAACAGGCGCAGCCGCTCGACCTGGGCCGGGTCGCCGCCGCCGGCGACGGCGCCGAGGGCGCAGGCGCAGCCGAACAGCGCGCCGGTGCGCTGCTCGACCATGGCCAGGCAGTCGCGCAGCAGGTCGGTGCGCTCCTCGCCGACGGCGTCGGGTCGGGTCTCGCGCAGCGCGAGCGAGGCGTGCTGGCCGTGCAGCAGCTCCTGCACGGTGTCGCCCAGCACGCGCATCATCGTGCGGTCCGGGCCGGGACGGCCGGGTGGTTCCGCGGGGGAGTGCGTCGCGGAGCCGGCCGGGCCGATGCGGTGCGGTCGCCGGCGAGGCCGGCCGGGCGCGGTGTGCGTCGGGTCGCCGGTGGCCACGACGTCGAAGGCGAGCGCGAGCAGCGCCTCGCCCCCCAGCGCCGCTGGCTGGCTGCCGACCACGCTCCAGGCGGCGCCGGCGCGCCCGTCGACCAGGTCGCGGCGGATCGCCGACCAGTGGTGCATGAGCTCGACGGCGACCGCGGCGGGCACCGCATCGTGCGGGTCGCCGCCGACCGCGGCCGCGCACACCAGGGTGAGCGCGCTGCGCAGCGAGGCGGCCCGGGTGTCGTCGCCGAGGTGCCAGCCCAGCTGGAGCTCGGCGATCTCGCGGGACGGCTCGGGCAGCCGCCCGATCGCCGCGCGCAGCGGCGGGTCGACGAGCCGGCCGGCCCAGCCCAGGACGTCCTCGGTGGAACGCAGCACGATGACCATCAGCCGCGCCGCACCTGGAGTTCCACGCGCACACTCGCCCTCACCGGACCCGCACCACCCATCGCACTCAAACCGGCACTCGCGCCGGTCCTCAACGGTTGCGTGGCCGGCGAGCGCCGGTCGCGGTATCGGGCGGTGCCGATCCGGCCGGCGTCACGGGCCTGGTCAAGTATGCCGGTGCGGCCGGGCCCGCACGGCGAAATCGAGGATGCGGGCGTGGCGAAGACGGTTGTCGCCCGTCAGGTGCGTGTCGCGCGAAATCCGCGTGTCGTCGCCGCAGACGCGGTCACGCGGAGTGCGCGGCCACCGCCTGCCGCAGCGACGGGTCCGGGGGTGACTGCACCGCGGGCCGGCGGTGCCGCAGCGCGTCCCAGGCGGCCTTCCAGGCGGCGCCGACGTCCCTGGCCGCGTTGAACCAGATCGTCACCATCTGGCAGCCGTGGCAGCCGGACGGGACGCCCCACGCGTCGACTCCCACCCGGCGGCAGAGGGTGACGGCGCGGTACAGGTGGATGTCCTGGCTCACCAGCAGCGCCCGGTTGACGCCGTAGACGTCGTGCGCCCGCCGGCACGTGTCGTAGGTGTCGAGGCCATACGGGTCCACCACGATCCGCGACGGGTCGACGCCGTGCGCGGCGAGGTAGTCGCTCATGACCTTGACCTCGTTGCCGGAGCCGCCGTGCGCGTCGCCGGAGATCAGCAGCGCCTTCACCTTGCCGGAGGAGACCAGCGCGGCGGCCGCGTCCAGCCGGTTGCGCAGGAACGACATCGGGTCCTTGCCGCCCGGCGCGATCTGCGCGCCGAACACGATCGCCACGTCGGCCGACGGCGCGCGGCCCGCCGGCACCACCCGCCCGGAGGACTCCGCGCGGATCCAGGCCGTCGGCGCGAGCAGTACGGCCACCGAGACGACGGCGGCGACCGCGAGCCGGCGCAGGGCGCGACGGCGGCGGCGCCGGTCGTCGGGCAGGCGCCTCGAGAGCCCGAGCGTGGCGATCATCACCCAGCGCCGGCGGTACCACGGTCGCGCGGCCGGGCGCGGCGCCGCCTCGGGCTCGGCCGCCACCCCCTCGGGCTGGGCCGGCGGGACATCGGGCTCGGTCGGCATGCGCGCAGCATGGCACGGCCCGGCAACCCGCCGCCGCCCCGTGAGTCGTAGATTGTCGGTGCCGCGAGGCAGGATGGACGGCGTCGGACGGTTGGGAGGTGGCAGTTGGCCGGCAAGATCAAGGACGAGGACATCGCCCTGGTCCGCGAGCGCACGTCGATCGAGGACGTGATCTCCGAGCACGTCACGCTGCGCTCCGCGGGCGGCGGCAACCTCAAGGGCCTGTGCCCCTTCCACGACGAGAAGACCGCCTCCTTCAACGTCTCGCCCGCCCGCAACGTGTATTTCTGTCACGGCTGCGGCGCCGGCGGCGACGCCATCAAGTTCCTGATGGACCACGACCACCTGAGCTTCGTCGAGTCGGTGGAGCGGCTGGCCGCGCGCGCCGGGCTGCAGCTGCGCTACGTCGAGGCCGGCAGCGCGCCGATCCGCCAGACCGGGCAGAAGCAGCGCCTGATCGCCGCGCACGGGGAGGCGGCCCGCTTCTACGCCGAGCAACTGGGCACGCCGGGCGCCCGGGCGGCCCGCGAGTTCCTCGCCCAGCGCGGCTTCAGCCGCGAGGCCGCCGAGCGCTACGGGTGCGGGTTCGCACCCGACGGCTGGGACCATCTCAGCAAGCACCTGCGCCAGAAGGGGTACTCCGCACAGGAGCTGACCAGCGCAGGCCTCTCCCGCGAGGGCCGCTCCGGCGGGCTCATCGACCGGTTCCGCCGCCGGCTGCTGTGGCCGATCAAGGACATCTCCGGCGAGGTGATCGGCTTCGGCGCGCGCAAGCTGTTCGACGACGACGACGGGCCGAAGTACCTCAACACGCCCGAGACCCCGCTGTACAAGAAGTCGCACGTGCTCTACGGCATCGACCAGGCCAAGCGGGAGATCGCCAAGCAGAGCCGGGTCGTCATCGTCGAGGGCTACACCGACGTGATGGCCTGCCACCTCGCCGGCGTCCCAGTGGCCGTCGCGACCTGCGGCACCGCCTTCGGCGGCGACCACATCACCGTCCTGCGCCGGCTGCTGCTGGACGCCGACGGCTACGGCGGCGAGATCATCTTCACCTTCGACGGCGACGCGGCCGGGCAGAAGGCGGCGCTGCGCGCGTTCGAGGACGACCAGCGCTTCGTCGCGCAGACGTTCATCGCGGTCGGCCCCGACAACATGGACCCGTGCGAGCTGCGCCTGGCCAAGGGCGATGCGGCCGTGCGCGACCTGGTCGCCGACCGCCAGCCGCTGCTCGACTTCGCGCTGCGCTCGGTGATCCAGCGCTTCGACCTCAACACCGCCGAGGGCCGCGTCGGCGCCCTGCGCGCCACGTCCCCGCTCGTCGCCAAGATCAAGGACCGGGCGCTGCGCCCCGAGTACGCCCGCAAGCTCTCCGGCGACCTCGGCATGGAGCTCGAGACCGTCCAGCGCGCGGTCGCCTCCGCCGCGAAGGGCGTCATCGACCCGATCCCCGCCCAGCCGCAGCGGCGCGTGCTGTCCCCCGACAGCGCCGAGGCCCTGGTCGAGCGCGAGGCGCTGAAGCTCGCGCTGCAGCAGCCGGCGCTGGCCGGCCCGATGTTCGACGCGGTCGGCCCGGAGATGTACACCCATCCGATGTATGCGACCCTGCGCGCCGCGTTCGTCGAGGCGGGCGGCGCCTCGAGCGCCGGCGGCGGCGCGGTCTGGATCGAGCGCGTCCGCGAGTCCTGCATGGACCTCGCGGCCGGCGCCCTGGTCGCGGAGCTGGCCGTGGAGCCGCTGCGCCTTGACGGCGAGCCCGACCCGCGCTACGTCGAGGCGACGATCAACCGCCTGCAGCTGATGGCGCTGAACCGCACGATCGCCGAGCTCAAGTCGAAGCTGCAGCGCATCAACCCGGTGACCAACGCCGACGAGCACCTGCGGCTGTTCAGCGAGCTGGTGTCGCTGGAGCAGCACGCCCGCGCCCTGCGCGACCGCGGCGCGAGCCGCTGGTGACGCGTCCGATCTCACGTTTTTAGGGGTCTGCACCGCAATGTTCGGGTTTCTGCAACGCCGGCGGCTGCCGGCGGACAAACGCCCCAAACTCGGGCCCGACGAGCGCGTGGTCGCCTGGGCCGGAGCGACCGGGGACAACGTCGTGGTCGTCACCAACCAGGGAGTGTGGCTGCCGGGCGTCGGCGAGCGGCTCGGCTGGCACGAGATCCACAAGGCGACCTGGTCGGGCCGGCAGCTGGCCGTGGTCGCGGCGCGGGAGGTGGGCGGCGACGAGCAGTACGCGGTGATGGCCGACCTGCCGCCGCTCGTCATCACGCTGCTGGACCCCGACCGCGTGCCGGAGCAGGTGCGGGTGCGGGTCAACAAGTCGATCGCGCACACCTCGCACCACCCGCTGGACGAGATCACCGGCGTGCGCGGTGGCGTGCGGGTCGTCGGGCGGCGGGTGCCCGGGATCAATGGGCTGCGCTGGACCGTGCGCTACGACGACGGGGTCGACGCCGAGGCGCCGGGCGTGGCCGAGCACACCCAGGAACTGGTCGCCTGGGCCAAGTCCGGGGTGGGCACGGTTCCTTAGCGTTCGGCCGGCACCGCGGTACCACCGCGGCGCCGAACGAACCGGTAGACGACGACCGCGACGAGGGCCACGTCCAGGAACGCGCCGGGCAGCTTGGTCTTCGTGGCCAGGCCCAGGCTGTCGGGCAGGGTCAGGAACGGCAGCGCGACGACCGCGACGTGCACGCCGGTGCGCAGCCGTCCGGTCAGGTGGGTGCCGGCGAGGACGGCGATGCCGGCCAGCGCGTACCAGGCGTAGAAGACCGGGCCGAGCACGGCCGTGGCCAGCAGCGCGAGGCCCGCGCCGGTGAGCACCGGGTCGGCCGCCTCGCCCGGCGCGCGGCGGGCCGTGCGCAGTGCCCGCCACCACAGGGCGAGCAGGATCGCGGCGAGGGCGACGAACCCGGCGGCGCGCGCGACGGCCACCGCGGTGTCGAACGCGGCGGGCCGGCCGGCGGCGCGCAGCACGTAGCCGGCGGCCATGCCCACGCCGGTCGGGATCGACAGCCACTGCTTGAGCTGCGCCGTGGACCCCAGCGCGCCCAGGAAGCCGATGCCGTGCCCGGTCGCCGCGGCGAGGAGCACATACGCGCCGGCCGCCGTCGCGGTGAAGCTGATCGGCGCCCGCCGGCAGAGGCCGTTGGTTCGAAATAGCAGCAGCAGTACCGCAAATGGCGCCGCGACCACGGCCGTGACCTTGATCGCGGCGCCGAGCCCGAACGCGACGCCGGACAGGCCCGAGCGCCCGCGCGTAGCGAACGCGAACCCGGCCAGCACGAAGCCCGCGAGCAGGATGTCGTTGTGCACGCCGGACACGACGTGGATGAGCACCAGCGGGCTCGCGGCGAGCGCGGCGTTGCCGTCGGTGAGGCGGTGCGCCGCGGCCACGCACAGCACCAGCCCGAGCACGGCGACCAGCCGGAACAGCCCGACGGCCACGATGAGGTGCCCGTGCGCGAGCCAGGCGACGCCGCCGGAGATGGCGAACCACAGTGGGCCGTACGGTGTCGGCGTGTCGCGCCACAGCGGCGGCACGTCCGACAGCCAGGTGCACGGCAGCGCCGACGGGCCGTGCTCGTAGAGGTTCAGGCCGGCGTCGAAGAGCTGGCCCTGGCAGGCGTACGCGTACACGTCCAGCGCGCCCATCGGCGGCGCGACCAGCAGCGGCGCGGCCCAGATCGCCGCCGTGACGAGGACCTCGCGCGGTCGCGTCGACTCGCGCAGCCCCCACCAGGCGCGCGCCAGCATGAGCAGGGCGACGAACCAGACGCAGACGCCGGTCACCCAGGCGGCGTCGTGCGGCAGCGGCTTGCCGGCCAGGAAGCCACTGACGGCCAGCAGGACGGTGGCGGCCAGCCCGAGCCAGCGCGGGTTGAGGCGCACCTCGGCATCCTAGACAGCGGCACGGGGCCGGCCTGGAAGCGCTTCGCCGAGAAAAGTTTTGGCGACCCGTTTGCCCCGATTTAGGAAAGGTCGGATGATCTCCGATCGTGGGCCCTGAACTGCGGAAACGGCCATATTTTCGAGAGCGTCCGAACTTCTGTCGTATCCAGCAAAAGTTTGGTAACAGGCGAAAGAAGCCCTAGACGCGGGGGGTTGGGCGGGCCTAAAGTCTCGACGCAACACGGGTGTAACGCACGGCACACGCCCCGGCTACCAGCAGCTAGGCGGCGGTGTGGTGGTGTAGCCGCATGTCGCGGACGCCCCTGGACTGCGACCTGATGAGGAGGTGCCTCCATGAACACTGTCAGCGCCATCGACAACCCGGTTCAGTCGCGCCTGCTCCGCCTGTTGCGGGACACGGGTGCGTTGTCGCGTGCGGAGCTGGCCGACCGTCTCGAGGTGCCGCGGCCCCGGCTGCTGGCCGACCTGGACGCGCTCGTCGCGACCGGGCTCATCCGCGAGGCGGGACCGGCGGCGAGCCGCGGCGGGCGGCGCTCCACGCTGGTCGAGCTCAACCCGGGTCTGCGCTTCGCCGCGGTGGACCTGGGCGCCAGCTCGATCGACGTGGAGATCACGGACGGCCGGCTGGAGCCGATCGCCGCCTACGGGGAGCCCGCGGACATCCGCTCGGGACCGAAGGTGATCCTGCAGCGGGTCAACGAGATCCTGCACAAGTTCAAGGCGGAGGGCTCGTACGAGCGGCTCAACGCCATCGGCATCGGCGTGCCCGGCCCGGTCAGCTTCCGCGACGGGGTCCCGGTTTCGCCGCCGATCATGCCCGGCTGGGACCGGTTCCCGGTGCGGGAGGCGCTCGGGCGCGAGCACAACTGCCCGGTCGTCGTCGACAACGACGTCAACATCATGAGCATCGGCGAGCGCTACGGCGGCGTCGCGCACTCGGTGGACAACCTGCTGTTCCTCAAGGTCGGCACGGGCATCGGGTGCGGCATCTACCTCAACGGCGAGGTGTACCGGGGCACCGACGGGTGCGCCGGCGACATCGGCCACATCCAGGTCGACAGCCACGGGCCGGTGTGCTCGTGCGGCAACGTCGGCTGCCTGGAGGCCCTCTTCGGCGGCGGAGCGCTCGCGCGCGACGCGACCGCGGCGGCCCGCAGCGGCGCCTCACCGGCGCTCGCGGACCGGCTGGCCGCCAACGGGACGGTCACCGCGAAGGATGTCGCCGACGGTGCGGCCGAGGGCGACGTCACCTGTATCCGGCTCATCCGCGATGGCGGCCGGCGCGTCGGCGGGGTCCTCGCCGGGCTGGTCAGCTTCATCAACCCGTCGATGATCGTGATCGGCGGCGGCCTGGCCGGCCTCGGGCACATCCTGCTCGCCGAGATCCGCAGCGTGGTGTACCGGCGCTCGCTGCCCCTTGCGACCGGCAACCTGCCGGTCGTCCTGTCCGAGCTCGGCCCACGCGCCGGCGTTGTTGGCGCCGCCGTGCTGGCCAGCGAACTCGCATATGGACGGCCATCATGACAGCCCCACCGGCACAACCCCCCGAAACTTCACCGGAGGACGTGGTCCTCCGGCTCACCGATGTGGTCAAGACCTTCCCCGGCGTCCGCGCGCTCGACGGCGTGCAGCTCGAGGTGCGCGCGGGCGAGGTGCACTGCCTGCTCGGCCAGAACGGCGCCGGCAAGTCGACGCTGATCAAGATCCTTTCCGGCGCGCACACCCCCGACTCCGGCGAGATCCTCTGGCAGGGCCAGGCGGCCTCCTTCGGCAGCCCGCAGGTCGCCATGAAGGCCGGCATCGCCACCATCTACCAGGAGCTCGACCTGGTCGACGGGCTCAGCGTGGCCGAGAACCTGTACCTGGGCCACGAGCCGAACAGCGTCGGCTTCGTCGCCCGCCGCCAGATGCGCCGCGGCGCCGCCGCCATCCTGCAGCGCCTCGGCCACCCCGAGATCCCCGTCGGGCGCGAGGTCGGCAAGCTACCCGCCGCCGCCAAGCAGATCGTGAGCATGGGCCGGGCGCTGTCGCGCGAGGCCCGGCTGCTCATCATGGACGAGCCGAGCGCCGTGCTCGCGCACGACGAGGTGCAGAACCTGTTCCGCATCGTGCGCGGCCTGACCGCGCAGGGCATCGCGGTCATCTACATCTCGCACCGCCTCGACGAGATCCGCGAGATCGGCGACCGGGTGACGGTGCTCAAGGACGGGCGCACCACCGCCGCGAACCTCGACGCCAAGAGCACCCCGAACCGCGAGCTGGTGAGCCGGATGACCGGGCGCACCATCGAGTACGTCTTCCCAGTCCGCCCCGCCGCGCGCGCCTTCGACGGCGAGCCGCTGCTGCGGGTCGAGGGCCTCACGCTGCCGGGGCGCTTCGCCGACGTGTCGCTCAACGTGCACGGCGGCGAGATCGTCGGCATCACCGGCCTGGTCGGCTCCGGCCGCTCCGAGGTGCTCGAGAGCATCTACGGCGCACGCCGCCCGAGCGCCGGCACGGTCGAGCTCGCCGGCCGGCGGCTGCGCCGCGGCAGCGTCAACGCCGCCGTGCGCTCCGGCATCGGCATGGCGCCGGAGGAGCGCAAGAGCCAGGCGCTGCTGCTCGCCGAGCCGATCTACCGCAACGTGACCCTGGCCGGCTTCGCCCGCTACGCCCGCGCCGGGTTCACCGACGCCGGGCGCGAGCGCGACGCGGCCGAGGAGGTCACGCGCGGCCTGGACCTGCGCCCCGCCGACGTCCGTCGTCCGGTGCGCACCCTGTCCGGCGGCAACCAGCAGAAGGTGGTCGTCGGGCGCTGGCTGCTCGGCGAGACGAAGCTGCTGCTGCTCGACGAGCCGACCCGCGGCGTCGACGTGGGCGCGCGCGCCGAGCTGTACCAGGTCATCCGCAGGCTCGCCGACGAGGGCGTCGGGGTCCTGCTCGTATCCAGCGAGGTGCCCGAGGTGCTCGGCCTCTCCGACCGCGTGCTGGTCATGCGGGAGGGCCGGGTCGTGCGCGAGGCGCTCGCCGACGAACTCGACGAAGACACCGTGCTCGACCTCGTCATGGCCGGCTCGCTGCTCGACGGCGCCGACCTCTCGAGCGATGCCGTTGAAGGGACCGCAGCATGAGCACCGCTACCGAACCGGTGGACGTCCACGACCCGCCCCGCGTCACCACCCAGAGCTGGTGGCAGCGCGAGGGCGCGGACAACGCCAAGCGCAACCTCGCCCTGCTCGGCGTGATGGTGGTGCTGCTGATCATCGGCATGGTGACCGCACCGGACATCTTCCTCGACGGCAAGAACCTCTGGAACAACGAGGTGACGGTCCTCACCCAGGCCTCCAGCATCGGGGTGCTGACCGTCGGCATGACCTTCGTGATGATCAGCGGCGGCATCGACCTGTCGGTCGGCGCGCTGCTGGCCCTGGCCAGCGTCTGGTGCACCACGGTCGCCACCCAGAGCTACGGCGCCGGCGCCATGATCTTCGCCGCGATCGCCGTCGGCGCCGTCGCCGGCCTGATCAACGGCTCGCTGATCGCCTACGGCAAGCTGGTGCCGTTCATCGCGACGCTCGCGATGATGCTCTCGGCCCGCGGCCTCGCGCAGAGCATCTCGGGCTCGCACACGCAGATCAACCGCGACGCGTTCATCAACGGCTTCGCCCTCAACAAGGTCGCCGGCATCCCGATCGTGGTCCTCATCTTCCTGGCCGTCGTCGCGGTCGGCTGGGTGCTGCTCAACCGCACCACGTTCGGGCGGCGCACGATCGCCATCGGCGGCAACGCCGAGGCGGCCCGCCTGGCCGGCATCAACGTGCGGCTGCAGACCGTCGCCCTCTACGTGCTGTCCGGCGTGTGCTGCGGTATCGCGGCGCTGATCGTGGTCTCGCAGGCGCAGTCCGGCAGCAACACCCACGGCGATCTCTACGAGCTCAATGCGATCGCCGCGGCGATCATCGGCGGCACCGCTCTCACCGGCGGCCGCGGCACCATCATCGGCTCGCTGCTCGGCGTGCTGATCTTCACCCAGATCACCAACCTGTTCATCATCAACAACCTGCAGCTCGACCTGCAGCGGATCATCAACGGCGGCATCATCGTCGTCGCCGTGCTCATTCAGCAGTTCCGGGTCACGTCGTTCTGGCGCAAACCCGCATCCTCATAGCCCGATAACTCCCGATCACCGCTGACGCCGCCGTCCACGCCGGGACGGTAGCGCTGATCGGTGCACCCAAAAAGCTCATGAGGTACACCCCGAAAACCCAAAATCCCACAGACGACCTGGAGGTCGTGATGAGCGCAACCTCGCCCGACATGTCCCGTCGCCGGCTCCTGCTCGGCGGAGCGGCGATCGGCGCCGGCGCCCTGCTGGCCGGCTGCACGTCGAACGAGACCAAGGACAACCCGCCGGCTGCGAACGTCAAGGAGGGCAACGCCGCCAGCGAGGCCCCGGGCAAGCCGGTCACCATCGGCTTCTCCGCGCCGGCCGCCGACCACGGCTGGATCGGCGCCATCACCGCCAACGCCAAGGCGCAGGCGGCGAAGTTCTCCGACGTGACCCTCAAGGCGGTCGACGCCGGTAAGGACGCGCCGGCCCAGATCGCGGCGCTGGAGACCCTCATCGCCAGCAAGCCGGACGCGATCGTGCTGCTGCCGCAGGACGGCGCGCAGCTCACCGCGATCGGCAAGAAGGCGATGGACGCCGGCATCATCGTCATCAACCTCGACCGCGAGTTCTCCGACTCGGCCGCGTCGTTCTGCCTGATCAAGGGCGACAACTACGGCATGGGCGTCGCCGCCGGTCACTACATCGGCGAGAAGCTCAAGGGCAAGACCGACGCGGTCATCGGCGAGATCCCCGGCATCGACGAGCTGCAGCTGACCAAGGACCGCTCGAAGGGCTTCGCCGACACGCTCAAGACCTACGGCCTGAGCGTCAAGCACCGGGTCGCGGCCGGCTTCACCGTGCAGACCGGCCAGGCCGCCGCGGCGAACCTGCTGCAGGCCGCGCCGAAGCTCGACGCCGTGTGGAACCACGACGACGACCAGGGCGTCGGCGTGCTCGCCGCGATCCAGCAGGCCGGGCGCAAGGAGTTCTTCATGGTCGGCGGCGCCGGCTCGCGCGACGCGATGGACCACATCAAGGCCGGCGACACCGTGCTGACCTCGACGGTCACCTACCCGCCGTCGATGGCCTCGTCGGCGATCATCCTGGCCCGCCTCGCCGCGCAGGGCAAGGGCATGGGCGACCTGGTGGAGCTGCAGGTGCCGAAGCTGATCGTGCTGCAGTCCGAGACGATCACCAAGGACAACGTCGACAAGTACCTGCCGCTCGGCTTCAAGTCCTGATCCACCGGAACTCATTAGGACCTGAACCTTATTAGGAAAGGAAACCGCCAGTGTCCAGTCAGGGCAGCAGCGGGGAGCTGCGCGTCGGCATGGTCGGGTACGCCTTCATGGGCGCCGCGCATTCCCAGGCGTGGCGCACCGTGAACCGGGTGTTCGACCTGCCCGCGCGGGCGAGCATGGTCGCCGTCTGCGGTCGCGACGCGGCCAAGGTGGCCGAGGCCGCGGCCCGGCTCGGCTGGGCCGAGGCGGTGACCGACTGGCGCGAGCTGATCGCCCGGGACGACATCGATGTCATCGACGTTTGTACCCCGGGCGACAGCCACGCCGAGATCGCCATTGCCGCACTCGAGGCGGGCAAGCACGTCCTGTGCGAGAAGCCGCTGGCCAACACGGTCGAGGAGGCGCGTGCCATGGTCGCGGCCGCGGCCAAGGCCCGCGCGCTGGGCGTGCGCTCGGCCTGCGGGTTCAACTACCGCCGGGTCCCGGCCGTCAGCCTCATGCGCAACATGGTCGCCGCCGGCCGGCTCGGCGCGATCCGCCACGTGCGGGCCGTCTACCTGCAGGACTGGATCGTCGATCCGAGCTTCCCGCTGGTGTGGCGGCTGCAGAAGGAGCTGGCCGGCTCGGGTGCGCTGGGCGACATCGGCGCGCACATCATCGACCTGACCCAGTTCGTCACGGGCCAGCGCATCACCGGGGTGTCCGGGCTGACCGAGACGTTCATCAAGGAGCGGCCGCTGCCGGAGGCCTCCAGCGGGCTGTCGGCGAGCGCCGGCAGCGCGACCGGCGAGGTCACCGTCGACGACGCGGCGCTGTTCATCGCGCGGCTCGACGGCGGCGCCGTGGCCACCTACGAGGCGACCCGCTTCGCTACCGGCCGCAAGAACGGGCTGCGGGTGGAGATCAACGGGGAGTACGGCTCGCTCGCCTTCGACCTCGAGCGCCTCAACGAGCTCGAGTTCTACGACGCTTCGCTGCCCGCGGCGGAGCAGGGCTGGTCGCGCATCCTCGTGACCGAGGGCGAGCACCCGTACCTGGGGGCCTGGTGGCCGCCGGGGCACATCATCGGGTACGAGCACTCGTTCACACACGAGATGCGCGACTTCATCGAGGCGATCGCCACCGGCGCCGACCCGACGCCGTCGTTCGAGGACGCCCTGCAGGTGCAGTTGGTCCTCGACGCCGTCGCGAAGTCCGACTCGTCCTGGGTGAGCGTGGCGCCATGAGCAGCGACCCGTACGTCCCCACACCCGCCGACCGGTTCTCGTTCGGGCTCTGGACCGTGGGCTGGCAGGCCCAGGACGTCTTCGGCTCGGCGTCGCGCCGTGCCCTCGACCCGGTCGAGACCGTGCACCGGCTGGCCGAGCTGGGGGCGTACGGGGTCAGCTTCCACGACGACGACCTGATCCCGTTCGGCAGCGACGAGACCGTGCGGGACAAGGTCGTGGCCCGCTTCCGCGAGGCCCTCGACGGCACCGGCCTGGTGGTGTCGATGGCCACCACGAACCTGTTCGGGCACCCCGTGTTCAAGGACGGCGCGTTCACCGCCAACGATCGTGCCGTGCGCCGGTTCGCGCTGCAGAAGGTGCTGCGCAACATCGACCTCGCCGCCGAGCTCGGCGCGCCCACGTACGTGCTGTGGGGCGGCCGAGAGGGCGCGGAGTCCGGCGCCGGCAAGCAGATGCGCGCCGCGCTGGACCGCTACCGCGAGGCGATCAACGCCATCTGCGCGTACATCCGCGAGCGCGGGTACGACATCCGCCTGGCGATCGAGCCGAAGCCCAACGAGCCCCGCGGCGACATCCTGCTGCCCACGATCGGCCACGCGCTGGCGCTCATCTCGACGCTGGACGAGCCGTCCCGGGTCGGGCTCAACCCCGAGGTCGGCCACGAGGAGATGGCGGGGCTGAACTTCGCGCACGGCATCGCCCAGGCGCTGTGGCACGGCAAGCTGTTCCACATCGACCTCAACGGGCAGCACGGGCCGCGTTTCGACCAGGACCTGCGCTTCGGCGCAGGGAACCTCCGCGGCGCGTTCTGGACCGTCGACGTGCTCGAGAACAGCTCGGGCTACCCGACGGCCTACGCCGGGCCGCGGCACTTCGACTACAAGCCGCCGCGCACCGAGGACGCCGAGGGCGTCTGGGTCACCGCGGCGGCGTGCATGCGCAACTACCTGATCCTCAAGGAGAAGGTGCATACCTTCCGCGACGATCCCGAGGTGTCCGCCGCCCTGGCCACCGCGCGGGTCGACGAGCTTTCGGTGCCGACGCTGCTGCCGGGGGAGTCCCTCGACACGCTGCGCGCCGAGGAGATCGACATCGAGACGGTCGCGGCGCGGGGCATGGCCTTCGAGCGCCTCGACCAGCTCGCCATGGAGCACCTGCTGGGTATCCGTGGTTGAGCCCTGAGTTTTCTCGCCGGTCCGGTGGCGAGGGACCATTCGCGGTTGCGCCCCGCGGGTGGGGGTACCGGATCGGGGAGAGAGAACCGGAGACCCGGCGCGGCGTCAACCAGGCGCCGTGCCGGGCCCGGACAACTGCATAGCTCGAACGACATGACAGCGCGGCGGCGCGCGCCCCATTCCGGTTCTGATCATGAGGGCCTTAATCGTGAAGGAACTGTCATGAACCTCCGCTCGTGGCTCGCCGCCGCTACGGTGGGCCTCCTAGCCGCCGGTGCCCTGAACGCCGCGCCCGCCAGCGCTGCCGACGCTCCGTACAAGGTGCTGGTCTTCTCCAAGACCGCCGGCTTCCGCCACTCGTCCATCCCCAACGGCATCGCCGCCATCCAGACGCTCGGCGCCGCCAACAACTTCACCGTCACCGCCACCGAGGACGCGAACGCGTTCACCACCGCGAACCTGGCGCAGTACCAGACCGTCGTGTTCATGTCGACGACCGGCGATGTGCTCACCGACACGCAGCAGACCGCGTTCGAGAGCTACATCCGCGGCGGCGGCGGGTACGTCGGCGTGCACGCGGCCGCCGACACCGAGTACAGCTGGCCCTTCTACGGCACCCTGGTCGGCGCCTGGTTCTCCTCGCACCCGGCGATCCAGCAGGCCACGGTCAACGTCGAGGACCGCGCGCACCCGGCGACCGCGCATCTCGGCGCGACCTGGGTGCGCACCGACGAGTGGTACAACTACCAGTCCAACCCGCGCACCACAGCGCACGTGCTCGCATCGCTCAACGAGTCGTCGTACTCCGGCGGCACCATGAACGGCGACCACCCGATCACCTGGTGCAAGACCATCGACAGCGGGCGCTCCTTCTACACCGGCTTCGGCCACACCGAGGAGAGCTACACGGATCCGAACTTCACGAAGCTGTTGCTGGGCGCCATCCGGTACACCGCGAAGCGCGTCGACGCCGACTGCGCCCCGCCGGCGCCGTCGGGCGGCTCGGTCTACCAGGGCGAGGCGTACAACTCCACCGGCGGCGTCCAGGTCGCCAACCACACGCCCGCCGTCGGCGGCCAGACCGCCGGGTACATCGACAACAACGACTGGATCGCGTTCAACAACGTGAACCTGTCCGCGGTCAAGGGCGTCACCGTGCGGGCCGCCTCGGCCGGCGCCGGCGGCACCGTCGAGTTCCGGGCGGGCTCCACCACCGGCACGCTGCTCGGCTCGGTCGCGGTGCCCAACACCGGCAGCTGGGACACCTTCCGCGACGTCTTCACCACGCTCGCGTCCAGCACCTCCACGTCGCTGTACCTCGTGTTCCGCGGCACCGGCAGCTCGCTGTTCGACGTCGACCAGTTCACCCTCGCGCGCAACGCCACCACAAAGCAGGGCGAGGCGTGGTCGTCGATGAGTGGCCTGCAGGTCGCCTCGCACGGCCCGGCCGTCGGTGGCCAGACCGCGGGCTTCATCGACAACAACGACTGGGCCGGGTACAGCGGCGTCACCCTGTCCAACGTCGCCGGCGTGCGGCTGCGGTGGTCCTCGGCAGGCCCCGGCGGCACCGTGGAGTTCCGGGCCGGCTCGCAGACCGGCGCGCTGCTCGGCACCCTGGCCGTGGCCAACACGGGCAGCTGGGACACGTTCCGCGACGCCGCGATCCCGCTGACCACCAACTCGGCGACGTCGATCTTCCTGGTGTTCCACGGCGGATCCGGCTCGCTGTTCGACGTCGACGAGTTTTCGCTCATCGGCTGATCGCTTTCGCTGTCGGCCGTTTTGACGGGGGTGGGGCCGAGACGCCGACCGGCCTCTCCCTCGGGCCCCGCCCGCTCGGACACCACACGCGTCGCGTGCGGAAAACCCGGGTCGGTGACGCCGACTCCGCCCGGACCTTCCGCCAGCGTCGCGGTCCGGGCGGGCGGGGAACCTCTTTTGGTTTCGTAGCAGGTCTTTTAGGATTGGGCGTGTGGGGGCGCAACCCACTTTTGCTCACTGAACAAACACAGGTCACCCTCGCGCCTGGACCCCCTTCATCGGAGGACAGCAGTATGGCGCGTCCAATCACGCTCTTCACCGGCCAGTGGGCCGATCTCCCGTTCGAGGAGGTCTGCCGCCTCGCGTCCGAGTGGGGCTACGACGGCCTCGAGATCGCCTGCTGGGGCGACCACTTCGAGGTCGACAAGGCCGTCTCCGACGACTCCTACGTGGAGCGCAAGCTGGAGACGCTGGCGAAGTACAACCTCAAGGTCTGGACCATCTCCAACCACCTCGTCGGCCAGGCGGTCTGCGACCACCCGATCGACCAGCGCCACCAGGGCATCCTGCCCGCCAGGATCTGGGGCGACGGCGAGCCCGAGGGCGTGCGCCAGCGCGCCGCGGAGGAGATCAAGGACACCGCGCGGGCCGCGCGCAAGCTCGGCGTCGACGTGGTCGTGGGCTTCACCGGCTCGTCGATCTGGCACACCCTCGCGATGTTCCCGCCGGTGCCGCCGGAGATGATCGAGGCCGGCTACCAGGACTTCGCCGACCGGTGGAACCCGATCCTCGACGTCTTCGACGAGGTCGGCGTCAAGTTCGCGCACGAGGTGCACCCCAGCGAGATCGCCTACGACTACTGGACCACCCGGCGCACCCTCGACGCGATCGGCAACCGCCCGGCGTTCGGCCTCAACTGGGACCCCTCCCACTTCGTGTGGCAGGAGCTCGACCCGGTGAACTTCATCTTCGACTTCGCCGACCGCATCTACCACGTGGACTGCAAGGACGCGAAGGTCCGCACCGGCGACGGCCGCCGCGGCCGCCTGGCCTCGCACCTGCCGTGGGCCGACATGCGCCGCGGCTGGGACTTCGTGTCCACCGGCCATGGCGACGTGCCGTGGGAGGACTCGTTCCGGGCGCTCAACGCGATCGGGTACAACGGCCCGATCTCGATCGAGTGGGAGGACGCCGGCATGGACCGCCTGGTCGGCGCGCCCGAGGCCCTGCAGTTCGTGCGCAAGCTGGCCTTCGACGCTCCCGCGGCGGCCTTCGACGCGGCGTTCTCGTCGTCGTCCTGATCCGTTGAAACAGAAATGTCGGGCGCTGGCGCGCCCGACATTTCTGACATTTCGGTTATGCCCCGGTTCTGCGGGTTAGAAGCTGGTTCCCGTCGTCGGCGCCTTGGGCGCGCCGCTGGTCGCCATGTCCCGCTCGATCGCCGGCGGCGGCGACGTGTGCAGCAGGCGCTGGCCGAGATCGGTCTCGGCGAAGCGGCTGTTCGCCAGCCGGTCGGTAACCTTGGTCTTGCCCTCGCTGTAGAGCCGCGTCGCCTGCTCCTGGACGACCCCGGCGGCCTCCTGCATCGTCGGGCTCTCCTTGATCTTCAGAGCAGTGGCCTTGAGCTCCTCATACTTCTCCCGCCCGGCCCGTGCACCGAGCACAAAGCCAGCGGCCAGACCGCCGAGGAACAGTAGCTTGCCGCGCATGGCGACGACCTCCTTCTGACGGCGGCGGGTTCATCGTTGCCTGCTACGCCGTCTGCGTTGACATACCCGTCCATCGTCGTCCCGACACATCGATCTTGCTCCGGTTTGCCAGCTCATGGCACCCGAAGCGGTGGTCCAGGTCGCGGATTGGGATACCCGCTGGCGTGGACCCCCCAAGTCATGCTGTACTCTTTCCCGGTCGCCCTCGAACAGGGGGAGACGCGGTCCCGCGTAGCTCAATTGGCAGAGCAGCCGGCTGTTAACCGGCAGGTTATAGGTTCGAGTCCTATCGCGGGAGCAGTACGGCCCCTTCAGGGGGCCTTTTTTCACGGCGCGGCCCGTTTCCGGGCGACATTTGACTTGTGCGGCTCGGTAAGCTTGCGACGCTCGGGGCGGTAGCTCAGCAGGTTAGAGCTGGGGACTCATAATCCCTTGGTCGCGGGTTCGAGTCCCGCCCGCCCCACTGTGCTTCTTCGCGCCTTCGGCGCGGGCGGGGGGTTCCCACCCCGCACCCCCCATGGCCGCTGCGCGGCCACTGGCCTGGCGCTCCGCGCGGCCAGATCAGCGTTTCCTTGGCGGAGTCGCTCCCACTCTGCACCGAGGCTGAACGGGCCACCGTCTCGGCGTCCGCACGGGCCCGCGTCATCCCCACCGCGCCAGCCACAACCAAGGCTTTCGGGGTTGTGACACTTCACGCCGTCCGCCGTGGCGGCGACGGCGTTGCGCACTGCTATCACTGCGCGGTCGGGCAGAAGCCGTACGACGCTGAGCTCGAGACCGAGTACATCACTCGGGTCGACCCGGGAGTCAACGCAGCCGAGCACCTGCAGGGTGTCGCTGGTCGGGAAGGGAAGACCGGCGAAGGCCCCCGTCGCGGCGAACACCGCGTTGCGCCGAACCAACTCGCCTGCGCTGATCGTCATGGTCGGGATCGGTACCCACGCCGGCCCGCCCCAACCAAGATCGCTTAGACCAAGGTCTTTCGACTCAACTCCACCAGCACTCGGCGGGACGTGGGTGACACATCCGGCCAGCACAACGGTCAGCGGTCGGCGGGTTCGGTCCATGCCAGGTCGGCGCCGAGTGCTCTGGCGAGCCGGGTGATCGTCTCGCGCGTGGCCCCGTCACTGACGCGGTCGGGCAGCCAGGCGCAGGCGATGCTGGCGGCTCTCACATCGCCGGTGGCGCAGACGGCGGCCAGGCAATCCTCGATCTGGGTGACGGAGGGTCCGGGGCCTGAGGGGAAGCGCAGGCCGGGCAGTTGCGCGCTGTCGATGACATCGACGTCGAGGTGCAGGTAGACCGGCGTGCGGCCGAGCCCGTCGAGGGCGGAGGTGATCGCGGCAGGGTCGGCGGGCACGCGGTGGACCTGGCTGGCGGTCAGGGCGTCGCGCTCGGCGGGGTCGAGGTCCCTGGCGTCAGCGAGCACGACGTGAGTGTCGGCCACCGGCCGCAGCCCGAGTGCGTCGCAGAAGGGTTCGGGTGCCCGGCCGGTCAGCATCGCCAGCGCCATGCCGCCGAGGTAGCCGCTGATCGTTATGGCCGGGGTGTTGAAGTCGCCGTGCGCGTCCAGCCACACCACTGTCAGGTCGCGATGGCGGCGCTGCAGCCCGGCCACTGCTCCCAGGGCAGCGGGGCAGTCGCCGGACAGCAGCAGCGGCCTGGCTGCCCGTGCCGCCGCGTCGGCGACCGCCTGGTACCGCAGCGTCGTCCGGCCGGGCGCGGGGCCGGCGGGAAGGGCCGGGCTGATCGTCTCGGTCACGTTGGCTGGGATCGGGAAGGCCGGGATGTGCTCGTCGAGGTGCCAGGGTGTCGCGATGAGATCCCAGCCGCCGCCACTGTGGTCAGCCACGAGTTGCCTCCCTTTCCATCCAGCGGGCACGCAGGCCGGGCCGCGGCCGTGACGGCCCGCGCGGCACCCCCGGCACGTCTACGAACCGCGCCCGGCGGAATCAGGCCCGCACAGCATCGCCGGCCACTGCCATGCTCCCCAACAGACCAGCCGCCTCCCGCCGACGCAACCGAGTTTGCTCGCCGCGGCGGCTACGGCCGTGGCGGAGGCCGGCCGGACCAGCGTTGCCGAGGATGTCGCGCTCGACGTCATGGTCCGGTCGCCGACGCCGCGACCGCCAGCCGACGCGACGACCTTCCTCGGCGGCATCGCAGACGCGCTGCAGGGCAGGCCAGAATGGCGCCATGCCCGCTCCTGCGCTAGTGTTCCGGCCCCTGCTGGAGACCCGGATCGCGTGCGCGCTTCCTGGTTCGCTATCTGCCGCGCTCGTCGGCGCCGGCGCGATGCGGGAGGCGGATGCCGCGCTCTTGGCGATGGCGGTCCCAGTGGTTGCACTCGGCGTGGTGCTGGCCGTGCGTGGCTACCGTATGGCAGTCATCGTCGAGGGGCAGACCGTCACCATTCGCGGGATGTGCCGGAGCCGGGTGGTGCCACGCAGCGGTGTGGACGCCCTCCATGACGGCGATACCACGTTGCTGTTCGCCCGCACCCCGACCATGTCCTGGCACGATGAAACGGGGACGGCGAGCGCACCAGGCTGTGGATGTTCGGTAACCCGAGGCGACAGTTCGCGGATGTGGCCGGGCACAACCGGCGCACCCTCCGGCAGTTGCGCAAGCATCTCGGGATCAGCGCCACCGGCGACCGCCGGCTGCGCCGGTAGTGTTCGTCCAGCGCCCGAGACAGCGACTACGCCGGACCCTCAGCCTCGACGCCGCTGGCGTGGCTTCTCCTGCCCGACTCGAGGATCACACGCACCATGCGTGCAACTCCGCCACCGGGCGCCGAAGATGCAGCGCACTGACGAGGACGGCGCCGGGAGACCGGCGCCGTCCTTCGTTTCCGAGAGCTAGTTGCGGTACCGGAAGAGGATCCGGCCCCTCGTCAGGTCGTACTGGCTGAGCTCGACCAGCACGCGGTCGAACGGCAGGATTTTGATGTAGTTCTTACGGATCTTGCCGCTGATGTGGGCCAGGACGATGTGGCCGTTGGGGAGCTCGACGCGGAACTTGGCGTCGCGCAGGCACTCCAGCACGATGCCCTCGAGCTGGATGCCGTCGGTTGCCTTGGGCATCAGTGGATCACCAGCTCGAGGTTGCTGCCGGTGCGGCGCGCGCCGGCGGCCTCGAAGAGGGCGATGGCCGCCGTGTTGGCCTCGTGTACGTCTGCGGAGACCGTAGCGACGCCGCGGGCGTGGGTGGCGGCCAGGATCTCCGCGAGCAGGGCGTGGGCGATGCCGCGGCGGCGGTGGTCGGACCGGACCGCGATGAGGCCGATCCTCGTGTGCCTCGGCAGCAGCGCCAGTCGGGCCAGGCCCACGTAGGCGTCGAGCTCGGCGGCGACCGCGTAGTGGGTGGGGTCGAGCGGCCGGGACAGTACCGCTGCCGGCATCTGATCCCAGCCGATCGTGGCTTCGATCTCGGCGCGGATTGTGTGGTCCAGCTGGCGCAGCGGGTCCAGCTCTGCGGTGCCGATCGGCAGGAACGTCAGACCCGGCGGTGGTGCTGCACCACCGCCGCCGCTCGACATGACGTACTCCAACTCGCGGCGGCGGGTGGTCAGGCCGGCCTGCACCCACCGGGTTCGCAGGTCGAGGTCGGCCTCGTCCACGACGGTGTACAGCGGCCGCGGCAGGTCGGCCAGCATGGCCCCGGCGAGGCGGGCGAAGACGTCGTCGTGCCAGGCGTCGATGCTCAGGAAGAGGCGGCCGTCCGGGCGGGGCGAGGCGTCGCCGCGGCCGACCACGAGGTCGTCGTCGAGGGCATGCCACTGCCGCTCGGCGACGCGCGTGATGACGAGTGTGTTCATCGGTGTCACCTTTCGGGAGATCCCAAAGAGACGCTCCCGGGCAGCACCTACTGCTGTCGCCCGACCGTGACGGGAATGGGGAGCACCCACATCGCTACAACGTTCACGGCGCTCACCCCCTCAGGCCGGACCACGGTCGTCGGAACGCTACCGCGGCCGGCCGCCGTCCGTCCAGTGATTAAGCCCGCCCGGCGCGTTGCCGGACCAGCTACACGGAAGTTGGCGCCGAATCGGACACCGACGGCACAACTTCCGTGTAGCAGCTCATCCGGTGAACACGTCGCCGTTTCCGGGGCCGTTGCTCGCGTAGGTCAGCCCGCTGATCAGCACGGTCCCGTCCGCGGCGGCCGCGGCGTAGAGGTTGGGTTCGGCGAACGGGTCGAGGCCGTCGTCGCGAGCCGAGCCGAACTGCCCGGTGGCGAGCGTCTTGCCCTTCGCCGACAGCCGGACGGTCAGCACATCCGCTCCGCCCGCCGGGACGGTCATCCGGCCGCGGGTGTACCCGACCAGTTCGACGCCACCGTCCGGCAGCGCCGCGACCGCCGCACCACCGTCGGTCGCGCCGCTGTCCACCGTGGTGGTCCAGCGCTGCTGCCCGGCGGCGGTGTATGCGGCGGCGATCAGATCGCCGCCCGCGGATCCGGTCACCACGGCGAGCCCGCCGGTCGTGACGGCGACGCCGTTGAGCCGGTCGTCGTCTGCGCCGCCGAGCGCCGTCACCCAGGACAGCGCCCCAGCGTCGGTGTACCGCGCGAGCCAGCCGTCGTACCCGCCGAGTGCCTGCGTCCCGGGCAGGGCCGCACCGGCGGTACCCACGACGTAGGCACCATTGCCATCAGCCGCCACGCCGAACGCCTTGTCCTCGCCGGCCCCGCCGAGCTGGTGCACCCAGGAGAGCTGGCCGGTGGCGGTGACGCGGGCCAGGAAGGCGTCCTTGTCGCCGGCGTTGGCGCCGTCGAGCGCTCGCTTGGTGTAGCCGGTGACGTAGGCGCCGCCGTCCGGGCCGGCCGCGAGGCCGTAGCCGCGATCCGCCGCGCTCGCGACACCGAACTGCGTGATCCACTGGACTGTGCCGGCCGCGTTCAGGCGCACCACGAACGCGTCGTCGGTGCTCGCGCCCGGGTGCTGACCGTCGAGGTCGCCCCTGGTGTAGCCGGTGGCGAGCACGCCGCCGTCCGGCAGCGCGACCACGCCGTACAGCCGCTCGTCCGCCGCGGTGCCGAGCTGGGTGGTCCAGGCCGTCGTGCCGTCAGCGTTGCGGCGGGTCACCACCGCGTCCAGTTTGCCGTGGTACGGCTGGCCGCCGAACGACCCGCTGGCGGCGAACCCCGTGGTGACCGAACCGTCCGGGCCGGGCGCGACGCCGCCTGCCCAGTCGACGCCGGCCGTCCCGACGGGCGCCGCCGGGAGGCCCTGCGGTGCGACGGTGCTCAGCAGCGGGCCGAGATCCGCCATGCCGTCGGCGAACGCCGGGCCCCAGACGTCCCAGCCGTGCCCGCCGTTGAGAATGCGCATCTCGGCCGAGATTCCGGGGACCCGGCGGGCGGCGTTGTACAGCGCCTCGGCCTCGAAGTCGAGGTCGTGGTGGGCGTCGGCGGGGTCGGGATTGGCAAACTCGTCGTCACCGACCGCGATGAACAGCCGCACCGGCAGGTCGGCGTCGACGTGCCGCAGCAGCGCCGGGTAGTTCAGCTCCTGGTAGACCGCGTCGGAGAAGGCTGCGGCGCCGTCGCCGAACGCGCCGAACTCCCGGGTGGACGAGTCGGCCGGCGGTAGCGGCGTGTAGACGGCCGGGCTGAGCACCAGCGCCGACCCGAACAGATCCTGGTGGGCGAGGGCGAAGCGCAGCGCGCCGGCGCCGCCCATCGAGTAGCCGCCGACCAGGCGAGCCTGCCGGATCGGTGCGGTGCGGTACTTGGCGTCGACGGCGCTGATCAGGTCGCGGGTCAGCGCGGTCTCGACCGGTCGGCCGCTGTCGTAGCGCGAGTCGACGTACCAGTTGCCCCGCTCGTTCCACGGTGCGTCCGGCAGGATCGCGATGACCGGCGGGATCGTCTTCTGCTGGATCAGCTGGTCCAGTGCGGACTTCACCTGCGTCCAAGCGGCCATCGTGTCGCCGCGGCCGTGCAGCAGGTACAGCACCGGGTAGCGACCGGTGTTCTTGTCGTACCCGTAGGGCAGGTAGGCGGTGTATGCGATCTGCTCTCCCAGCGCCGGACTGTCCGCCGTTGCGGTGACGAGAGTGCCGGGTTGGGTGCGGCCCGCCTCGGCCGTGCCGACGCCGCCCACGACGAGGACGAGTACCGAGAGTATGGGGATGAGGAAACGCTTCACGGGGGGCTCCTCAGCGTTTGTAAACGTTTACAGCTTCGCCGCGCCTGAGGTGATTGATGACGGGATCGTGTCCGGCGAGTGTCGTCGTCGTGATGATCGCTGTCAAGTCACCGGCATCGACGTCGTCGGCGGCGAAGCTCATCGAGGTGAGCGTCGCTGAGGTCGCTGATGCGGCTCGACCGGGATGTCATCCTCGCTCGACTACATGGGCGAACGTCGGCGTTCACCGGCGACCATGAGCGTGCGATCGCATGGTGCATCGTTCGCTCCATTGCGCCCTCTCGCGTCTCGGCGCGGACGGGGGTTCCCAACCCGCACCCCCATTGCCGCCGCGCGGCCACTGCCGGGCGCTCTCGGCGTTGCGTAGCCGCCCACACGGGGACGCAGCGAACGGGATGGTGAGCGTGAGGGGGCGCAGGCCGCGGCTGGCGACCCAGCGGTGGAACGCCTCCAGCGTGTCGGGCAAGCCGGTCGGCCGACACGCTGCGACCGCCTCCAGGAGCTGGCACCCGGCCGTGCCGCCCAGTCCACCACCAGCTGAGTGGCACCCAGCCCATCCCGGCCAGCACATCGAGCGGGCTCACGTAACGCTGGCGCGTCAGCGTCTGGCCGGCGGCGTCACCACGCGTCGCCCTAGCTTCAAGGCGGGCCCGCATGCGCGGCGGGCTACGCGAGTGCGCCACCTGGCTGGACAGCAGTGGCAGAACTATCTCATTCGTGGTGGTAGCGGCACTGCGCTATCTGCGAGTACGTCGTGCCCGCTTGCACCGCGAGGTATTACCGGTATTACCCTTGAGTCGTGGGCGAGATTCAATGGCGTATGCCGCAACCGGGTGAGCGCCCTGAGGCGATCCTGCGGGACGACCTGACCGTTGCGGATGTCGCTGAAGCGCTGGAGCGGCCGAGCGAGCTGACCTTGCAGATCAGGCTCAACGAGCTGATGCTTGCGGTGGTCGCTCCCGCAGGACCACGCCTCGTGGCCGTGCTGCTGCATCGCAGGGATGATTCGTTCGTCTGGTTGGTCCTGCGGGCCCACTTCGCTGAGACCAGCGAGATCGCTCAGTGGAACAAGCGGATGGGAGCGTAGCGATGGCACTGCCGGACTTCAAGGCGATGACACCGGACGAAATCGCAGCCTGGTTCGAGACCAACGACCTGAGCGAGCTGATCGCGTCTGGCGAGCGAGTTGAAGGCGCCACCTTGGTTCAGGTCGATGCAACCGGCATGCCGGTCGAGAAGGTCGTCACGGTCAAGATGCCGGGCGACATGGTTGCGCGGCTCGACCATGCTGCAGGGCGTGACCGGTCGGGGCGTTCGGGCATCATCCGTCAGGCTGTGGCCGAATGGCTGGAGCGGCACCCGGACGCCGCTGCATAGGCGGCGACGGGGGGACTTCCGGTGCGGCGGGAGCATCGGCGAGGATGCGGTGTGCCGACTGCGCGTGCGAGCAGGGGAAAGCGACCAGCCGTGCCCACGAGGCCAGGCAGCCTTCGCAGATTCCGTCCCGTTCGGTGTGCTTTTCAAGGATTGCGAGGGCCTCGCTGCGGGTTTCGGGTGCCCTGTAGTCCTTCATGGCGGTCCTTGGTGGGGATGCTGACGATCACGGCACAGGGCAGGATCGCGGCACGCGCAGCCGGTTGCTGAGCCGCGCCTTCCAGATGCGTCCACCGCGTCCACCCCGCCTGGAATGTGTGTCTGGGTGAATGAGCGTGCAACGGCCCGCTCGAGTTACTCGGATCGGCGGGAGTGTCGGGAAAGTGTCAGATCTCCGGGCGGCCTAGCACCCGAACTGCCCGCAGGGCGTTCGCGCCAGGGTGAGGCGGAGGGTGAATTTTCCTTTCACCCTTCGCGGATCTCATTGGCGTACGGCAATGGTCGCTACCTTCGGCGCATGCCGATTGACGCGCTGTTGATGATGATCGAGCGGCCGGCCGCGACGACGTCGAGTACCGCGTTATGAACACCCGGCCGCACCCGGGCCGACGGCCCGCGGTGGAGAAGGCGGCCGGCGAATGACGCACCCCGATGAGACGGAGCCGGGCACGGCCGGATCGGAGATCGACGACGAGCCGCTGCTGGTGCGTCCCTACGTCCGCCTTCGTCAGCGCACGGAACACCCCGCGGACGAGGTCAGGGGCGGGCCATCGCCTTCGGCCGGGCGACCCGAGCAGCACGGCCGGCCCGCGGCGGCGCCCAACCGCACCGGCGCCACGCGGGCAGGCCGGCGAATCGGCTCCACCCTGACGAGGCACGTCCATCGCCGCCGGCGTCGCGTGCTCACCGTCGGCCTGGGCACGCTGATCCTGCTGCTGGGCACCACCGCACTCGTACTCGTCGTCGGCGGCCAGCCGCCGGCTCCGGCCGCAAATGCGGACGGTGTCGCAGCACCGAAGGACCGTCATCTCACCACCGGCGCCGTGCAGGCCCCACCGCCGTCGCCGGCATCGAGCACGCCGTCAAGGGCCGGAGCGCCGTCGACGGCCGGAGCGCCGGCCCCGTCCGGGCCGCCGGCTGGATCCACGGCGCCACCGCAGCCATCGGACAGCACGCAGCCGAGCGATGCCCCTGCCCTCGATGAGCAGCCCGCGCCGCTGCAACCACCGCCGGCCGCGAATCGCACCGGCCGGATCACCGGCGTCTCCGGGCTGTGCCTCGACGGCGCCGCCGGCCCGCAGGCCGACAGGGCGCGCAGGTGGGAGTGCAACGGCAGTTCGGGCCAGACATGGACCGTGGCGCGCGACGGCACCGTGCAGACCATGGGCCGATGCCTGCAGGCAACCGGCGGCCAGGTCGCCCTGCAGGCCTGCGACGGCGGCCCCGGCCAGCAATGGCGGTCGGGATCCGCGGACTCGCTGATCAATCCGGCGTCAGGGCTGTGTCTCAGCGGGCCGGACGACGACCCGGGCAGCCGGGGTCCGCAGCGCGTGGCGGCCTGCAACCGGTCCGATGCGCAACGATGGACCTTGCCGTAGCGATGCTCAGCGGCTGCCTACGGGCTCCCGCCGGGGGCTGCGCAGGATCCCGGCGAGCCAGTGCAACTGCCGCTGGACCTGGTACGCGTCGCCGCCCTCGTGGTGGTTGAACGGGTACACCTGGATCGTGTTCTGCTCCGGCGCCGCCCCGCCGTGCGCCTGCCCGTACTGGTTGTACGCCGCGAAGATGGTGCTCGGCGGGCAGACGGTGTCGCGCAGGCCGGCGCCGAAGTGGGCGGGCGCGGTGGCCCGGCGGGCGAAGCTCACACCGTCCACGTACGACAGTGTGCGGCGTACCGCGGCCTCGTGTTCCCGGTTGACGGCCAGGTAGTTGACGATCTCGCCGTATGGCGGCGCGTCGGTGATGTCGATGGCGCGCTGGAGGTGGCACAGCAGCGGCGCGGTGGCGATGAGCGCGGCGAGGTCGGGAACCAGCCCGGCGACGGCGAGCGCGAGCGCGCCGCCCTGGCTGTTGCCGGCGGCGACCACCCCCGCCGGGTCCACCCCGGGAAGCTCTCGCACGGCGGCGATCGCGGCGACCGCGTCGGCGATGAGCCGCCGGTAGTAGTAGTCGTGCGGGCTCGTGATGCCCCAGGTGATCGGCCACGGGCCGCCGCGGGTGCCGCCGTGCGGGTCCGGGGTGTCGCCGCCGCTGCCGTACTGGCTGCCCTGGCCCCGGACGTCCATGAGCAGGTGGGCGTAGCCGGCCACCGGCCAGGTGAGGCGCTCGTGCGGCAGGCCGCGGCCGCGGCCGTACCCGATGTACTCGACCACGGCGGGCAGCGGCGAGTCCACCCCGGCCGGGCGGGTGTACCAGGCGCGCACCGGCTCACCGCCGAAGCCGGCGAAGGTGACGTCCCAGGTGTCCACCAGCCGCAGGCCGGTCGGTTCCGGCCGGACTTCGAGCACTACCGGCGCGGTGGCCTCGCGGTGCAGCGTGGCCGCCCAGAACTCGTCGAAGTCGGCGGGCTCGCCGACCGTGGGGGCGTATCGGCGGAGTTCGTCGAGCGGCAGGTCGAACAGTGCCATGGTTCCTCGTTCGGATCAGCTGGTCGGCGGTGCCGTGCTCTCCCGCACGATCAGTTCGGTGACCAGGTCGATGCGGGTGGTGGTGATCGGCACCCCGCGGGCCAGGTCGAGCAGGATGCGGGCGGCGGTGCCGGCCATGTCGCGCAGCGGCTGGTTGATGGTGGTCAATGCCGGGTCGGTCCAGGCCGACATCGGCAGGTTGTCGTATCCGATCAGGGACAGGTCGTCGGGGATGCGCAGGCCGAGGCGGCGGGCCGCGCGCAGCACGCCGACCGCCTGCATGTCGGCGCCGGCGAAGATGGCGGTGGGGCGCTCGGGCCGGTTGAGCAGGTCCATGCCGTGCCGGTAGCCGCTCTCGACCGTGAAGTTGCCGTAGCGCACCAGTTCCGCATCGACCGCGACACCGGCCTCCTCATGGGCGAACCGGAATCCGGCGACCCGCTCCCGGCTGCACAGCACGTCCTCGTGGCCCGAGATCACCGCGAGCCGCCGGTGTCCCAGCTCCAGCAGGTGCCGGGTGGCCTGCAGGCCGCCGTTGAAGTTGCTCGAGCCGACGGTGGGCACCGACGCCGACGTCGCGCTGTCGGTGTCGATGACCACGAACGGGATCCGCTGGCGCTGAAGCTGCTGCTGCTGTGCCTGGGTCGGGCTGGAGACGACGAAGAGGACGCCAAGGGGGCGGCGGTTCGGCAGCGCGTCGACCCACTGCTGCGGGGGATGATGCCGGCCGCCCAGCTGCGAGAGCATCAGGTCGTGGCCGGAGACGGCGGTGACCGCCTCGACGCCCTGAATGATCTCCATGGCCCACTCCGAGTCGAACTCGTGGAAGACCAGGTCGATCTGGCCGGAGCTACCGGTCGCCTGCCGGGAAACCCGGCGGCGGTAGCTGTGCCGTTCGAGGCTGGCCTCGACCCGCGCGCGGGTTTCGGGCGCGACGTCGGTGCGTCCGTTGAGGACCTTGCTGACGGTAGCCACCGACACGCCGACCTCGTTGGCGATGGTCGCGATGGTGGTGGAGCCGGGTCTGTCAGTGGTCATCGAAGTCCCTGGTCGTCGAAATCCCGTAGGCCTCGTCCCGTAAGTTTCGACGGACTGTAGCACCGGACGGCCGATCGCCGTGATCCGATCTTCGTCGGCACTGGTGCGGCTTTCCGGCGTCCAGGCTGGCACGAAAGGCTGAACCGGGTCCCGTCGAACCCTTGACACCCCCAACTTCATGAACCTAGATTTTCGCACACGTAAAGGCTTGTTTCCGAAAGTTTCGACTTACGGGGACCCGCACGGTCGGCCCGGGGCCACCGTCAGGAAGCCCGTTAGGGCAGCGGAAGGACGGCATGAGCAGCCAGCTGTCGGTCGACACGGAACCAGCGCCGGGCGAGATCCCGCCGTGGCGCGATCCGGCGCGCTCCAGCACCGAGCGGGCCGGGGCGCTCGTCCCGCTGATGACGCTGGAGGAGAAGGTCGCCCAGCTGGTCGGGGTCTGGGTGGGCGCCGACGCCACCGGCGTGGCAGTCGCGCCGCACCAGGCCGACATGGGCGGCGGCATCCGCTGGCCGGAGGTCATCCGGCACGGCCTCGGCCAGCTCACCAGGCCCTTCGGCACCGCGCCCGTCGAGCCGGCGACCGGCCTGAAGGCCCTCGCCGCCGCCCAGGCCGAGATCGCGGCGACCAGCCGGTTCGGCATCCCGGCCCAGGTGCACGAAGAGTGCCTGACCGGCTTCGCCACCTGGGGCGCGACCGTCTACCCCACCCCGCTGAGCTGGGGCGCCGCCTTCGACCCGGAGCTCGTCGAACAGATGGCCGGCCGGATCGGGGCCGGTATGCGCGCCGCCGGGGTCCACCAAGGGCTCGCGCCCGTACTGGACGTGACCCGCGACTACCGCTGGGGCCGCACCGAGGAGACCATCGGCGAGGACCCCTACCTGGTCGGTACCGTCGGCGCCGCCTACGTGCGCGGCCTGGAGGGCGCCGGGGTCGTCGCCACACTGAAACATTTCGCCGGGTACTCCGCCTCGCGCGGCGGGCGGAACCTCGCACCCGTGCCGATGGGCCCGCGGGAGCTCTCCGACGTCATCCTGCCGCCGTTCGAGATGGCGCTGCGGCTCGGCGGCGCCCGGTCGGTGATGCACTCCTACGCCGAGATCGACGGCGTCCCCGTCGCCGCCGACGAGCACCTGCTCACCCGCGTGCTGCGGGACGACTGGGGCTTCACCGGCACCGTGGTCTCGGACTACTTCGCCGTCCGGTTCCTGCAGAGCCTGCACCGGGTCGCCGGCGACGCGGCGGGTGCCGCGGCGCTCGCGCTGCGGGCCGGCATTGACGTCGAGCTGCCGACCGTCGACGCCTTCGGCGCCGAACTGATCGCGGCGGTCCGCGCGGGCGACGTTGACGAGGCACTTGTCGACCGGGCGCTGCTGCGGGTGCTCACCCAGAAGATCGAGCTCGGTCTGCTCGACCCGGACCGGCCCGGCGTCGACCCGGAGACCCTGTGCCTGGATGACGACGCCGGCCGGGACATCGCGCACCGGCTCGCCCGCGAGGCGGTGGTCCTGGTGCGCAACACCGGCATCCTGCCGTTGCCCGCCGGTCGCCGGATCGCGCTGGTCGGGCCGGTCGCCGACGACCCGATGGCGATGCTCGGCTGCTACACCTTCCCGGTCCACGTGGGTCCGCACGCCGAGCACGGGCTCGGGGTCCGGATCCCGTCGCTGCGCGAAGCACTCGCCGGCCTCGTCCCCGACCTGGCCTACGCCGAGGGATGCACCGTCACGGGCGAGGACACCGCGGGCTTCGCGGCGGCGGTCGCCGCGGCCCGGGAGGCCGACGTGTGCGTGCTCGCGGTCGGCGACCGGTCGGGCCTGTTCGGCCGGGGTACCTCCGGAGAAGGCTGCGACGCCGCCGACCTCGACCTGCCCGGCGTGCAGGCGGACCTGGTCCGCGCGGTGCTCGCCACCGGTACCCCCGTGGTGCTGGTGGTGCTCGCCGGCCGGCCCTACGCGCTGGGCGAGGCGGCCGAGGCGGCTGCGGCCGTGCTGTACGGGTTCTTCCCCGGCCAGCTCGGCGGCGCCGCGGTGGCCGAAGTCCTCACCGGCGCGGTGAACCCGTCCGGGCGCCTGCCGGTGAGCGTTCCCCGCGACGCCGCCGGGGTGCCCACCACCTACCTGGCCCCGCCGCTGGGCCGGCGCTCCGAGGTCTCCAACGTCGACCCCACCGCGGCGTACCCCTTCGGACACGGCCTGGGCTACACCGAGTTCGAGTGGAGCAACGCCACGGTGCTCGGGCCGGCGGCCGACTGGCCGGTCGACGGCGAGGTCAGCGTCGCGGTCGACGTCCGCAATCTCGGCACCCGCGCCGGTACCGAGGTGGTCCAGCTCTACCTGCACGACCCGGTCGCGCAGACCACCCGGCCGGTGGTCCGGCTGATCGGCTACGCCCGCGTGCCGCTGGCCGCGGGCGAGCAGGCACGCGTGACGTTCGCGGTCCCGGCCGACGTCACGTCGTTCACCGGGGTGCACGGCCGCCGAATCGTCGAACCCGGCGCCGTGGAGCTGCGCTTCGGCCGCTCCAGCGCGCAGTTCGAGGCGACCCTGCCGCTTCGCCTCGCCGGAGACGTCCGCGAGGTGGGCCACCAGCGACGTCTGGTGTCGCTCGCCGCCGTCGAGCCGGCGTCCCGGCCCGCCATCCTGGAGGCTCATCGATGAGTACACCCACCGTCCTCGGCGCTCCACCGGGTGCCGGCGCGACGCCGGCGCCCGCCAAGCCCCTTCGTGGCCGGCGGCGCACCTGGCGGCAGTCGTTGCGCCGGGACTGGCAGCTGTATTCGCTGGCTGTGCTGCCGGTGCTGTTCTTCGTGATCTTCCGGTACCTGCCGATGCTCGGCAACGTCATCGCGTTTCGCAGGTACCAGCCCGGCGGGAGCATCTTCGGCGACGAGTGGCGCGGCCTGCACTACTTCAAGATGTTCCTCGACGACCCCACGTTCTGGGACGTCTTCACCAACACTCTCGTGCTCGGCGGGCTCACCCTGCTGTTCTGCTTCCCGATGCCGATCGTGCTGGCGTTGCTGCTCAACGAGGTGCGCAGCCGTTTCCTCAAGCGGTTCGTGCAGACCGTCTCGTACCTGCCGCACTTCCTGTCGATCGTCGTGGTGGCCGCGCTCGTCTACGAGATCGTCTCCGTCGACGGCGTGGTGAACCAGGCGCTCAAGGCGGTCGGCCACGAGACGGTCCCGTTCATCCAGCAGCCCGAATGGTTCCGCACGATCTACGTCTCCTCCGAGATGTGGCAGACGGTGGGCTGGGGCACCATCCTCTACTTCGCCGCGCTGACCACCATCGACCAGGACCTCTACGAGGCGGCCCGGATCGACGGGGCGAGCCGGTGGCGGCAGACCTGGCACATCACGCTGCCCGGGATCCGTCCGACCATGGTCACCCTGCTGATCCTGAACATCGGCACCTTCATGGCGGTCGGGTTCGAGAAGGTGCTGCTGCTGTACAACCCGCTGACCTATCCGACCGCCGACGTCATTCCCACCTACCTGTACCGGGTCGGCGTGGTCAGCGGCAGCTTCAGCTACGCCGCGGCCATCGGGCTGTTCGAGTCGGTCATCGGCCTGACGCTCGTGCTGTCGGCGAACTTCATCTCGCGTCGAGCGGTGGGGACGAGCCTGTGGTGACCGAAGCAGCCGCCAAGCCGGTGCTGGCACCGCGCCGGCGCAAGGGACAGCGCGTCAGTCGCGGGTATCGGGTGTTCCAGGTGGTCAACGGCGTCATTCTGACCGCTGTCGTGGTGCTGACACTGGTTCCGTTCTTCAACATCGTGTCGATCTCGTTCAGCGACGAGCACCACATCCGGACCGGACAGGTCTCGTTCTGGCCGCGCGGGTTCAACCTCGTCACCTATCGGCGGGTGATGGCGGACCCGATGTTCTGGACCAACTACCGCAACACCGTGGTGTACACCGTGGTCGCCACGGTCATCTCGATCGTGCTGACCATCTGCTACGCCTACGTGCTGTCCAAGAAGCACCTGCGTGGCCGCGGTGCCCTCATCGCGATCGCCGTGTTCACCATGTTCTTCAACGGCGGCCTGATCCCCAACTACGTACTGATCAGCGGTCTGGGGCTGCGCAACACGCTGTGGGCCATCGTGCTGCCCAACGCGATCAACGTCTTCAACCTGCTGGTGATGAAGGCGTTCTTCGAGAGCATGCCGGCGGAGCTGGAGGAGGCCGCCGCGGTCGACGGCCTGAACACCTACCAGACCCTGCTGCGCATCGTGCTCCCGCTGTCCAAGGCGGTCATCGCCACGATGGTCCTGTTCTACGCCGTCTCCTTCTGGAACTCGTGGTTCTCCGCATACCTGTACATGGACCGGCTGGAGCTCATGCCGGTGACCGTGTATCTGCGCAACCTCATCGCCGGTTCGACCGGCGGCTCCAACCAGGGCGAGGCCAGCGATACCGCGCTGCAGATCGCGGCGAACATCAAGGCGGTGACCATCGTGCTCACCGCGCTGCCAATCATGTGCATCTATCCGTTCATCCAGCGCTACTTCGTCCGTGGCGTGATGCTCGGCGCGGTCAAGGGCTAGCCGCCCACCGCTACACCCCCACGAAAACACCCCCGGAAAACACACCCCCACGAAACGAGGAAGTCCATGGCTCACCTCTCTCGGCGCCAGTTGCTGGCCGGCGCGTTCGGCTCGGCCGCCGCGATGGCGCTCGCCGCATGCGGCGGCGGAGACGACGACTCCGGCAAGAGCGACGACCTCTCCGCCAACCGTGGCGGCGCGATGGACAAGTACGGCGTCGGCGACCAGTTCAAGGCCACCGAGGCGCTGAGCTTCCCGATCATGGTGCTCAGCAGTACGACCTATCCGTACAAGGCCGACTGGCTGTTCTGGTCGGAGCTGACCAAGCGGACCAACGTCACGCTGCAGCCCACCGTGATCCCGGCCAGCGACTACAACCAGAAGCGCAGCGTCATGGTCAGCGGCGGCGACGCCCCGTTCATCATCCCGAAGACGTACCACCCGGACGAGGAGCAGTACATCGCCGGCGGCGCCATCCTTCCGGTGAGCGACTACATCGATCTGATGCCCAACTTCAAGGACCAGGTCGCCAGGTGGAACATGAAGCCCGACCTGGACACCTTCAAGTCGTCCGACGGCAAGTACTACCTGCTGCCGGGCCTGCACGAGGACGTCTGGCTGGACTACTCGCTGGCGGTGCGCACCGACGTGCTCGAGAAGCTGAGCCTGAAGACGCCCTCCACCTGGGACGACGTGGCCGACATGCTGCGGGCGATGAAGCAGCTCAACCCGGCCGAGTACCCGATGTCGGACCGGTGGAGCCACAATCCGCCGGACGCCCCCGCCGGCAACCTGCTCGGCATCATGAGCGACGCCTTCGGCACCCACGCGGGCTGGGACTACCAGAACCACACCTGGGACGCCGGCGCCGGCAAGTTCGTGCTGACCGGCAGCATGGACCAGTACAAGCAGATGGTGGTGTTCCTCAACAAGCTCGTCAGTGAGAAGCTGCTCGACCCGGAGAGCTTCACCCAGCAGGACGACCAGGCGCGGCAGAAGTTCGCGAACGGCCGGTCGCTGGTGATGAGCTGCAACGCGCAGACCCTGGTGAACGAGTGCCGTAAGGACATCGCGAAGATCGCCGGCGCGACGGTGACCAAGATCCCGCGCCCGATGGGCCCGATGGGCGCCACCAAGCAGGGCGTGGTCCGGCTCGAGAACGGCGTCATGATCTCCAAGAAGGCCCGGGAGAGCAAGAACTTCGTGGCCATGATGCAGTTCGTCGACTGGCTGTGGTACTCCGACGCCGGCAAGGTGTTCGCCAAGTGGGGCGTCGAGGGCACCACCTACAGCGGCAAGATCGACGACGGCAGCTTCAAGCTGAGCGGTGACGCCAACTGGGGCGGCCTGAACCCGTCGGGCGCCAAGAACCTCCAGGTGGACTACGGCTTCTTCAACGGCGTGTTCGTCTACGGCGGCAGCACCAAGCTGCTCAACTCGCAGTTCCCGCCGGAGGAGCAGAAGTTCCAGGAGGAGATGGGCAAGCGCAAGACGCTGCCCGTGCCGCCGCCGGCCCCGCTGAACGCCGACGAGCGCGAGCAGTCCTCGCTCTGGGCGAGCGGCATCAAGGACTACGTGACCCAGCAGACGGTCAAGTTCATCCTCGGCCAGCGGCCGCTGACCGAGTGGGACAACTACGTCAGCGAGCTCAAGGCCAAGAACTCGCAGCAGTACATCGACCTGGTGAACAAGGCGTACGAGCGGGCCAAGAAGAACGGCTGATCCTCCCGCGGTCCGGTCGTGTCACGGGGCACGACCGGACCGCCGCGGCCGTACCGGTACGACAGCACAGGACAGGCGGGAAGTAGCAGTGGCGATCGTCGTTTCCGACCGGCCCTCCGGCCGGCTGACCGAGGCTTGGCGGTTCTGCGTCGGCACCGGCCGGTTCGAGCTGGCGCTGCGGCGCGACTACCAGGACTCGCTCGCGCTGATCCAGCGGGACATCGGTTTCCGCCACATCCGCGGCCACGGGCTGCTCAGCGACGGCGTCGGCATCTACCAACCGTACGAGTACCGCGGCGCACGACAGGTGCGCTACGGGTTCGGCTACGTCGACCAGGTCGTCGACGCCTACCTCGAGCTGGGCATCCGGCCCTTCCTGGAGCTGGGCTTCATGCCATCGGCGCTGGCCTCCGGCGACCAGACGGTGTTCTGGTGGCAGGGCAACGTCACCCCGCCGCGGTCCTTCGCGGAGTGGGCCGAGCTGGTCCGCGCCACCGTCGGGCACCTGGTCGACCGGTACGGGCTGGACGAGGTGCGCACCTGGCCGATCGAGGTGTGGAACGAGCCCAATCTCAAGGAGTTCTGGCGCGACGCCGATCCCGAGGCGTACCACCACCTCTACGAGGTCACCGCGCACGCGGTCAAGGAGGTTGACGCCGCGTTGCAGGTGGGCGGGCCGGCGATCTCACCCGGCTCGGACGAGTGGCTGGTGCGCTTCGCCGAGTTCGTGACCGACCGTTCGGTCCCCGTCGACTTCGTCAGCCGGCACGCCTACACCTCCGGTCCCGCGCAGCACGTGCCCTTCGGGGTGCACCAGACCTTGCAGCCGGCCGGGCACCTGCTGGAGCAGTTCGCCCAGCCGCGCCAGGCGCTGGCCGGCAGCGCGCTGGCCGGCCTGCCGGTGCACATCACCGAGTTCAACTCCTCGTACCGGCCGGACAACCCGATCCACGACACCGCCTTCCACGCCGCCTACCTGGCACCGGTCCTGGCACACGGCGGCGACCTGGTGGACTCCTTCTCCTACTGGACCTTCAGCGACATGTTCGAGGAGGTCGGAGTGCCGACGTCGCTGTTCCACGGCGGCTTCGGGCTGCTCACCCACCGCCAGGTGAAGAAGCCGACGTACCACCTCTACGCCTTCCTCGCCCGGATGGGCGACGAGATCCTGGCGCGCGGCGACGACCACCTGGTGACCAGGGACGCCGGCGGGCGGGTGAGCGTGCTGGCCTGGGCGCCGGTCGACGTCACCCAGCCGTACCCGAGCCCGGCCTCCGGCGGCGCGCACCGGGTGCAGCTCTCGATTCCGGTCGGCACCGCGCAGACCACCTCGGCCGCGATGGTCCGATCCACCGTCAACGAGGAGGCCGGCAACGCCTGGACGGCCTGGGCGGAGCTGGGACGGCCGCGCTCGCCGCGCCCGGCGCAGCTGGACACGCTGCGCGAGCTGGCCGAGCCGGTGCGCGGCCACCGGAGCCTGCCGATCGTGGGCGGCCGGGTCGAGCTCGACCTGACGCTGTCCCGGCACGAGGTCAGCCTGGTCGAGATCACCGCCGTGGCCGACGAGACCCCGCCCTGGTGGGACGAGTCCCGGCTGCTCGGGCACGAGCGGTGACCGCGATGACCGAGGCGGGACGGCAGTTCGGCGAGGGGCCGCTCTCCCGCGTGGCCTCGTTCGTCTACACCCTGCTCGTCGTGGAGCTCCTGCTGGTGGTCACGACCCTGCCCGGCCTCGTGGCGCTGATTCTGCTCGACCGCGACGCCAGCAACGTGCCGCTCGCCGCCGCCTGCGCGTTGCCATTGGGCCCGGCGCTGTCGGCCGCGCTCTACGCGCTGCAACACCGCCGCCGGGACCTGACCGACCTGGCGCCGGCGTCGGCGTTCTGGCGGGGGTACCGGCTCAACGCGGTCGGCGCGCTGAAGATCTGGGTGCCGTGGCTGGCCTTCATGACCGTGATCGGCGTGAACCTGACCCATGTCGAGGCGGCCGGCATCCCGCGCTGGTGGGCGGTGCTGCTCGCAGTGGTCGCCGTGGTGGTCACCCTGTGGGCGGTCAACGCGCTGGTGATCACCTCGCTCTTCGCGTTCCGAGCCGTCGACGTCGCGCGGCTCGCCTTCTACTGCCTGGTCCGGACCCCCTTGGTGGCCCTGGGCAACGCCGGCCTGCTCGCGGTGGCGGTCATCGTCACGGCGGTCGCGTCCGAGGCGGTGCTCGCGCTGCTGGGCTCGCTGCTCGCCCTGGCGCTGCTGCACACCAGCCGGCCGATGACCACGCTCGTCCGGGACCAGTTCACCGCATAGGGACCTTCACCGCAAAGGGACAACCGTGAACCCTCGCATGGCCGCGTTCCGCGCTCGCCTCGGCGGCTTCGCCTTCGGCGGCGACTACAACCCCGAACAGTGGGAGCCCGCGGTGTGGAAGGAGGATGTCCAGCTCATGCGGCGGGCCGGGGTCAACCTGGTCACCCTCGGCGTGTTCGCCTGGGCGTCGCTGGAGCCGGAGCCGGGACGGTTCACGCCCGAGTGGCTGGACGAGGTGATGGACCTGCTGCACGACGCCGGCATCAGCGTCGACCTCGCCACTCCCACCATGGCGCCGCCGGTGTGGCTCAGCCACGAGCACCCGGAGGTACTGCCGGTGGTGGAGGACGGCACCACCTTCGGGTTCGGCAACCGGCTGCACTTCGACCCCACCTCGGTGCACTACCGCAGCGCCGCCGCCCGGATCACCCGCATGCTGGCGCAGCGGTACTCGCAGCACCCGGCGCTGGCCATGTGGCACATCAGCAACGAGTACGGGCCGGTTGCGTACACGCCCAGCAGCGCGGCCGCGTTCCGGCAATGGCTGCGGCGCCGGTACGGGAACCTGGACGGGCTCAACGACGCCTGGTACACCCGGTTCTGGGGGCAGCGCTACACCTCCTGGGAGCAGGTGAACCCGCCGGAGCTGCCGCGCTCCTGGTCCAACCCCACCCGCCGGCTGGACTACCAGCGGTTCGTCTCCGACGCGCTGCTGGAGTGCTTCGTCGCGGAGCGCGACATCGTCCGGGAGTACCGCGACGACATCCCGGTGCTGACCAACTTCATGCGCTTCTACCGCCGCGCCGACTACTGGGCCTGGGCCGCCGCCGAGGACGCCGTCGCGCTGGACATCTACCCCGACCCGGGGCAGGCCGACTCGCACGTCGCGGCGGCGCTCAACTTCGACCTGATGCGCTCGCTGCGCGGCGAGCCCTGGATCCTCATGGAGCAGGCGGCCAGCAGCGTCTCGCAGTGGAAGGTCAACAACGTCAAGCGTCCCGGCCGGATGCGGCTCGGCTCCTACCAGGCGATCGCGCACGGCGCGGACAGCGTCCTGTACTTCCAGTGGCGCGCCGGGCGCGGCGGCCACGAACGGTTCCACTCCGCGATGCTGCCCCACTCGGGAACGCGGGCGCGCAGCTGGAAGGAGGTGGAGGCGCTCGGCAACGAGCTGCCCCGCATCGCCGAGGCGCTCGGCTCCACCTCCACCGCGCAGGTCGCCGTGCTCTTCGACTGGAACGCCTGGTGGGGCCTGGAGACCACGTACGGCCTGCCGCGCAACGACTTCGACTACCCGAAGCTGACCACCGAGCACTACCGCCCGCTGCTGCAGGCCCAGCACGCGGTGGACCTGATCTCCTTCGGCTCCGACCTGAGCCGCTACCGCGTCGTGGTGGTGCCCAACGCCTACCTGATCAGCGACGGCTTCGCGGCGGCGCTGGAGGAGTTCGTCGCCGGCGGCGGGACGCTGGTCTGCTCGTTCTTCTCCGGCGTGGTGGACCTGGCGAACCAGGTCCGCCAGCCGGCGTACCCGGGTGCGCTGCGCCGGCTCATCGGCGCGTACATCGACGAATACTGGCCGGCCCGCGAGGGGGAGACGTTCACCGTCCGGTCCGCCGACGGGACGCTGAGCACCGCGGACTGGTGGCAGGACAGCCTGCACCCGGAGACCGCCCGGGTGCTCGGCAGCTACGTCGGCGGCGACCTGGACGGCCGGGCCGCGATCGTGGAGAACACGGTGGGGGAGGGCCGCGTGGTCTACATCGGCACCCGGCTGGCCGAGGCCGCGCTGCGGGACACCCTGCTGGAGGCGGTCAGCGTCGCCGGGGTCGCCCCGGTGGTGGCCGGCGCGCCGGAGCACGTGGAGGCGACCCGCCGGGTCCACGACGGCGCCGCGTACCTGTTCCTGCTCAACCACTCGGACACCGGCAGCGCCACCGTGGCGCTGCCGGCGCCCGGGGTGGACCTGCTCACCGGGGCGGCCGTGGCCGGCTCGATCACGCTCGAGCCGGCCGGTGTCGTTGTAGTGCGCATGGTGGCGCCTCAGTAGATGCGCCGGCCGTGCGCGTCGGGGACGCCGGACTTGCGCAAGAAGTAGGTGTTGATCTGGTCCCGCCACTCGTGTGCGCTGCGCACCTGCTCGTCCAGCCGCTCGCTCACCCGGGCGTACAGCGCCGGGTCGACCAGCCCGGCCGGCAGGTCGCGCCACAGCTCGCGCATCCGCTCGGTGCGCCGGGCGCCTTCGAAGTGCGTGTCGTAGATGTGCTGGATGACGGTGCGCCCGCTGTGCAGCACGTGGTGGTACGGCACGTGGTGGAAGAAGAGCAGCAGCTCGTCGGGGCAGGTGTCCGGTGACTCGTAGATGTCGGACCAGGGTGCCGGGTACTGGCCGGTGTAGCCGGTGCCGGTGGCCCGGGTGCGGTCCACGCCGATGCCGTCGCGGTCCGCGAAGTGGTAGGTGCCCCACGGGCTGTACTCGTAGCCGTCGACGGAGGGCCCGTAGTGGCTGCCCGGGCTGACCATGAAGCCCACACCGAGCGGCGCGGTGTACTGCTCGTATGTCTGCCAGGAACCGTCCATCAGCTCGTGCAGGGTGCGCCGCAGGGTCTGCGGGTCGGCGGTGTCGTCCGGCCGGAAGGTCAGCTCGATCCACTCGTCGAGGATCGCCGCCGGGTCGAGCGTCGGATCCCAGGCGAGCCGGCCGAAGGCGTAGAGGTTGGCCTGCGCCAGCGGATGACCGGTCCAGTAGGGGTCGTCGCCGACGTTGGAGACGCCGACCAGCCCGCCGCCCGCCGCCACCTGCGCCACGTCGGGTCGATCCTCGCCCCAGGGCCGGAAGCCCAGTACCGTGCGCCACATCGGGGCCAGGTAGCACACGTGCCGCTGCTGGCCCGTGTACTCCTGGGTGGCCTGCAGCTCGACCGCCACCCGGGTCCGGGGCATGGCGGTGATCACCGGGGACACCGGCTCGCGGGTCTGGAAGTCCAGCGGGCCGTGCTTGACCTGGAGCACGGCGTTGTCGCGGAACTCGCCGTCGAGCGGGACGAAGTGGTCGTACGCGGCCCGGGCCCGGTCGGTGCCGCGGTCTCGCCAGTCCTGGCGGTGGTTGTAGACGAAGGCGCGCCAGTGCACCACGCCGCCGAATGGGGCGAGCGCGTCGGCGAGCATGTTCGCCCCGTCGGCGTGGGTCCGCCCGTAGGCGAACGGGCCGGGCTGCCCCTCCGAGTCGGCCTTCACCAGGTACCCGCCGAAGTCGGGGATGGTCTCGTAAACCCCGCGGGTGGTGTGCGCCCACCACTCGCGCACCCGCTCGTCGAGCGGGTCGGCGGTGGGCAGCCCGCCGAGCTGTACCGGCGAGGCGAAGTTGACCGACAGGTGGATCCGGATGCCGTAGGGCCGCAGCAGGCCGGCGACCGCCGCGACCTCGCCGAGCCGGTCGGTGAGCAGGTGCGCCTCGCTCGCGTGGACGTTGACGTTGTTGACGACGAGGCCGTTGATCCCGCAGCAGGCGAGCAGCCGGGCATAGCCGGCGACGCGGCTGAGGTCCTCCCGCAGCGCGCCGTCGCGCCAGACGATGGAGCCGCCGGCGTAGCCGCGCTCGACCTGCCCCATCACCGGGTGTACGTCGACGTTGTCCCAGTCGTCGACGATGCGGCGGTGCAGCGCGGGCCGATGGTGCTCGGCGGGGCGTTCCCCGGTGAACGCCGGCTCGCCGAGGCGCACCACGTGGAACAGGCCGTGGAGCAGCCCGGCGGGCGCGTCGGCGAGCAGCGTCGTGACGCCGTCACGCCGGGCCAGCACGAAGCCCTCGTCTCCGGTACCGCCGGACTCGGCCGGCACCGCGGACAGGGCGAGGACCAGGTCGACCGGCTCCGCGCCGTCCCCGTGGCGCACCGTGCCGCCGTAGCGCCCGGCGGCCTCGCGCAGCTCGGCCAGGACGGTGTCGAGGAGGGGGCCGTCGCCGTGGACCACGGTGTGCCGGGAGCCGACGGACCGGAACGCTGCGGGTGGCAGCCAGGCGGCGTGCAGGTCCTGTCGTTTCACGGGGGGAGCCTCCTTGCTGCAAACCTTTTCATAACGATGAAGGCTGGGGCTGCTCAGGTCAAGGGCTGGACAGGGAGGCGGCCTTGACACGTTGTGCAAAGGATTTCAGACTGCTCAGCAGCGCAACGGCAGGAAAGACCGGGAGGCCCGATGCCCGTCACGATCAAGGACGTCGCCCGCGCGGCCGGCGTCTCGGCGTCGACGGTCAGCCGGGCGCTGTCCATGCCCGATCTGGTGCTGCCGCGGACGCGGGAACGCGTCCAACGGGCCGCGGGCGAGCTCGGTTATCACCCCAACCGGGCCGCGCGCGGGCTCATCACCGGTCGCACCGGCAACATCGGCCTGATCGTGCCCGACCTCACCAACCCGTTCTTCCCCGGCGTGGTCAAGAGCGTGCAGGTCCGGGCGCGGCAGGCCGACTACTCCATCTTCCTCGCCGACACCGACGAGCGGGACGCGGCCGAGGTCGACCTCATTCGCGCACTCGGCAAGCAGGTCGACGGGATTCTGCTCTGCTCACCCCGCACGAGCGAGGCCGAGCTGCTCGACGCCTGCGGCGACACGCCGATCGTGCTGCTCCACCGGCGCATCGGCCGCGTCCCGTCGGTGACCGTCGACAACGGCGACGCCGTCCGGCAGGCCGTGGCGCATCTCGTCGCGCTGGGGCACCGCCGCATCGGGTACGTCGCCGGGCCGCGCCTGGCCTGGTCCAACCGCGAGCGGCTGCGCGCACTGCGCGTGACCACCGCCGCGGCGGGCGTCGAGCTGGTGGAGGTCGCGGCGGTCGCGCCGCAGTTCACCGGCGGTGTGGCCGCCGCCGACCTGGTGCTGGCCGCGGGTGTCACCGCCGTCGTCGCCTACAACGACCTGGTGGCCCTGGGCCTGCTCAACCGGTTCAACGCGCGGGGCGTCGCCGTTCCGGGCGACATCAGCGTGGTCGGCTTCGACGACATCGTCTTCGCCGGGATGGTGAGCCCGGCGCTGACCACTCTGGCCCAGCCCGTTGAGGAGACGGGCCGGGCCGGGGTGGAGCTCCTGCTGCAGTTGCTGGAGCACCCCGACCGCGCCGCAACCGCGCGCCGCGAGTTGTTCGCCCAGCTGATGGTGCGCGGATCGACCGGCCCGGCCCCGGACCGCCCGGCGCGCACTTCGAACCACGAGGGATCCGCATGAAGATCGCCGACGTCCGCGTCATCGTCACGTGCCCGGACCGCAACTTCGTCACGCTGAAGATCGTCACGGACGAGGGCGTGTACGGGCTGGGTGACGCCACGCTCAACGGCCGTGAACTGGCGGTCGCGTCGTACCTGCGCGACCACGTCGCCCCGCTGCTCATCGGGCGCGACCCGAGCCGGATCGAGGACACCTGGCAGTACCTCTACAAGGGCGCGTACTGGCGCCGCGGCCCGGTGACGATGAGCGCGATCGCCGCCGTGGACACCGCGCTGTGGGACATCCTGGGCAAGGTCGCCGGGCTGCCGGTCTACAAGCTGCTCGGCGGCCGCTCCCGCGACGGCGTGACGGTCTACGGCCACGCCAACGGCGAGACGGTCGACGACGTGCTGGTCGAGGTGGCCCGCTACGTCGAGATGGGCTACCGGGCGGTGCGGGTGCAGACCGGGGTGCCCGGGCTGGCCAGCACCTACGGGGTAAGCCACGACAAGACGTTCTACGAGCCGGCCGACGCGGCGGTGCCGACCGAGAACGTGTGGTCGACCGAGCGCTACCTCGCGCACGTGCCGTCGGTGTTCGCCCGGGTGCGCGAGGAGTTCGGCCCGACGCTCAAGCTCCTGCACGACGTGCACCACCGGCTCACCCCGATCGAGGCCGCCCGGCTCGGCAAGAGCCTGGAGCCGTACGCGCTGACCTGGATGGAGGACCCGGTCCCGGCCGAGCTGCAGGAGGGCTTCCGGCTGATCCGCCGGAACACCACCACCCCGATCGCGGTCGGCGAGGTCTTCAACACGATCTGGGACTGCGAGCAGCTCATCCGCGAACAGCTCATCGACTACATCCGCACGACGGTCGTGCACGCCGGCGGCATCTCGCACCTGCGCCGCATCTTCGACCTCGCCGCGCTGCACCACGTGCGGTCCGGGTCCCACGGGGCCACCGACCTCTCGCCGGTCTGCATGGCCGCCGCGCTGCACCTCGACGTGGCCATCCCGAACTTCGGGCTGCAGGAGTACATGCGGCACACCGAGGCCACCGACGCGGTCTTCCCGCACGGGTACCACTACGCCGGCGGCTACCTGCAGCCCGCCGAGACGCCGGGCCTCGGCGTCGACATCGACGAGGAGCTCGCCGCGCAGTACCCGTACCGCCCCGCGTCGCTGCCGGTGAACCGCCTCGAGGACGGCACGCTGCACAGCTGGTGAGCCGCCGCGCCCGAGCGCGCCGCCGGCCCCGGCCGCTACACCACGATCGCGATCTTGCCGCTGGCGTGATGGTCGAGCATGTGCCTGACGGCGCTCGCCGCTTGGCCGAGCGCGTAGGTCTGGTCGATGACCACCTTGACCTCGCCGGATTCCAGGAGTCGCAGGAGCGCGGTCAGGTTCTCGTGGTTCACGGCCGGGGTCACGAGCCGCACTGTGGTGGAACCGAGGCCCATCAGGACCGCGCGCGCCGTCCTGGGCAGGCCTGCGAAGAGGCCGCCGGTGCCTGGACGATCAGCTTGAAGCTGTTGAGCGCGCGGCCGCGCCAGTCGGATGTGAAGTCGCCGATGTATTCGGCGGCCCCGAACGGCGGGCCTGCCTGTTGCAGCAGGAAGACCGTGAACGTCGTGTTCGGCGGCAGATTGAAGGCGTTGACCGTGAAGGTGTCGAATCCCAGCCGTTCGGTGGTCAGCTGGACGTCGACGTTGACTCGGACATTGGGCATGCAGGCGGCAAGTTGCGGTGTCGACGGCGTGAGCTTGAGATGTACCTGTTCGGGGAACCAAGTCTTGTTGGACGCCGAGGCCGTGGCACTCCTGGCCACAGCTCCACCAGCTACGACCGCCCCAAGGACGAGCGTGCTGGCGATCAGTCGAGTCGTGCGACGCATTCGTTTCTCCAATCGTGTAGTTGTGCTGCTGTTGCTGATGGGCGCGGCGACTCGCCTCCCGGGCGTCGACCGATAGGCACGCTGAGGAAGGTTCGCCGCACCGCGGCGAGGCGGGTGCGAAGTAAGGCGTCCCGGTGCGCAGGCCGGAAACCCGGGTTCCACAGATGAGTAGCAGTCCTAGTCCTCGAAAACAGGCGTTGAACTGTGGGGCTTGGTGGAGATCACCCCGGCGAGTTCGTCGCGCCGGGGCCGGGGCAGGGTGTCGGTGCCGTCGATCAGATCGGTCAGTGCCGCAACGTGACGGGCCCGGGTGGCGGCGTCGCGTTCGGCTTCTGCGGGGTTGTAGCAGACGACGAACCGGTCGTCGGCCAGGTCGGGGGCGAGGCGGACTTCCTTGACCTGCAGGCTGTCGCGGACGGTCTGGTAGCGGCCCTGCCTCGATAGGGCGGCGTCGGCGGCCGGGGTTCCGCCGCGCAGCTTCTCGCCGAGGATGTAGTGCCCGCCGCTCTGCTGCAGGATGCGGCGGTTGGCCGCGGAGGCGAACCCGCGGTCAGCGACCCAGACCACCCGGGCCAGGCTCCACGCGCGCATGTCGGTCTTGACCTGGCGGATCAGGGCGGAGTCGGCGGTGTTGCCCGGCCAGCACCCAATGCCGTTGCCTTTACAGCGGTCGACGGTGGATTGTGAGGCCAAAGTTGGGATCGGGCCTGGTCCCACGCATCTTGGCGGTCTTCGTCGGATAGGGCGTTGTGCGCCGCTTGATGGCGCGGGGGTAACTGCGCGGCCGACGGTCCGGGTTGGGCTTGGCCGCCAGTCTGGCAGCAACGTGTTCTGCTGCGCGGTGCCGCTGTGCAGGTCGAGGCGCGGCGACCATGCTGCGGCGAACGAGGTGCTGTGCGCGGCGAAACGACATTCGCTGTGGATCGAACGACCGGTTCGCTCCGGTCGCGGCATGCTGTATCAGGTCCCTGGTCAGGTGATGGACGGTCAGGTGGGCCCAGATCTCCTGCCGTATCCCGTCAGGCCGAGCCGAGCGCAGCACGCCTTGCGGTCCACATTGGACTGTCTTCACCTCGGCGAGTACGCCCTCGGACTCCCAACGTTCGTGATACAGGGCGGCGAGCTCCCCGGCGGGTGCGGTTTCGGGATCAAGTAGGGATGTGGCCAGCCGATAGACCTCGTCACTGCCGTCGAGGGTGTACTCGACCACCCGGACCGTGATAGCGCTGGGCACGCCCTTGCCCTCCCGGCGCAGCGCTGCTGCCGTGTGCTTGTCCAGTCGAACCCGAGCCAGATAGCTCCCGTCGTCCAGTACTGCGTGCGGTTTCTTGGCGACGGTCTTCTTCAGCCGCCACAGGAGCTGCGCTCCGGCTTCGACGAAGGCGTTCCACAGTGGAACACCGAGCATGTTGCGGTCGGCCAGCACAAGGGTGCCCGGTCCGGCCGAGCCGGCCAAGTTCATGGCCAACGTTGTTTCGCCCTGCTGACGGCCCCCTATCGCGGCTTCGACCAGGGCGTGCGTGCCGCACTCAACCAGCGCGACCACCCGGGCCTGCGGGTACCCGCCTACCCCGCAGCTGCCGGCGGGGCGCGTGAACTCCTCGGCGTTCTCGGGAGTATCCGCGACATCCAACACGGTGCCGTCGAACGCCTCCAGCCGCAGACCACGCCAAAACGCCGGCGCACAGGTGTCCGGCTGCGCGATCGGCCCGGCAACGGCGCGGAACACGGTCTCCAGCACCGCCGCGCCCAGCCTGGACCTGGCACGGCACAGCGAGGACTTGTTCACAACCGGCCACGACCTTGCCGAGGGCAGATCGACATCGTCGGGCAGGAGATGGTCGAAGACCTGCTCGTATCCTTGGCCGGGATACAGGCACCGAGCGAGTTCGAAGTACACCATCGTCCGCGCCGCAAGCAGTCTGCGTCGCTCTTCCCGCCGGCCACCCTTGTCGATCGCCGCCTCGACCAGTTCAGGGGGACACCATCGGGTCGGTGCCCCCAACCCGATCTCAGGCCGCCAAGATCCATCCATCGCGGGCTGAGTATGCCGCAAGTCGCTTAACGCAACGGCATTGGGCCAGCACCAGCAGCGCACCGGGATCCCGTCGCGGGTCACGGCCATGCCCACGATCACCTGGGGCAGGTCGTCGCGGTGGTCCTTGGACTTGCCGAAACTGCGAAATCCCGCCTCGCTGACCGGCTCGTCGTCGCCGCCGACGCGGCGGCCATGCTCGTCGCGGCCGACCGGGTCGTCGGCCTCGCCGGTTTCGAAGTAGGTGGAGGTGGTGTCCCCCTTAAAGATCTTTCGATTTTGCGGTGAGTCGTTGCGGGTCGATGCCGTTGGTGGGCAAGACAATCATGGTCATGCCTACAGCTGTGCGGTCGACAAGCCCGCGTCGTGATCCCGGTCGTGACGTGCATG
>NZ_BAABAT010000059.1:0-53674 GCF_039537565.1 Dactylosporangium darangshiense
CCTACCAAGCGCCCACCACCCCCACCGAAGAACTCCTCACACACATCTGGACCGAACTGCTCCACCTCGACCAGATCGGCATCACCGACAACTTCTTCGACCTCGGCGGCCACTCACTGCTCGCCACCCAAGCCATCACCCGCACCCGCACCACCTTCAACATCGGCCTGCCCCTCGCCACCCTCTTCGACCACCCCACCATCAAAGAACTCGCGCAGGTCATCACGCAGGAGCTGATCGGCGCGGACGCGGACGCCGACGACTACGAAGGGTTCGAGTTCTGATGGCCGGCGCCGACCTTGGCGACGTCGACGTCGCGGTGCCCGCCGCGGTCACGGACCGGCTGCGCGGGCTCGCACGGCAGCATGACGCGACCCTGTTCACGATCGCGGCCGCCGCCTACGCCGTGCTGCTCCAGCGGTACTGCGGCCAGGACGAAATGCTCATCGGCGCCTCCGTCACCGGCAGCACGCTGCCGTTGCGCATCCGCCTCGACGGCGATCCGACCTTTACCGAGCTGCTGGCCGGCACCCGCGGCACCATCCTCGACGCCCAGGCCCACCCGGACCTGCCGCCCGAGGCCCTCGGCCCAACGGCGGTCCGCGCCCTGGTGCGGTGGGCCGGGGCCGGCGAGCGCCCGGCGGCGGGCCGGTGGCATCTCACGCTCACCCTGGCCGAGGCCGAGGACGGGATGCGCGGTGCGCTGCGGTACAGCACCGAGCTGTTCGACCACACCACCATCGAACGGCTCGCCGGCCACCTGGGGATTCTGCTGGAGTCGGTCGCGCTCGATCCCGATCGGCCGGTGTCCCGGCTGCGGCTGCTCAGCGAGGCCGAGCAGCGGTGGCTGCGGGAGTCGCAGTCCGCCGTCGCCGAGCTGCCCGCGGTCGACGGCATCCACGAGCTGTTCGCCGCCCGGGCGCGGACGTGCCCGGACACCGTCGCGGTGCGGTTCGGGGAGGACAGCCTGACGTACGCCGAACTCGACCGGCGGGCGAACCGGCTCGCCCACCGCCTGCGCGGGCTCGGCGTCGGGCCGGACACCGTGGTCGGGTTCTGCCTGCCGCGCGGCATCGACGTGGTGGTGTCGATCCTGGCGATCTGGAAGGCCGGCGGTGCCTACCTTCCGCTGGATCTGAACGATCCGGCCGGCCGACGCCGGCGCATGCTCGCCCAGAGCCGCGCCCGCCTGCTCATCACCGACCGGGCCACCGCCGCCACCGCGGCCGACCCAGGCGGCGATGTCGCGACGCTCATGCTCGACGACCCCGCGATCGCCGCGCAGCCCCCGACCGCGCCGGCGGTCCGCGTCCATCCGGAGCAGGCGGCGTACGTCATCTACACCTCCGGCTCCACCGGCCAGCCAAAGGGCGTCGTCAACACCCATCGGGGCCTGCTCAACCTCACCACGACCCTGCAGCCGCAGGCCGGCACCCATCCGGGCCGCACCGCGCTGCAGTTCGCCGCCTTCACCTTCGACGCCGCGGTGTTCGACGTCGCCGTGAGCCTCACCGCCGGCGCGACCCTCGCCATTGCCACCCCCGCCGAGCGCGCCGACCCCGCCGAGCTCGCCCGGCTCCTCCACCGCCTCGACGTCCGGTCGGTGAGCATCGTGCCCTCGCTGCTCGCCGCGCTGCGGCCCGGGGACCTCCCGGCCGGCGCCACCGTCATCGTGGGTGCGGAGGCGCTGCCGGCGAACCTCGCCCAGGCCTGGGCGTCGCAGTACACGTTGCGCAACTGCTACGGCCCCACCGAGGCCAGCGTCATGACCACGTTCAGCACGATCGGTGCCGGCACCGCCCGCCCGCCGATCGGCCGCCCGCTGCCCAACACCCGCACGCACCTGCTGGACCGGTACCTCAACCTCGTCCCGGTGGGCGTCGCCGGCGAGGTGTTCATCGGCGGGGTCGGCGTGGCCCGCGGCTACACCGGCCAGCCGGCCCGTACTGCCGAGCGGTTCGTTCCCGATCCGTTCGCCGGGGACGGGTCGCGGCTGTACCGCACCGGGGACCTGGCCCGGCGCCTGTCGGACGGCCAGCTGGACTTCCTCGGCCGGGTCGACCATCAGATCAAGGTGCGCGGCCACCGCGTCGAACCCGCCGAGATCGAGCGGGCCTTGACCGACCATCCGCGGGTGGCCGCCGCCGTCGTCACCGCCCACGGTGACACCGACGCCCGGCGCCTCGTCGCCTACCTGGTGCCCGCCGGCGGTGACCTCCCGGCGGCGGATCAGCTGCGCGAGCATCTGCGCGCCGCGCTGCCCGAGCACATGATCCCCGCCGTGTTCGTCGAGCTGGCCAACCTGCCGCTCAACCGCAACGGCAAGCTCGACCGGGCCGCGCTGCCGGCGGCCGCGGCCGTCCGCCCGGTCCTGTCGGGCGACTACCGGGCCCCGACGACCCCGACCGAGGTGGCCCTCGCCGGCATCTGGGCCGAGGTCCTCGGCGTGGACCGGGTCGGCACCACCGACGACTTCCTGGACCTCGGCGGCCAGTCGTTCCTGGCGATCCGGGTCATCACCCGCATCCGCACCGTACTGGGCGCCGACCTGCCCATCGCCGCCCTCTTCGAGCACGCCACCGTCGGCGCCCTCGCCAAAGCCGTCACGCAGGTCGTGATCGGCGGCGGCGCCGATGTCGAGGAGTACGAGGAGTTCGAGTTCTGAGACGCACCGCGCACGACACCCCGGCCAGCCGACCAATCGAGCGAGAAAGACGCGACCCGCATGGACATTCTGAGCATTGACGCCGCCGAGCTTCGGGTCATCGAGAAGCTGCTCGACGAGTGCGTTGACGAGCTGGAGGACGTGGAGTCCGACAGCGCGCTGCGCCGGATCACGGTCCTGGCCCACGAGCTGCCGACGCGCATCCGCGCGGCGCTCAACGACTATCGCCTGGAACGGACGGCGGCCCTGTTCGTCATCAGCGGCTACATCGTCGACCAGGACCGGGTGGGCCCGACGCCGAAGCACTGGCGTCACCGCGCCGAGGCCGACACCCGCCGCGAGGAGGTGCTGCTCGCGATGGTCAGCTCGCTGGTCGGTGACCCGTTCGGCTGGAGCACCCAACAGGACGGGCGGCTCATCCACGACGTCATCCCGATCCAGGGGCACGAGCACGAGCAGCTCGGCAGCAGCAGCGAGACGCTGCTGACGTGGCACACCGAGGACGCGTTCCATCCGTTGCGCGGCGACTTCCTGTCGTTCCTGTGCCTGCGCAACCCGTACGCCGCGGCGACCACGATCGGCTACGTCGACGCCCTGCGGCTGCCGGACGCCACCCGGGCGGTGCTGTTCGAGGACCGGTTCCACATCCTGCCCGACAACTCGCATCTGCCGAAGCACAACTCCACCGACGGCGCGGAGGTCTTCTCCACCGTCGAGGAGATGCACCGCAGTCCCGATCGGGTCGCGGTCCTGTTCGGCGACCCGGACCAGCCCTACATGCGGGCCGATCCGTACTTCATGAGCGTCGACGAGGGCGACGCCGAGGCCCGCGACGCGCTCGGCGAGTTCACCGAGCAGATCGACAAGGCGATGTTCGACCTCTGCCTGGCCGACGGTGACATCGCGTTCCTGGACAACTTTCGGCTCGTGCACGGCCGCAAGCCGTTCCAGGCCCGCTACGACGGCACCGACCGGTGGATCAAGCGGATCAACATCACCCACGACCTGCGCAAGTCCCGCGCATCCCGGCCCGGCCTGGCGAACCGGCTGATCCGCTGACCCCGGCGCCCGTAGACGCAGGCGCTCCGACGAGAGGATGGATGGACCGTTGTCGCACATCGCAGTTCTGGTTCCACCGATGATCAGCCACGTCAAGATGACCCTGGGCCTGGTGCGGGAGCTCGTCGATCGGGGACACCGCGTCACCTACCTGAGCATCCCGGCGTTCGCCGACGAGGTAGCGCCGACCGGGGCGGACTTCGTCCCGTACACCTCCACGCTGCCCGTCGCCAACGGGTTGCCCCCGCGGGCGGCCAACCGGCTCGACATGATCGAGCAGTTCCTCACCGAGCAGGAGTCCCTGTTCCCGCAGCTGCGGTCCGTCTTCGAGAAGGACCGGCCCGACCTGCTGCTCTGCGACCGCGCGTCGGACGCCGTGCGGATCCTCGCCGACGACCTGGGCATCCCGTTCCTGATCTTCTGTACCGCGGTCGTGCCGCCGCAGGACCAGGGCGAGCGCCGGACGCGGCAGGCGGCCGGGGTGCTGGACGACCCGCGGGGCGCGGAGCTGCACCAGCGGCTTCGCGCCTGGCTGGCGGACAACGGCCAACCGGACGCGGATCCCTGGTTCTGGCTGGACGAGCCGGAGCGGGCGCTGGCGCTGATCCCCCGATGCATGCAGCCGGCATCAGAGGCGGTGAACACCAACCGGTACACCTTCGTGGGCTGGTGCGGCGACCGGCCCGGTCCCGATGACGGCTGGAGCCGCCCGGACGGCGTCGCCCGGGTGGTGTTCGTCTCCCTCGGCACGGTCTTCACCGACCGGGCGGGCTTCTACCGCGACGCCATCGCCGCGTTCGCCGACCGGCGCGGCTGGCATCTCGTACTGCAGATCGGCCGCCACGTCGACGAGGCCGCGCTGGGCCCGGTCCAGGCGAACGTCGAGGTGCACCGGTGGGTGCCGCAGACCAGCGTGCTGGCGGCGTGCGACGTGTTCGTGACCCACGGCGGGATGGGCAGCAGCCTCGAGGGCATTCGCAGCGAGACGCCCATGATCGTGGTGCCGCAGTCGCTCGACCAGTTCAGCAACGCCCGGCGCCTGGTCGACCTCGCCGTGGCGCGGCAGCTCGACACTGACCGGGTGACGCCGCGGCGGTTGCGCGCGACGGCCAAGAAGCTGGTGGGCGACCGGAAGGTCGCCGGCCGGCTGGCCGAGGTGAGCGCGCAGATCCGCGCGGACGGCGGGCCGGCTTACGCCGCCGACCTGGTGGAGAAGTGCCTTCCGTGAGCATCCCCCGTGCGGGGGATGCCGCGGCCGGCAAGATAGCTCGCGCCCGTGACAGCTTGGCGGGCCGCGGGCTCCCTAGGCTCACCAGTATGCCCAATATGACCATCGAGGTGCGCCAACTGACGAAACGGTACGGTTCGACGCTGGCCGTGGACGAGCTCAGCTTCGTCGTCGAGGCGGGGAAGGTCACCGGCTTCGTCGGACCCAACGGTGCAGGCAAGTCCACCACCATGCGGATGATGCTCGCCCTCGACACCCCGGACGAAGGCGCGGTGCTCATCGGTGGCCGACCGTACCGGACGCTGCGCGAGCCGGCCCGCACCGTCGGAGCGCTGCTCGACGCCGAGGCGGTCCACCCCGGCCGGCGCGCCTGCGACCATCTCCTGTGGATGGCGCAGTACAACGGGCTGCCCCGCCGCCGGGTGGCCGAGGTGCTGGAGCTCGTCGGACTGACCTCGGTGGCCCGCAAACGCGTCGGCGGCTTCTCCCTCGGCATGCGGCAGCGGCTCGGCATCGCCGGGGCGCTCATCGGCGACCCGCCCCTGCTCATCCTCGACGAACCGGTCAACGGGCTCGACCCGGAGGGCATCCAGTGGATCCGCGGCTTCCTGCGCGATCTGGCCGCCGAGGGCCGCACCGTGCTGGTGTCGAGCCACCTGATGAGCGAACTGCAGGACACCGCCGATCATCTGCTCATCGTCGGGCGCGGTCGGCTGCTCGCCGACACCAGCGTCAAGGAGCTGCTGGACCAGACCTCCGGCAACCAGGTGAACGTGCGCACCAGCGCCCGGACCAAGGCGGTCGACCTGCTCAGCAACGCCGGCGCGACGGTGGCGGTGACCGGTCCGGAATCCCTGACCGTCGAGGGCATCGACGTGGAGCGCGTCGTCGCCGTTCTCACCGGCGGCGACGTGCCGTTCTCCGAGATCGGCCGGCACCGGGCGTCGCTGGAGGACGTCTACATGAAGATGACCCGCGAGTACACGACGTTCGCCGCGCCGGCGCCGGACGCGGAGGACTGGGCATGACCGGTTCGCAGCAAGGCGGAGAGGCCGGCCGGCCGGGGCTCACGTCGCAGCTCGTCCGGCCGGAGCCCGGCGAGCCTCGCCCGACCGCCGAGCACTCGCCGGGGCTGGCCCGAATCACCGGCCGGGCGGTCCGGGCGGAGTGGACCAAGCTCACGTCGGTGCGCAGCACCGGCCTCGCCGTGCTGGCCATCGTCGCCTTCACGATGCTGCTCAGCATCCTGTCGGCATCGCTGAGCTCCAGCCCCGTCAACGACGGCGTGCTCAAGGTCGACCAGTTCCATTTCGTGCATCAGCCGATGAGCGGCGATGCAACGGTGACCGCCCGGGTGGCGGCGCAGACCGCGAGCGCCCCGTGGGCCAAGGCCGGGATCATGGTGAAGGCCGACGCGACGAGCGGTTCGCCGTACGTCGCACTGATGGTCACCCCGCGACACGGCGTGCTCATGCAGGCCGACGCGAAGACCGAGCTGACCGGACGGGCGACGGGCGCCCCGATGTGGCTGCGGCTGACCCGCTCCGGGCAGACCTTCGCCGGCGCCACATCCGCCGACGGCCGCACCTGGACACCGGTCGGCACCCTGACGGTCGCGGACCTGCCCTCCTCCGCCGAGGCCGGGATCTTCGTCGGCTCCCCGCCGTACGTGCACTTCGTCACGGTCAACGACAACAGCACGAAGCAGTACGACCCGACCCTCGGCGAGGCGACGTTCGACCACGTCGCGCTCGGCGCCGCGGCCGGGTCGAAGGACTGGCGCGACACCGACGTGACGCCGCCGCCGACCGATCCGCCGCCCCCGCCCTACGACTTCGGGCTGCCGTACATCCCGCCCGTCCAAGGCGGCAGCGTCTGGCACGACGACGGCACGGTCACGGTGCGCGGCGGCGGTGACATCGGCATGGCCGGCATGGGCGGCATCAACCTGGCCGACATGGACCGGGTCAAGGGCAGCCTCATCGGCGTCCAGTTCGGGCTCATCGGCGCCATCGCCGTCGGCGTGCTGTTCATGACGTCGGAGTTCAAGACCCGCACGATCGGCACCACGTTCGCCGCCAGCCCGCGGCGCGGCGTCATGCTGGCCGCGAAGGCGATCGTGCTCACCGGGTTCGTGTTCCTCACCGGCCTCATCGTCGGCCTGGCCGCGTTCCTCATCACCCGGCCCATGCAACGCCGCAACGGCTACCGACCCCCGGCCTATCCGGAGCCGTCGATCACCGATCCGGCGGTGATCCGCGCGATCCTGGGCACGGCGGCGTTCCTCGCCCTGATCGCGCTGCTGAGCCTGGCGGTCGGCGCGATGCTGCGGCGGACCGCCGGCGCGCTGCTCATCCTGCTGACCCTGATGGTCGTGGTCCCGAGCATCACGCCCGGCATCTCCAGCGGGGCGGACGCCTTCGTCCGCCGGGCGACGCCGATCGCGGGGATGTCGATCCAGCAGACGATGGCGTTTCCGCCGGGCTCCACCGAGGCGGTGACCGGACCGTGGACCGGCTTCCTGGTGCTGTGCGCCTACACCGCGGTCGCGCTCGCCGGGGCTTTCTGGCTGCTGCGGAGGCGGGACGCGTGAGACATGCGCTGTACGCGGAGTGGACGAAGCTGCGCACGCTCGTCGGCAACGTCTGGGCGATGATCGCCGTGGCCGGGCTGCTCATCGCCGGAGCCGTGATCGTGGTCGAGAGCATCAACAAGCCGGGCTGCAAGGGCAGTCCCGAGGGCTGCCCGCCGCGCGACACGGCCGCGCTCATGCTGTCCGGGGTGCACTTCGCGCAGATCGCCGCGGTCGCGCTCGGCGTGGCGCTCGTCAGCGCGGAGTTCCATCCGCGGATGATCCGCACCACGTTCGCGATGCAGCCGCGACGCGGCACGGTGTTCGGCGCCAAGGCCGCCGTCGTCGGCGCCACGGTCCTCGGCTGTGCGCTGCTGGGCGTCGTCGGCGCGGTGCTCGTCGGCCGCCCGCTGCTGACCGGCCGGGGCCTCACCGCGGAGCTCGGGTTCCGGCAGCTCGCGCTGTCCAGCGGCACCTTCCAGCGGTCGGTGCTCGGCACGGCGCTGTACCTGATGCTGGTCGGGCTCCTCAGCGTCGGCGTGGCCGCCGCCATCCGGCACGCCGGCGCCGCGATCGGCTCGATGCTCACCCTGCTGTACGGGCCGTATCTGGTTACCGTGCTGGTGCCGATGTCCACCCGTGCCCTGCACGGGGTGCAGGACGCGTCGCCGATGATGGCCGGCCTGGCCGTGCAGACCACGGTCACTGGGATGAGCACCGCGGCGCCGCTGCATCCGTGGGCGGGGCTCGGGGTGCTGGGCGCCTACGCCGCCGCGGCGCTCGTGCTCGGCGGCGTCCTGTTCCGGGTGCGGGATGCCTGACCATGTTGATTGACCGACACAGATGGCTTTCGATACCGTCGACGAGCACGGCTACGGGGGGAACTACATGATTATTGCCGGCCTGCGGTCTGCCCGCGGCAGCAGCGTCGCGGTGATCCGCGACAGTATCTTGGCGTTCGGTACCGACATCGACGACGGCGTCGAGCCCGACCACATGCAACGGCTGCTGTCCGACCAACGGTTCGAGATCGACGAGGTCGACGCCTGGGCGCTCGACGATGGCCCGGACGCTCGCGCCGACGCGGACCTGACCGGTGTCGAGCGCCGGCTGGAGCTGCCCGGGCCGAGCCGGTCCTCCACCGGCTACGGGCATGTGGCGTGTCAGCTGGCCGCGGCGTACTGCAGCAGCCCGTTCGCGGCGGCCGGAGCCCCGTCGCTCGTCCTGGTGTGGGACAGCGGCCGGAGCCCATTGCTGTACCACGTCGACGACGCCGGGAAGGTCGAGCCGGGCGGCACGCTCGCGGCGCCCCCCGACGCGGCCCTGACCGCGCTCGGCGGGCGCCTCGACGGGCCGAGGCGCGCCGCGGGCGTCCCGGACGGGGACATCAAGGAGTCGCTGCGCGAAGTCTTCGCCGCGCCGGGCGACGGCGACTTCGCCGACGAGCTCGACAAGCACGCGGCCCGGCTCGGCGCGGAGCCCGACGACGTGGCGGCGAGCGCGCACGAGCTGATCGCGGACCTGCTCGCCGAGCGGCTCGCCGACCGGGCCCGGGAATGGATCGGCGGCGCGGCGTTCAACCTCTGCTTCACCGGGTCCATGGCCCTGGACATCCGGTGGAACGGCGTCCTGCGCGCGCATCCGATGGTGGCCGCAATGTGGGTACCGCCATTTCCCGGCGCGTCGGGCACGGCGTTCGGCGCCGCGGCGCTGCGGGCCGGCCGCGGCAGCGGGCTGCGCGCGATCGGCTGGGACCTGCGCTGCGGCCCGGCGGCGCGCCGCACCAACCATGTCCCCGCGGGCTGGTCGGTGGCGCCCTGCCGCCCGGAGGAGCTGGCGCGGCTCATGCACCGCACCGGCCGGCCGGCCGTGGTCGTAGCCGGGCGGGCCAAGCTCGGCCCGCGTGCGCTGGGCAGCCGCAGCATCCTGGCGCCGGCGACCGACGCGGCCACCGGCGCGCTGCTCGACCGGCTCCGCGCCCGCGGGGACTGCGGGCCGGCGGCACCGCTGTGCCGGGCCGAACGGGCCGCCGACGTGTTCGACCCCGGCTTCCCGGACCCGTTCATGCAGTTCGAGCACCACATCCGCGAGGAGTGGGCGGACCGGCTCCCGGCGCTGCGCGGCGCGGACCGGCTGCAGACGGTCACCCTCGCCGACGATCCGGTCCTGGCGACGCTCCTGCGCGAGTACGAGATCTGGAGCGGCGTCCCGGTGTTGTGCACGGCCGGGGGCGGGGGCGTGATCTTCGCCGACGCCGCGTCGGCAATGCAGTGGGGCGAGATCGGGCTGGTCTGGAACGACGGCGTGCTGTACCGCCGGACGGCCGGCCTCGAGGCAGATGCGAGGGAGATCCGATGAGCAGCGCGCCGAGGGCGATGGTGATCTCGTGCATGAAGGCCGGGACGCACCTGGTGCAGGAGCTGATGCTGAACCTGGGGTACCGGATCGTCGGCGCACCCCGGCCGACCCCGCACGCGGCCCCGCGGCTCGACACCGAACAGCGCAAGGCCGTCGCCGCGCTCGTGCTGTCGAAAGCCGACTACGACGAGGTCCTGCAGCTGGAGGGCACGCCGCTGTTCGCCGAGCGCACGGACGAGGCCTGGTCCGCGCTGCTCTGGCACTGGCAGAGCCGGCTCGGGCAGCCGGTCGTCAACCGCTACGGGCAGACCCGGCTCGACTTCGCCGAGGAGACCATCACCAACCCGTACCTGCCCTATACCCGCTTCGCGGACACGCCCAGCGGCCTGTGCTGGATCTTCCACGAGCTGGACCTGCACCGGGCGGACGGCAACTTCCTCAGCGAGTGGGTGGAGACCTCGTCCCCGCCGCTGATCTACAACTACCGCGACCCCCGGGACGTGCTCGTCTCGATGATCAACTTCTTGGAGGGGCGCACCGAGTCCGGCTACGGCAACTTCTTCGAGGCCGAGATCTACAGCGCGATCCTCGCCAGCAAACCCACGTGGGAGGAGAAGATCGACTACGCGCTGAGCGATCCGGTGTTCCTCGGCCACCACGCGTTCGAGCGGGCGCTGTGGCTGCTGAACCACCCGAAGGTGCTCAACGTGCGGTACGAGGACCTCATCGGCGAGCGCGGCGGGGGCTCCCATGCGCGGCAGATCGAGACGGTGAACCGGGTCCTGCAGCACCTGGGCTCCCGGGAGGACGCCGAGGCGGTGGCGGCGACGGTCTACAACCCGGACGCGTGGAGCTTCTACCGCGGGCGCACCGGCGGCTGGCGGGAGCGGTTCACCCCGCGCAACATCGCCCGGTTCCGCGAACGGTACGGCGACGTCCTGGAGTGCTACGGCTACGAATGAGCCGGCGCGGTCCTGTTCACCTGGTGCGGCGACCACCTGGCCGCCGGCTGGCTGGCGGCCTACCGGGCCCGGCGAGCCACGCGGGGATGAGGTCGCGCGCGACGACGGGGTGAGGGCTGACAATGGACGGCGTGTTCCCTACGCGCGACGCCATCGGTGCGATCCGCCGCGTCGCCGCCGCGCCGTGGCTGCCGGCCGTCGGCGCGGCGCTGCTCGCCACGGCCGGGCTGGCCCAGGTCCTCGTCCATCCCGGCCGGCCCGCGACCGACCTGATCGCCGGCCTGGTGCTGGCGCTGTGCACGACGGCGCCGGTCGCGTTCGTGCGCTCCCACCCGCTGCCGGCCGCCGCGGCCGGGACCGTCGCCGTGCTGCTCACGCTCGGGCTCGGCCACCCGCCGACGCTCGGCGGGCTGGTCGCGCAGGCCATCGTGCTGTACTTCGTCGGCGCCCACCACGCCTACACCGCGGTGCTGTTCGCCGTGCCGTACGTCGCCTACGCGGTCGGGCCGGCGGAGTCCCGGGCCGGCGGCAAGGTGCTCGGTGTCGCGCTGCTCGTGGTCGCCGGAGGCGCCCTGGCGGTCGGCGGGGTGCGCCGCGCCCGGGCCGAGGCCGTCGACCACACCACGGCCGACAGCGCCCGCGCCGATCTGGGGCACGCGTACGCGGCCCGCGAGGAGCGCGCCCGCATCGCGCGGGAGCTGCACGACATCGTCGCGCACCACATCTCCTCGGTCTCGGTTCAGGCGGAGACGGTCCGGCTGACGACGCCGGGGCTGTCCGCGGACGCCGCCGCCCGCGTGCTCGCCATCGGCGAGACGGCGCGGCTGGCGCTCACGGAGATGCGCCGGCTGCTGGGCGTCCTGCGCGACGACGCGGGCCCGGACGAGGCCGATCTGCCCCAGCCCGGGCTGCAGGACCTCGTCACGCTCGTCGACGAGGCCCGCGATCGCCTGGGCACGCGGGTCCGGCTCATCGTCAGCGGCCCGGTCCGCCGGCTGGAGCCCGGGCTCGAGCTGACGGCGTACCGGGTCGCACAGGAGGCGCTCACCAACAGCCGCCGGCACGCGCCCGGCGCCGCGGTCGACATCGAGCTGCGCTACCGCGAGCACTCCCTGCTGGTGAGCGTCTGGGACGCCGGCGGGGCGGCGGGCCCGCCCTCGGAGGGCGGCCACGGGCTGCTCGGCATGTGGGAGCGGGTCGCGATGGCCGGAGGCACGCTGCACACCGGCCGCGGCCCGGTCGGCGGCTTCGTCGTGCAGGCCGTCCTGCCGGTGCCGGGCGGTGCGCGGTGACCGCCGCGGGCGCCGCGCCGGTGCGCATCGTCGTCGTCGACGACCAGGAGGTGGTGCTGGCCGGGTTCGCCGCGCTGCTCGGCACCCAGCCCGACTTCACCGTCGTGGGCACCGCCGAGAACGGCGCCGAGGCCGTGCGGATCTGCCGCGAGCTGCGCCCCGACCTGGTGCTCATGGACGTGCGCATGCCGGTCATGGGCGGCATCCAGGCCACCCGGCAGATCCTGGCCGACACCGCGGCCGGCCCGGCTCCCCGCGTCGTCGTGCTCACCACCTTCGACCTCGACGAGCACGTCTACGCCGCGCTCAGTGCGGGCGCCAGCGGCTTCCTGCTCAAGGACATGGCCGCGGAGCGGCTGTTCGAGGCGGTCCGGGTCGTCGCCGCCGGCGAGGCGCTGCTCGCGCCGAGCGTCACCCGGCGGCTCATCGGCGAGTTCTCCCGGCTGCGCCCGCTGGCCGACGCCGCGGCGGTCCCGCTCACCGTGCTCACCCCGCGGGAGACGGACATCCTGCGGCTCATGGCCGAGGGGCTGTCCAACGGCGAGATCGCCGACCGGCTCGTGGTCAGCACCGAGACCGTCAAGACACACGTGAGCCGCGTGCTGAGCAAGCTCGGTGTGCGGGACCGCGTGCAGGCGGTCATCGTCGCCTATGAGACGGGCCTGGTGGTACCGGGCTTCACCCAATAGCCACGGCGAATCGCCGGGCCGGCGGCTACGCCGAGGGTGACCGGCGGCGGACATGGCGTGGCCCGGGAGTCACGGACCGCTACCACGACGGACATCGCGGTAGCTCGGCGCTTCAAGAGGGTTCGCGCAGCGCCCTGTGGGGTTCGAGACAACGCTCGACGCTGCCGCCGGTCATTGCAGCGCGCGCCGGTAGCGCACCTCCAAGGATGCGCTCCCAACCCTGGCGCCGCAGGCCGACGTCCAAGCCATCGAGGTAGTCCTGCGTTATCAGCCCCCGGTAAGCGGACTGCCACGATTGAACATGGACATGCGCGATTGCTGCTGCATCGCCGACATCGGCGCGTCGAATCTGCATTTCAGGAATCTTGGCAGCCGACGACCCCGAGAACGGCAGAAGCAGCGCATGCCTGGCGGGCCGGCCACTGGCTATCATGATCTATGCCCGCGTTGACCGTCTGCCTCTGGATCTACGCCGGGGCCTGCGCCGGTACCTGGCTGCTGTCGGTGCTGACCCGGGAGAACTCCTGGGTCGACCGGATCTGGTCGGTCATCCCGGCCGGGTACCTAGCCGTATTCGCCGGCGCCGCCGGTTTCCGCGATCCGCGCCTGGACACCATGCTGCTCCTCGTCGTCCTCTGGGGCGCGCGGCTCACCTTCAACTTCGCGCGCAAGGGCGGGTACGCCCGCGGCGGCGAGGACTACCGCTGGGGCGTGCTGCGCGGGCGGATGTCCCGGTGGCAGTTCTGGCTGTTCAATCTCTTCTTCATCACGCTGTACCAGAACGCCATCCTGCTGCTGATCTGCCTGCCGGCTTTGACCGCGCTGGAGCACCGCACCGCCTTCGGCGTGCCGGACGCGCTCGCCGCCGCGCTGTTCCTCGCGTTCCTGGCCGGCGAGACCATCGCCGACCAGCAGCAGTGGGACTTCCACCGGTTCAAGCGGGCGGAGGCGGCGGCCGGCCACGAGCCGCTCCCGAGGTTCCTGAGCACGGGCCTGTTCCGGTACTCCCGGCACCCCAACTTCTTCTTCGAGCAGGCGCAGTGGTGGGTGGTCTTCGCGTTCGGCGCGATCGCGGCCCGCTCGCCGTGGCAGCCGACAGTACTCGGAGCGGTGCTGCTCACCCTGCTGTTCGTCGGCTCCACCCGGTTCACCGAGAGCATCACGCGCTCCCGGTACCCCGAGTACGCCCAGTACCAGCAGACCACCTCGCCGGTGGTGCCCTGGTTCCCGAAGCGGCGGCCGGAGGCCCGGGTGTCCTGAGCAGACTCGCGTTGCCTCCGACCCGCACCGACTCGACGACGGCGCGGCGCAGCGACACCCAGATTATTCAGGGTCTCCTAAACCCGGGGCCGGGGAACCCGGGCCCCGGGTGTTCTCAATCGGTGATGACGATGACGCCCGACGGCGCGTCCAGCAGCTCGACGGTCCGCTCGGCAGCGCGGTCGATCTGGACTCGCGGATCCGCCGGCGGATCCTCGTTGTAGGTGCCGGGGCCGTAGAACTGGCCATAGCTCAGCACGACACCGCCCTCGGCGAGCACGGAGCGCTCCAGCTCCAGTACGGCTTGGGCGTCGGGCCCCTCGGGTAGCGACCATGCCACGGTCTGGGCCAGAATCCGGGGTGATCCACTTTGCCGCGCGGCGTCGATCAGGTTCTGGTTTCCTTCCGTACGGATGCGGGCGTTGCGCTGCGCGTGGGCGCCGATGCTTGCCGCGTCGTCGGGCAGATCGGTCAGCTCGTTGAGGATCACGTGGGGTGCGAAGTCCCGAACGGCCTTGATCAGGGCGTCTCGGTCGAAGACGTCGCAGACGATCGGTTCGGCGCCGAGTTCGCGCAGCTGCTCGGCCTTGCCGGCCGAGCGGGTCATGCCGCCGACGACATACCCGGCCTTGACGAGCAGGGGGATCAGTCGCAGTCCGATCACGCCGGACGCTCCGGCGAGGAATACGCGCTGGTGGTGGGTGGAGGGCATGTGTCTACCTTGCTTTCTTCCCAGTTGGTACGCCGCTTGAGGCGTCGTTGTGCGGTAAGGCTGATCAGGGCGAGGAGCACGACCACGGCGCTGTACCCGCCGACGGTCGCAACGACACCCAGAACGTCGGTGAGCGCTCCGGCGATCACCACGGGCGCCCCGAGTCCGAGGTACGAGACGACATAGATTCCGGCGACGGCTCCCGCGCGCTGGTCCGGGTCGACGAGCGGGACGATCAGGCCCAAGGCGGCCGTGAAGGCCGCACCGAACCCGAGGCCGGCGATCGCCTGCCCGGCGAACATCGTGGCGAGGCTGCCGGCCGCGGCGCCGACGGCGATACCGACCGGACCGATGATGGACGCGATGATGCCGGCGGTCATCGCGGTACGCGCGCGGACGTTGGCGAACGACAGGCCGACGACCACCGAGACCGCCGGCGCGATGAACCCGGCGAGCCCGTCGAGCAGGCCGCTGTCGCGGTGGAAGACGCTCTGAACCATGCTCGGGGCCAGGCCTCCGGAGAGCCCGGCGAGCATCCAGACCGCGGCGATCACCGGTGCCGCGGCGAGGAACTCGGTGCGGGCCCTGGGCGCAACGGCGACATTGGGGATCATCGAGCCGAGCGCACCGGGCCCGCGGCCGATCGTCTCGGGCGACAAGAGGATGGCGATGCCGCCGACGACGGTCAACGCGATGAGCGCGACGAACACGATGGTGTTGGCGTGCGGCGTGAGCTGGATGCCCAGGCCGGCGAGCAGGGAACCCGCGGCCAGGCCTCCGGTGAGCCCGACACTGCCAAGGAGCGGGCCGAGACGTTTCCGCTGGGCCGGCGCGAGCTCGACGAGGACCGCGGTGAACGCTGCGGTTGCCGCGCCGCTGGCCACCCCCTGCACGACCCGGCCCGCGATCACCCAGCCGATGCCGGGGGCGAAGAGGAACATCAGGTTTGACGCGAGCTGCACGACCAGGGCGCCGAGCAGTACCGGCCGCCGCCCCAGGTGGTCGGAGAGTGATCCCAGGGTGAGGGCGGCGGCGAGGAACCCGATCGCATAGACCGCGAAGGCCAGCGTGAGCAGCACCGGCGGGAAACTCCACGCTGTGCGGTAGACAACCAGCAGCGGGGTCAGGGCGCCCGCGGCGAGATAGAGGCTGTTGAACGCGAGCGCGGCACCTGCCAGGGCCAGACCGGGGGAAATCCGATGGGACGACACGGGAACTCCTAGATCCGACGTTGTACCTTCCACGCTAGGGAGCAAATGGTCTGGTAGTAGAATCCATTTCTGTGGGAGAATCGCAGACCAATTCGCTCGCTGAAGCCGGCGTCGACCTCTACCTGGAGCTGACCGGCAGCGGACTACGGTCAGGGCTGTCCGACGCCCTGCGCGAGGCGGTGCGCTCGGGCCGATTGGCGCCGGGGACGCGCCTGCCCGCGTCGCGCACGCTGGCCACCGACCTCGGCGTCTCCCGCAGTACCGTCACGCAGACCTACGCTGAACTGGTCGCGGAGGGATGGCTTACCGCGCGGCAAGGCTCCGGCACCCGGGTCGCCCGGCGGGCCGAACCACGCCGCACGCCCACCGTGGCCGCACCGAAGCGGCCCCGGCCGACGCGCGGTTTGATGCCCGGCGCCGCAGACTTCGCAGAGTTCCCGCGCACCGCCTGGCTCGCCGCCGCCCGCCGGGTGCTGAGCGCGGCGCCGCACGACGCCTTCGGGTACGGCGATCCCCTCGGCCGCATGGAACTGCGCATCGCTCTGGCCGGCTACCTCGCCCGGGTCCGCGGCGTGTCGGCCGACCCGGAGAGCATCGTCATCTGCTCCGGCTTTCACCACGGCCTGACACTGATCGCCCAGGCGCTCAAAGCACGCGGCACCCGATCGGTCGCCGTCGAGGCCTACGGCCTGGATCTGTACCGTGCGCTGCTGCTCGACGCCGGCCTGACCATCCCACCGCTCTCGGTCGACGACCAAGGCGCGCGAGTCGACGAGCTGCTCGCCTTGAAAGGCGTCGGCGCCGCCCTGCTGACCCCCGCCCACCAGTTCCCCACCGGAGCCGTCCTGTCTCCGGAACGCCGGGCGGCCGTCCTCGACTGGTCCCGTACCACCGGCGCCCTGATCCTGGAGGACGACTACGACGGCGAGTTCCGCTACGACCGCAAGCCCGTCGGCGCCATGCAGGGCCTCGACCCGGACTGCGTCGTCTATTTCGGCACGGCCAGCAAGTCACTGGCACCGGCCCTCCGCCTGGCCTGGATGGCAGTGCCCGGCCACCTCCTGCCGGAGGTCGCGGCCGCCAAGGGACGCGTCGAGACGGTCAGCGTGCTCGAACAACTGACCCTCGCCGACTTCATCACCTCAGGCGCCTTCGACCGCCACGTACGCACCCGCCGCCAGACCTACCGCCGCCGCCGCGACCACCTGATCGCCGCCCTGGCCCGCAACGCCCCCGACGTCCACGTCACCGACACCCCGGCCGGCCTCCAGGCGGTACTCCGGCTCCCATCGCACACCGAACCCGCGGTCCTGGCGTCCGCCGGCCGCCAGGGCCTGCAGATCAGCTCCCTCTCCGACTTCCGCCACGAGTCACTGACCAGCTCACCCTCACCTGACGCCCTGGTAGTCAACTACTCGGCCGTCTCGGACAGCGCCTGGGAAACCACCCTGACCTCACTCTGCAACGCCATGCCTCAGCGCCCCTGACCCGCCGGCCGACGGCGATGGCCCGAACCTTGACGATGTTTCGCCGCTGGCGAGCAGGGCCTCCGGCCCTGATGACGTAGGCGACGCGGATCTGGCGACCCTGCTTGATCGGACCGCCCGCTACTACCGTATGCAGAGCCGGCCCGCCGAAGTCAGGCCCGGGCGTGACCGGTACGGCGCCGGCCTCGACGGGGCAGTACCAGGAACACGACGCCTGCCGCGCCGACCAGCAGGCCCATTGCCCACCAGCTGGCGACGTGGAGCCCGTGGACGACCCCATCGACGGTCGATGCGTGGTGACTCGCGAGATAGGCGGCCGCCGCGTTGCTGGCGATCGTGCTCAGCAGGGCGGTGCCGAGGGAGGCTCCGACCTGCTGCGAGGTCATGACCATTGCGCCGGCGACAGCCGTATCGGGGCCGGCATCTTGGGTTGCGGTGCTGTTGGCGGTGACCAGCACCCACCCGGTGCCCAGACCGACGAGCAGAAACACCGGCATGATGTGCGGCCAGTAGCCGCTCTGGACATCAGCAAAGCTCAGGAGCGCCAGTCCCCCGGCAATGACCAGAAGTCCCGCCGGCAGCAACGATACGGCTGAGGCCCGAACAAGGAGAGGGGCGGCCGCCCGGACTCCGACCATCAGACCCACCGTCAAGGGAAGGAAGGCAAGTCCGGCCTTGACCGGCGACCATGCGCGTACGTCCTGCAGGTAGAAGGTCAGGAAGAACAGGGCAGCGAACATGCCGATCGCGAGGCTCAGAACAGCCAGATAGGACCCGCCGCGGCGGCGATGCAGCACGACTCGCAGCGGGAGCAACGGCACAGACGTGCGCGCCTCAACGACGACGAAGGCTGCCAGCACCACTGCGCCGGACACGAGCGAGCCGATTGTCGCCGCGGCACCCCATCCGTCGGTCGCCGCCTTGGCGAACCCGTAGACCACCGCCATCAGGCCCAGTGTGGCGAGGAGAGCGCCGGCCACATCGACTCGTCGGTGAACCGGTGCGGCCGGGCGCACCGCATAAGCGGCGACGGCGGCGGCGATCGCCGCGACGGGGAGATTGACGAACATGCACCAACGCCAGTCGAGGTACTGCGTGAGCACGCCGCCGAGCAGGACGCCGATGCCCGAGGAGCTGCCCATGACGGTCCCGTAGATACCGAACGCCTTGGCCCGCTCCGCCGGCAGCGGGAATGTTGCGGCCAAGGTGGCGAGGACCGAGGGGGTCATCAGGGCTCCGAAGATGCCTTGGCCGGCTCGCGCGCCCAGCAGCATCGCAGTGTTGACGGCCGCTCCGCCGACCGCGGACGCGATCGCGAAACCGGCTAGACCGATCAGCAACGTACGTTTACGCCCGATCGCCTCCGAGACCCTGCCGCCCAGCAACAGCAGGCCGCCGTAGGCCAGCGCGAAAGCCGTGATGACCCACTGGCGGCCGGCGTCCGACAGACCGAGGTCACGCTGGGCCGATGGAAGCGCGATGTTCATGATTGTCAGGTCAAGACCGATCATCAGCTGGGCGGTCGCAACCGCGACAAGCGCCCACCATCGGCGCGCAGAGACGATCCCGGCCGGATGGTTGGCCACGGATGTATCGGTGGCAGTCATGCGGAACCTCACAGGTAGTCGGTCGGTGAGCGGCGCCGGGTGACTGGCCTGACGTGATGCGGCGGCACCCGAGTAGGTCCACGGCAACAACCTTCGGTTGCCGGCTAGCGAAAAACATTAGCCGGCAAATCATTAGCCGTCAACCGAACGGCCGTGGCATCGCCCGACCGCTAACCTGGGAGCGCCTGACCGGTTCGCTGAACATCGAGGAGTAGCCGTGACCCAGCTCACCGACACCTACACGGACGCGTCGAAGTCTTTCCGCGCCGTCCTGACGGTGATCCTGCGGCGCCACGGCCTGCATCTCGGCCAGAATCTCGTCCTGACAACACTGATGGAGCGCGACGGCCAGACCCCGGGCGAGGTTGCCGCCGGCCTCAACGTCACAACGCCGACGATCGTCAAGATGGCCACCCGCATGGCATCGGCCGGATTACTGGTACGGCGCCGGGACCTGGCCGACAACCGACTCGTCCGGCTGTTTCTCACCGACAGCGGGCGCGATCTCTCCGATCCGCTCAATGGTGACCTGGAGGACATCGAGGCTCGCCTGACCGCCGGTCTCTCCGAGAACGAACGCGCTACCTTGCTGGCACTGATGGACCGCGTGACAGCAAATGCCCGAGCACTTCTGGCCGAATGGAACGAACCCATCGACCACTAGCCTCAGGCACTGTGGCTCTGGTGCGTTCGCTGCTCGGCAAGATCCAGGCAGGCTTGAACGGTGCAGCGTCCAAGCCGGTGGCCGCACCGGACCGCACGGACGACCATCGCCGGACACGCCTTCATGCGGAACCTTCGCCGCGGCCACTACGAACTCGGATGAGCTCCTACCGCGCGAGCGCCGCCTGGACGAGCTCGGTCAGCAGCGCGGTGTAGGAGATGCCGACCGCCGCGAACATCTTCGGCACCTGGGACTGCTCGGTCATGCCCGGCGTCGTGTTGACCTCGTTGAGCACCAGGCCGGTGTGCGTGAGGAAGAAGTCGAGCCGCGCCACGCCGGCGCAGCCCAGCGCCTCGAACATGGTCAGCGCGGCGGTCTCCAACCGGGTCAGTTCGTCCGCATCGAGCACCGCGGGCAGCCGGAACTGCGCCGTCCCGCCGTACTTGCGGTCCGTGTCGAAAATGCCTCCGTCGGGCACGACGATCTCCAGCGGGGGGCCGATCAGGTGGCTCCCGTCCGGCCGGCCCAGCACGGCGATGTCGATCTCGCGCCCGTGCACGACCTCCTCGACCAGCACCCGGTCGTCCAGGGCGAGCGCCGCCGCCAGCGCCGCGTCGAGGTCCGCCTCGTGGTCCACCCGGGTGACCCCGTAGCTCGATCCGGCCGCGACCGGCTTCACCACGACCGGCAGTGGCGGCAGCGACCGCGGACCTTTGCCGGTGACCAGCGCCGCGGTCGCCGTCCGGATGCCGAGCGCCTCGGCCACCAGCTTCGTCGCCCACTTGTCCATGCCGATCGCACCGGCGCGCACGCCCGATCCGACGTACGGCACACCGGCGAGCTCGCACAGCGCGGCGAGGGTCCCGTCCTCGCCGCGCGGCCCGTGCACGAGCGGGAACACGACGTCGGCTTCCGAGACGACGTGGAGTGGAACGGGCTCGCCGCCGGGCCGGATCCACAAACCCTGTTCCGTGATCGTGATGGACTCGACCTCGTAGCGTTCGCGGTCCAGCGCCCCGGCGACCGATGCCGCGGTAGCGATGGAAACCGAGTGCTCGCAGTTCTGGCCGCCGCCGATGACCATCACGCGGGGCCGGTTGTTCGTGCTCATGCATCCCTCACATAGGTACGGATGATCCGTTGCCCGATCCGGGCGACGATTTCCTGTTCGATCGTGTCCGCCCAGCGCGCCCAGTCCGCGACGGTCGGCTCGCCCTTCGCGCCGGGCCCGAACACCGTGGCGACCTCGCCGGGCACCACCGGCTCGTCGCCGACGTCGATCACGATCTGGTCCATGGAGACGGCCCCGACCAGCCGGCACCTGCGGCCGCGCAACAGCACCTGGCCGGTGCCGCCGGCCGAACGCGGGATGCCGTCGGCGTACCCCAGCGGCAGCAGGGCGAGGCGGGTCGCCCGCAGGGTCACGTGCCCGTGCCGGTAACCGACCGCGGTGCCGGCCGGCACGTCCCGCACCGACACCACCGGGGCGAACAGCGACATCGTCGGCAGCAACGCGGTGCCGCCGGACGGGTCGATGCCGACCAGCCCGGCGCCGATCCGGGACAGGTCGTAGTGGGTGCGCGGGTCGGTCAGGGTCGCGGCCGTCGTGGCAAGGTGCCGTATCCCCGGCGCGAGCCCGGCACGGCGCACGGCGACGAGCCCGCGCTCGAACGCCAGGCGCCCGGCGGGGTTGTGCGGGTCGTCCGGGTCGTCGGCGCATGCGAGGTGCCCCATGACGCCCACGAGTTGCACCGGTCCCCGGGAGACCGCCGCGGCGATGCGACGCAACAGGTGCGGCCATTCCGCGGCGGCAGCGCCGTCGCGGGCCATGCCGGTGTCCAGATGCAGGTGGATGCGGGCACGGCGGCCGGTACGGACGGCGGCCGCGGTGACGGCGTAGAGGTGGTCGACGCCGGGCACGGCCAGGTCGACCCGGTGCCGCAGGGCGGTGTCGAAGTCGGCATCCACGGCGTTGAGCCAGCTCAGGATCGGGGCGGAGAGCCCGGCCGTGCGCAGCTGCAGAGCCTCGTCCACCGAGGTCACCCCGAGCCAGCCGGCCCCGCCGGCCAGGGCGGCGCGGGCGAGGGGCACGGCTCCATGACCGAACCCGTCGGCCTTCACCACGGCCATCAGTCCGGCCGCGTTGCGCTGCGCGAAGAGCCGCGCGTTGTCCTGCACCGCGGAGAGGTCGACGACGGCCGTGGCCCGGCCCCTCGTCATCCGCGGCGGATCCATGGTCGGCGCGGCCGTGCGGTTGCCGGCCGGGCTGGTGGGACTCATCGGGCCTCTCATGAACAACTCGGTACAGGAACTCGCGCCCGCCCCCATCACAGCGCCTGCGCGTCAACGTTCGGTCGCCGCGGCGCCGACAGCGGGCGCTGCGGAGGCTGGCACAGCCAGGTCTGCACGACGGCTACAGCCGGGGCCGCCAGCCGCATCGTGAGGAGATTCGTCAGGGAACGGTGCACAGCAACCACGGCCGATCATGCTTCGGATCGGGCCGTTAAGGAGCCGTCAGGGATGCCCTTATGAAACCTTTATCCCTGCTGTACCAGCCTTGCCGCCGGAAGCAGCGGTTCGACCGGCGGAGGCCGCGGTGCGGCGATGACGCCGAAGACGACCGCGACGATGCACACAGCGGGCCAGACGCCCGGCACGCGCCTGGGCGCCGGCCACCGCCATGCCGGCCAGGCGAGTGCGTATGCGGACGCGGCGACAAGACATTGACGGAGGATGTGCGAGTGGCCCATGTACGCCGATTCACGACTGCCGTATGGAGTGCGTCGTGAATTCATATCGGGCGCAGCAGCTCCTGCAGCTGATCAACGCGATGGACCCGGCGGACCAGGACGGGCGACGCAGGTTGCTGGCCGAGCTGTTCGGCGCATTCGGGGAGGGCAGCGAAATCCGGCCGCCGGTGCAATGCGATTACGGCCATCGCATTTTCGTCGGCGTTCGTTGCCGGGCCAATCCGGGCCTGACAATTCTTGACGCGGCCACCGTCACCATCGGCGACGACGTGCAGATCGGCCCGAATGTGCAGTTGCTGACGGAAGGCCGGGACGCGGCATTGCCGATCGTGATCGGTGACAACGTGTGGCTCGGCGGCGGCGTGATCGTCTGTCCCGGCGTGACGATCGGGCCGGACACCGTGGTCAGCCCCGGATCGCTGGTGGTGGGGGACCTACCCGAGCGGGTGGTGGCCGCGGGCTCGCCGGCGCGCGTCATCCGGCAGCTGTAGACGCGTGCGGGGGCTCTTAGCGCTGGCGTGAGCTGGACAAGCGGCTTCAGGCGATGTAGTCCTCGAGCAGCGCCGGGGTGAGCCCGGCCTTCGAGATGGCTTGTAGCACGGCTAGGAAGTCGTCGATGAATGCCGGGCGGAAGTGCATCAGCACGATGTCGCCGGCCTTGACCGTCTGCCCTTCCTGGTACCGCACGATGCCCTTGTCCGTCGTCTCCTTCCAGAAGAACGCCGCCTTCATCCCGCAGTCGTGCACGACCTTGAGAGTGGTGGCATCCTTGTCGCCGAACGGCGGACGGAACAGCACGGGCCGGCGCCCGTAGAGCTTGCCGAGCTCGTCGGCGGAGCCGCAGATCTCGTGCTTCTGCACGTCGTACGACTTGCCCTTGAGGTCGGGGTGGCTGATCGTGTGTGCCTCGATCACGGCGCCGGTCTGTTGGAGTGCCGTGAAATACCCCGGATCGGCCTTGATGGCGTTGATCTCCAGGAACAGCGTCACCGGCACGTGCGCGGCGCGGAACAGCTCGACCGCCTCCGGTACCTTTGTCCAGCCGTCGTCGATGGTGATGAAGGCCACCGGCTGGTTGGTCGGGACGGCGCTGTACCAGCCCGCGGACGGTCCGGCCGGCACGGTGATCGCCTTCGGCGCCGGAGGGGCCGGAAACCGCGGAATCCGGGCCAGCTGCGCTGCGGTGAGCCCGGACCCGCGCGAAGCCTCCGACCCGGCCCCCGAGCCCGACGCGTCCGGTCTCCCCGCCCCGCCAGGCTCCGCGCCCTTCCCCGACGTTTCCGCGCCGCACCCGGCAACCAGCGTGCAGACGACCAGCAACGCGCCCAGCGGCCCGCGGAGACGAGAGAACATGTGCTGTGCGGCTCCGCTCGACGAGGGTTCGGAACGCCAGTCTGCCGCCCATGCCCGCCGACGGGTTCGGTACCGCCCCGCAGCTCAGTTGCGGGTTTCCCGCAACACCTCCACTGACCGGTCATTTGACAGACGCGGCCGGCGACGATCTGGCCAGAGAATCCGTCTCCAGGTCCTTCACCGGACGAGAACTGGAGATGACGATGAGCATGGCCGGCAACGCCAGCCGGGCGGCCGCCGACCCGCGATGACCACGACGTTCGCGCTGATGCTGCGCACTGCGCGCCACGAGTGCGGGCTGACGCTGGAGGAGCTGTCGGAGGCCTCCGGCGTCAGCGTGCGCGCACTCAGCGACATGGAGCGCGGCCGGGCGCTGGGCCCGCAGCGGCGGACGGTCGAGCTGATCGCCGACGCGCTCAAGCTCGACGGGGCACGCCGCGACGAGTTCGTCGCGCTGGCGAAGGCGGGGCGCACCCGTTCGGGGTATCTGACGGCCGCCCCGGGGCTGTGCGAGCTGCCGGGGTCCATCGGTGACTTCACCGGCCGGACCGCCGAGCTGGCATGGATCTCCGGCGTGCTCGACGCGCTGGACGAGCCGGAGGACCGGCTGGGCGCGGCGGTGATCTCCGGCGGCGCAGGCGTGGGCAAGACGACCCTCGTGGTCCGCGCCGCACACCGGCTGCGCGACCGGTTCCCCGACGGCATGTACTTCGTCGACGCCCTCGGGATGAGCCAGCGGCCGGTCGCCAGCGCCGAGATCCTCGGGCAGGTGTTGCGGGCGATGGGTGTACGCGACCAGCAGATGCCGCAGGCTCCAGCCGAGCGCGCCGGGCACTACCGGCAGTTGCTGCGGCAACGGCGCGTCCTGGTGATCGTGGACGACGCGGCGGCGGAGTCCCAGGTGCGCCCGCTGCTGCCCGGTGGCGGACCCAGCCAGCTGATCGTCACCAGCCGCCGGCTGCTGGCCGGACTGGAGGGCGTACAACGGCTGCATCTGGATCCGATGCCGGCCGCCGACGCCAAGGACCTCCTGGGCCGGATCCTGGCCGAGCGGTTCGACGCGCCGCGCGCCGACGACCTGCAGGAGCTGGTCGATATGCTGGGCGGGTTGCCGCTGGCGGTGCGCATTGTGGGGAACCGGCTGATCTCGCGGCCGGGCTGGAGCACGGCGGATCTGGTGGCGCGGTTGTCCGTCGCGGAGCGTCGGCTGGATCAGCTCAGCGCCGGCGATCTGAAGATGGCGGCGGCATTCGAAATGTCGTACGAGCAGCTGCCTGACCCGGTGCGGCCCTTGTTCCGCCGGGCGTCGCTGGTGCCCGGCGCGGACTTCAGCGCGGTGCTGTTGTCGGTGATCGGCGAGGTCGCGGTGTCCGTGGCCGAGGACCAGCTCGACGATCTGGTCGACCTGGGGCTGTTGGAGGCCGCGGAGGGCGGCCGGTACCGTTTCCACGACCTGGTCCGCCTCTACGCGAGCCAGCGCCTGGAGGCCGAGGACCCGGTCGACGTCGTGGCCGACGCCAAGCGGCGAATGGTCGCCTGGCTCCTGGACACGCTGACGACGGCGGGCCGGTGGTTCCAGCCGGGCGGGGCCGACACCGCCGTGTTCGGCAGCGCGGAGGACGCCGAGGCATGGATCCGCGCGGAAGCCGAGCATTGGTTCCAGGCGCTCGGCGCCGCCGCCGTCGCCGGGGACCACCGGGCCGTGGTTCGCGCCGTCAACGCCGCGTACGCGTTCCACGAGCGCTGGGTGCACTGGCCCCGCTGGAGTGACGTGTTCACGCTCGCGCTGGACTCGGCGGTCCAGCTCGGCGACGCCGCGCTGCAGGCCGAATTCCTGAACTACCTCGCCTACACCCACACGCTGCCGTGGCGGGCGAACGGGCCGGCCGCGCTGGACCGTGCGCAACGGGCGCGGACACTGGCCCGGCAGGCCGGTGACCTCCGGCAGGAGGCGTTCGCCCTGCTGTACACCGCCGCCGCCCGGCGCGGCCGGCCGCTGCGCGATCTCGAGGCGGCGCTGAGCGCCATCCGGCAGGCCGCGGACCTCTTCGAACGGGCCGGCGACGTCGGCGCCCGCGTGGAGACCTTACTGGGCGCCGGCGTCATCGCCTTCGACCTCGGCGACGCCGCAGCGGCGCTGGCCGCCTACCGGCAGGCGCTGGCCGTCGCGGAGGACCCGGACTCCGGGCTGACGACCTTCGCCGTCGAAGCGATCCTCCCGCACATCCTCGGCCACACCGCCCAGGCCCTGGGCCGCCTCGGCCGCCGCGACGAGGCGATACCGATGATGCTGCGCGCGGTGGACCTCTTCGGCGGCCTGCAGGTCGTCATGGGCCAGGCGGCGTGGCTGCGGATCCTCGGCGAGGAGCTGTACGGCGACGACCATGCGGCCGAGGCGCGGGCGAGCCTGTCGCGGGCGGGCGACCTGTACGAGACGGTCGGCCAGCATGATCGCGCCGCGTACTGCCGGGGCGCGGCCGACGCCATCTGCGAGGGCGGCAGGAACTAGTTCCGCATCCTGTCCTGCCTGGGCCGGCGCCGCCTGGCGGGACTTGCATGGAGTGCGAAGCGGCGGGCGTCTCGCTTGCCGCCGGACCCGATGGAGTACTCCATGATTCGCAACGTCGTGCTGGTGCACGGTGGGTTCGTCGACGGATCGGGCTGGCTGGGCGTACACCGGCTGCTGACCGCCGACGGGTTCACCGTCAAGATCGTGCAGAACCCGACGCTGTCGCTGGAAGGCGACGCCGCCGCGACGCGCTTCATCCTCGACGGGCTCGACGGGCCGGCCGTGCTGGTCGGCCACTCCTACGGCGGGGCGATCATCAGCGAGGCCGGCACCCACGACGCCGTGGCGGCGCTGGTCTACATCGCGGCGTTCGCCCCGGACAAGGGCGAGTCCGTCAACACGCTGATCGCCGACCCGCCGCCCGGCGCGCCCGTCCCGCCGATCCTGCCGCCCCGCGACGGCTTCCTCTTCCTCGACCGCGACAAGTTCCACGACTCGTTCGCCGCCGACCTGCCCGCGGACGAGGCCGCGTTCCTGGCCGACGCGCAGGTGCCCTGGGGCGTCGACGCACTCGCCGGCGCCGTCACCGAGCCGGCCTGGCGTCACAAGCCCAGCTGGTACCTGGTCGCCACCGCCGACCGCATGATCCCGCCGCCGGCCCAGCGGGCCATGGCCGCCCGCGCCGGCGCCGTCACCGCCGAGGCGATCGGCAGCCATGCCATCTACGCCTCCCAGCCCGGCGCCGTCGCCGACCTCATCCGCCAGGCCGCGGCCGGCCGCTGACCACCGCGAGGAGATCACCATGGCACCGAATGTCTCACGCCGTCAGGTGCTGGCGACCGGCGCGGCGTTGGCCGGGTCGGCAGCGCTGCTGGCCACTCCGCTCGGGGCGGAGGCGGCGACCGCCGCGACGCCCCAGACGGACAGGCCCGGGGCGAACATCAAGCCGACCATCGTGCTGGTGCACGGCGGCTACGCCGACTCGTCGTGCTGGAACGGGGTCATTTCGAAGCTGCAGCGCGAGGGTTACACCACGATCGCAGCGTCGAACCCGCTGCGGGGCATCCCCACCGACGCACCGTACATCGGGAGTCTGCTGGACTCCATCAGCGGGCCGGTCGTGCTGGTGGCCCACTCCATGGGCGGAACCGTCATCACCAACGCTGCTGCCGGCAAGAGCAACGTCAAGGCCCTGGTCTACATCGCAGCGTTCGTGCCAGATGTGGGCGAGACGCAGGGGGATCTCATCAACAAGTTCCCCGGCAGCGAGGTACTGCCCGTCAGCGTCCCGGTCCCCTACACCAAGCCCGACGGCACCACCGGAACCGACCTCTACCTGAGCAAGGACGGCCAGGCGGCCTTCGCCGCCGACATTCCCACGGAGACGTTCCGGCTCCTGCAGGCCACGCAGCGGCCGTTCGATGCGGACTCCTTCATCTACCCGACCAAGGCCGCCGCCTGGCGGACCATCCCGTCGTGGGGGCTGGTCGCCGGCCGGGACAAGGCGATCCCACCTGCATGCGAACGTTTCATGTACAGCCGCGCGAACGCCCGCAAGGTCGTCGAAGTGCCGACCTCGTCCCACGTCGTCATGATCAGTCATCCGAGGACCGTCGCGGACCTGATCCTGGACGCCGCCGCGGCGACGTCCTGAGGTCGCACGTCGCCGCGGCCGCATTGCACTGCGCGATGGTCAGCCACCCGACCTGATCGTCGCCGCCGACCGCTGACCGGTAGCTTCTCGCGGGGACACCGGGCCCTGGCGATCCGCCAGGGCCCGCGCGCAGACTGCGCCGCGTAGGTCACAACCACCCGGCCACGAACGTACGGTCCGTGAAGCGCTGCAGCACCACCGCAGCGACCAGACCGGTCGGGCGGCCTGATCTGGTAACGCCTCGGCCAGAAGTCCGTTGTGGTCGACGGGGCCGCCGTTGCCGAGGTACGAGGAACTGATCCCGCGGTGCGGTGACAGGCCGGAGCATGGGCCTGCCTCACGGAGACCGACAGCTCTCCCGGATCCCGTCCCCTTGCGTCACGCGATGACCCCTGGGGCCGGCGGCCCACCGACCGGTCCACGAGAATCGCGACGGGTGGAACACCGCTCGTGTCAACGATCGTTCGCTCACACGCAATAGAGTGCAATGCGGCCATGGATCTGCTGGAGCGATCGTCGCTGCTCGACGAGCTGAGCGCTGTGCTGGCCGCCACCTCGGCGGCCGGTCGCGTCGTCCTGGTCGCAGGTGAGGCCGGGATCGGCAAGTCGGCGCTCGTCAAGCAGTTCGCCCACCGGCACGCCGGCGACGCGCGGTTCCTGTTCGGCGTGTGCGATCCGTTGCTCACGCCCCGGGCGCTCGGGCCGCTGCACGACCTCGGGCGCGAGGTGGGCGGCCGGCTCGCGGCGCTGCTGGGTGCGGGCAGCCCGCGGGAGCAGCTGTTCGCGGCGCTCCTCGACGAGCTGGACCAGCGCCCGCAGCGGCGGGTGGTCGTGGTCGAGGACGCGCACTGGGCCGACGAGGCCACGCTCGACCTGCTGATCTTCCTCGGCCGGCGGATGGAGCGCACCCAGTCGCTGCTGGTCGTGACCTACCGGGACGATGAGCTGGGGCCCGACCATCCGCTGCGGGCCGTGGTCGGCCGGCTGCCCCGGCCGGCCGTACGGCGCCTGCACCTCGAGCCGCTGTCCCCGGTGGCGGTGGCCGAGCTGGCGCGGCGCGCCGGGCGCGCCGGGCGGGCCGCCGACGGGCTCTTCGCGCTCACCGGCGGCAACCCGCTGCTGGTCGCGGAGGTGCTGGCCGCGCCCGACGCCGACGTGCCGCTGACCGTCCGCGACCTCGTCCTGGCCCGGTTCAGCGGCCTGCCGGCCGACGCGCGGGAGGTGGTGCGGCTGGCCTCCGTCGTGCCGACCCGCGCCGAGATGTGGCTGCTGGAAGGGAGCTCGACGGCGGCGGTCGACGCGGCGGTCACGGCCGGGCTGCTGGTCGCCGAGGCCGACACGATCGGGTTCCGGCACGAGCTGCTGCGGCGGGCGGTGGAGGGCTCGCTGTCCGCTGTCGGCCGCCGGGACCTCAACCGGCAGGTGCTCGCGGTGCTGACGGGGAGCCCCGGGCGCGGCGTCGACGTCGCCCGGCTGGTGCACCACGCGCGCGAGGCCGGCGACATCGAGGCGGTGCTGCGGTACGGGCCCGAGGCGGCCCGGCAGGCGGCGGCCGTGGCGGCGCACCGGGAGGCCGTCGGGCACTACCGGGTGGTGCTGGCCGGCGCCGACCGGCTGCCCGGGGCGGCGCACGCGGACCTCCTGGAGGGGTACTCGATCGAGTGCTACCTGTCCGGGCTGTCCACCGAGGCGGTCACCGCTCGCCGGGCGGCCGTCGAGCTCCGCGAGGCCGCCGGCGACCGGGAGCGCGTCGGCGCCGGCCTGCGCTGGCTCTCCCGGATGCACTGGTGGGACGGCAACCGCCGCGACGCGGAGGCGGCCGCCGCCCGCGCCATCGCCGTGCTGGAGAGCCTGGAGCCGGGTGACCTCCTGGCGATGGCCTACAGCAACCAGTCGCAGCTGGACATGCTGGCCAACCGGTTGGAGGCGGCGACCCGCTGGGCCGAGCGGGCGATCGCGATGGCCCAGCGGCTCGACGATCGGGAGACGCTCAGCCACGCGCTGACCAACATCGGCTCGGCCCGGCTCCTCGACGCCGACCCGGCCGGCCGCGCCGACCTGGAGCGGGCGTTCGACGTCGCGGTCGCCGCCGGGCTGGAGGACGACGCGGCCCGCGCCCTGTGCAACCTGGGAACGATCAGCGCCGAGATGCGGGACTACCGCCACGCACGCGGCGACCTGGACCGGGGGCTCGCCTTCGTCCAGGCCCACGAGCTGGCCGGATACGCCCAGCACCTGCTCGGGCGCCGCGCCCTCGTGCGGCTTGAGCAGGGTGACTGGCTCGGCGCCGAGCAGGACGCGGAGGCGGCGCTCGCCGAGCTCGTGGCGGGCGGGGCCCGGATGGTCGACGGCCTCGTGCCGCTGGGGCTACTGCAGGCGCGCAGGGCCGATCCGGCCGCGCCCGCGACGCTGCAGGAGGCGACCGAGCGCGGGTTCGCGACCGTGGAGCTGCAGTGGACGGCGCCGGTGGCGGCGGCCCGCGCCGAGTACGCCTGGCTGCACGGCGACGACGACCGGATCGCCGAGGAGGCCGCGCGGGTCTACGAGCAGGCCGTGCGGGCCGCGCACCCGTGGTTCACCGGGGAGCTGGCCTTCTGGCTGCGGTTGGCGGGCGCCCTGCCGGAGGTGCCCGAGGTGGTCGCCGAGCCCTACCGGCTGGTGCTGACCGGTGACTGGCGCGCGGCGGCCGGCTGGTGGCGGGAGCGTGGCTGCCCGTACCAGCAGGCGTTGACGCTGGCCTGCGGCGACCACGACGAGGCGTTGCTGGAGGCGCTGGCGCTGCTGGACGGCCTGGGTGCCCGGCAGTCCGCGCTGCGGGTGCGCCGTGACCTGCGCCGCCGGGGACACCAGCGCATACCCCGCGGTCCGATCCGGGCCACCGCGGCCAACCCCGCCAGCCTCACCGCCCGCCAGATCGAGGTGCTCGAACTCCTGGCCGACGGGCTGACCGATGCCGCCATCGCCGCCCGGCTCCTGCTGTCCAGCAAGACCGTCGGGCACCACGTCTCGGCCCTGCTGGCGAAGCTCGGCGTCACGTCGCGCCATGAGGCCGTCGCGGCGGCTCGCTCGCGCGGCCTTCTCGAGGCGAAAGCTGGGGAGGTCGACGGCGAGAAGTAGGGAGCCGCTCCCGATCCCCGCCGGCCGCGGCGTCCATAGCGTCTTCAGCGACCGACCTCGCTGGGAGGTCGCGACAGGAGGCACGACATGGACATCGCCACCATCAAGCAACGGCAGCAGGCCACCTGGGCGTCGGGTGACTACTCGGCCGTCGGCACCCGGCTCCTGCCAACGGCCGAGCTGCTCTGCGAAGCGGTCGACCTGCGGGCCGGCGAGCGGGTGCTCGACGTGGCCTGCGGCAACGGCAACGCCGCCCTGGCCGCCGCGCGCCGGTTCTGCCAGGTCGTCGGCGTCGACTACGTCCCCGCCCTGCTCGACCGGGCCCGCCAGCGGGCCGAGGCCGAGGGGCTGGACGTGAGCTTCAAGGAGGCCGACGCCGAGGCCCTGCCGTTCCCAGACGACTCCTTCGACGCCGTGCTGTCGACCTGCGGCGCCATGTTCGCCCCCGACCAGGAGCAGACCGCCGCCGAGCTGCTGCGGGTCTGCCGGCCGGGAGGCCGGATCGGCATGGTCAACTGGACCCCCGACAGCTACGTCGGCGAGCTGTTCCGGACCATCGGCCGCTACGTGCCGCCGCCGCCCGGGCTGCAGCCGCCCGTGCTCTGGGGCGACCCGGACCGGCTGCGCGAGCTCTTCGGCCCCGACCCGACCATCTCGGCGCCGCGGCGCAGCTTCCGGTGGCGGTTCTCGTCGCCCGAGCACCAGGCGGAATTCTTCACCGCGTTCTACGGCCCGACCAACCGCGCCGCCGCCACGCTCCCCGCCGACCGCGCGGCCGAGTTCAAGGCCGAGATGGTCGAGGTCGTCAAGCGGTTCAACGAGTCGGGCGACGACACCCTCGTGCTCCGCATGGATTACCTGGAGCCGGTCATCCGCAAGCCGGCGAAATAGCCCGGGCGCGGTCGGAGGTCGGGAAGCGGTCGAGCCGAGCGCGGCTACGTGGGGTACGCCATACGACCAGATCACGCAGTGGCGTGGGGGGTGAGTGCCCTATTCGAGCCGTGGCCCGCGCCCTGTCGGAGCCGTGACGTGGCTACGCTGCGTAAACTCGGAATCGTGATCGTGGACCTTTCGCACGAGATCGCCGCTGGGGTGTTCGCCGGCTCGTTCGGGATCGGGTCGTTGAGCGTGTTCGGCAATATCGGCACCTGCCTCGACGCGCCGTACCACTACGACGCCGAACGGGCCGACCTCGCACACCTTCCGCTCGAGCGGTTGGTGAATGTATCGATCACCATCGTGCACGCCTTCGGCCGGACCTCAGTGACCGCAGCCGACCTTGGCGACCCCGAACAGCTGTGGGGACGCGCCGTGCTGGTGCACACCGGCTGGGCCCACCACTGGGCGACGCCCCGCTACCTTGGCCTGGACTGCCCGCACCTGGCACCTGACGCCGTCGACAAACTCGTTGACGCCAACGCTGCGCTCGTCGGTATCGACTCGCTCCGCATCGACGACCCGCGCGACCCGAACCGGCTCGCCCGCCAGCGGCTGCTCGGTGCCGACATCCCCATCATCGAGCATCTGACCAACCTCGAATCGGTACCCGACACAGGGGCCCGCTTGACCGCCCTCCCCCCGCCGGCACGGGAGATGGCGTCGTTCCCCGTGCGCGCCGTCGCCGTCCACGACGGCTAACGGCGACGTCGCCTGAGGGGGACGAGCGCCCGGGTCGTTCAGCTCGCGCTCGGCGTCAATGACGGAGACGGCGCCGTCGTGCCGGACGGGGCTGGGTCGTCGGTGGGACTGACCACAGTCGATGACGGGGATGCCGACGCGGGCGGGGGTGACGTCGTGGCGGGCGGGGCCGAGGTGCCAGTGGGCGCGGCCGGTCCCGTGGCGGGCCTCGTGGTGCGCGTCGGCGACGGACCGCGCACCGTCGGTACCTGTGCGGCGCGCTGCTGGGTCGGTGAGGGATCGGTCCGGGTGGCGGGCGGCGCCGACGGCTGCTGGCTCGGCTGGTCGCCGAGCCGCGGGTCCGTGCCGGACGAGGGACTCTCGACGAGCGCCGTCTGAGCGGTGCCGTGCTGCGGCGCCGTGGCGGCCTGTGCTACGTCATCCGGTCCGCCTGCCCGGAACGACGACACGTACGCCGAGCCGATCGCCGCGGCTGCGAGGACGGCCGCAGCGGCGTACAGACCGGTACGCCGCCGGTACGCCGAGTGCCGGCCGCGTCGGAAGTACTGTAAGTGACGAGGAAGATACTTGCGGGCCGCGGGCGGCTGCTGGTTCGGATTCTCCACAGAAACCGCAATGCTCCTTCCGAATCCGTCTACCGGGTTAGCTGACGGATTCGGACGGGAGGATCGCCCTACCTCGCGACGCGAGGCCGCTCGGATTCACCCCAGTGGTACCTGGTTCCCCGGCTCGTGCAAACACGATTCAACGGGTCCGCGGTGACGTCACCCGGGATTGGCGACGGCCAGCCACAGCGAACCCTACGACCATAATGGCTGGTCGTCCGTACGGGAAGCCGGCGCTCATAACTGCCAACGAGCAGGCGGAGGCCTTGCTATCAGACCGTGGTCAGCGTCCGCCGCAGCGGCGAGACACGGTTCGGCGGGCGCTCGTCAAGGTCGGAGTGGAGATGCGCGACAACCACGGCCGAGAACGACAAGGTGCGAACGCGCGAGCGGTTCCGGCCAGGCTCCCGCGCTGAGTGCGGGACTCGGGTTTCGAGTCCGGGCCAGGAGATGCATAAAGCATTCATATAAAAGTGCTATGCTTCAAGCATGAGCCGTCAAGACGCCGCTCCTGGCGCTTCCGCTGCAATCGGGTCAGCCCTCTACGGACTGGCCACCAGGGCCGTGAGGCGTCTTCCACGTGACCTGAGCCTCACGTCCGCTGCCACCCTGGCCACCCTGGACAGGACCGGCCCACGACGAATCACCGATTTGGCCGCGATTGAGGGTGTCACCCAGCCCGCGATGACCGTCCTGGTTCGGGTGATGGAGGAATCCGGGCTGGTCGAGCGCAGAGGCGACGCGTCCGATAAGCGGGTCACGCTGGTGTGTCTGACCGAGGCCGGCGCGTCCTACGTTCAGGCGCGGCGCCGGGCGGGCGTCCATGCGTTTGAGCGGTTGATCGACAAACTCACTGACGACGAGGTCGAGGCCTTGGTGGCAGCCCTTCCGGCGCTGCGGCATCTGGAAGCGCTCGACAGCCAAGATCGAGAAGGGCCGAAGCAGTGACAGGGCGGTCAGTGTTCGACCACATCACGATCGGGACCAACCGATGAGCACTACCCCGGAGCGCTCCGAGGCGCGGCTGCTGGTCCCCTCCCTGATGTTCATCGCCCTGGTCGTGGCGGCAGTCGCCAGCCTCGGGACGCCGCTCATCACCAGCGTGGCGACCACGTTCCACGTCTCGCTCGACAGCGCGCAGTGGACGCTGACCATCGCGCTGCTGAGCGGCGCCGTCGCTACGCCCGTCCTCGGCCGGCTCGGAGCCGGCCCACACCGACGAGCCACGATTCTCGCCACGCTGGCGGTCGTCGTCGCTGGCAGTGCGCTCACCGTGCTACCGCTGCCGTTCGCGTGGCTACTTGTCGGTAGGGCGGCCCAAGGCGTCGGGCTCGGTCTGACGGCGCTGATGATGGGCGTGGCCCGTGACCATCTTCCCGAGGGGCGCAGCGCGGCCACGATCGCCCTGATCTCGGTGGTCTCGATCATCGGGGCCGGCGTCGGTTACCCGCTCGCCGGGCTGCTCGCCGAGTTCGGCGGGGTTCGGGCCGCCTATGGCCTCGGTCTGTTCGTCACCGCTGTCGCTTTCCTGGCCGCGTGGCGCTCCATGCCCGTAGCGCCCGAAGGCCGCTCCGCTCGCGTGGACGTAGCCGGCGCGCTCGTCCTGGCGGGTGGACTGTTCCTCGTCCTGTTCCTCGCAAGCGAGACGAGTCTATGGAGCCATCACCTCGCCGTGGCGGTGGTCCTCGCCTTCGTTGCCGTGCTCTTGCTCTGCATCTGGACCGCCTCCGAGCTGCGCAGTAAGACGCCCCTGGTCGATGTCCGGGCGATGCGGCACCCGGCGGTCGCCGGGGCGAACATCGCAATGTTCGTCGGCGGGATCGGCATGTACCTCCTACTCACGCTCATCACCCGCTACGCGCAGACGCCGCACAGCGCCGGCTACGGCTTCGGGCTGACCACCTTCGTCGCCGGGCTGGTCCTTGTCCCGTTCTCTGTGCTGGGGTTCGTCGCCGGCAAGCTCACGCCTCGGGTTCGCGAACGGATCGACGCCCCCTTGCTCTTGGCCGGCAGCGCCGTCGTCGTCGGTGGCGGGTTCGTCCTCTTTGCGGCGGCCCGGTCGAACCTGGCCGAACTGTTCGTAGCAATGGGCGTGCTGGGCTTCGGTGTCGGCAGCTTCTCGGCAGCCATGCCCGGCGTCATCCTGGCCGTCACTCCCAAGAGCGAGACGTCGAGCGCCATGAGCTTCAACTATGTCGTCCGTAGCGTCGGGTACTCCCTGGGCAGCGCCATAGGCGGCCTGGTCCTGGCCGCCGGCACCGACACCGGCCATCTCTTCCCGAACGACGGCGCCTACACCACGGCAGCGCTGGTCGGCATTGCCGCGATGGCGATCACGACTATGACCAGCCTCGCTCTCGCCCGCCAACGCTCGCCCGAGACCAACCCGACCGCAGTCCCGACCGGCGCGCCGAGCCAGGGCCGGTCGAGTCGATGACCGGCTCGCCGGAAGGGCGGCGGCCCGACGTGGCGGCCCACATGTTCGCACCCCCTCTGACCGGCACGTTCGAAGATGGCGAGACCTCCGTGACGAATCGCCGTTGCAGTATTAGTACTCCAGCCGCACTTCCGTGTCTGGCGTCTTTGCCGGTAGAAGGCAGTTTGAGTGTTTCAACGAGCTGCCGCGAGCAGGTTGATCGTCCTATGTAGACTATCGGGTCGTGTCGATCACCGCGGTTCCCGGTTGGCTGTCCGGCTTCGAAGATTTGATGGCGATCCTCGCGCCCCGGTTCGGCCGGGTGGAGCCGCGTCGGCAAGCCCGCAGCTACCTGCTGGGACTGTTGTCGCCGCTGGCGGACAAGAACGGCTGGACGCTCGCCGAGGCGGCGGGCGACCGGACTCCGGACCGGATGCAGCGGCTGCTCAACGCGGCCCGCTGGGACGCCGACGCCGGTCGCTACGTCCTTGATCACATGGGGGTCCCGACACCCTGCGCGACGACGAAGGAACGTTGATTAGGATTTCCGGTCATGGCCCGTGTCGTCACTCCGCGTTCGGAGGACTTTCCCCGTTGGTACCAGGACGTGCTCGCCAAGGCCCAGGTGGCCGACAACGGGCCCGTGCGCGGCACCATGGTGATCCGACCAACGGGGTACGCGATCTGGGAGCGCATGCAGTCCGAGATGGACGACCGCATCAAGGCGGCCGGCTCCGAGAACGCCTACTTCCCTCTGTTCATCCCCGAGAGCTACCTGCGGCGCGAGGCACAACACGTCGAGGGTTTCTCGCCTGAGCTCGCTGTGGTTACGCACGGCGGCGGCAAGGAACTTGCTGAGCCCGTGGTCGTCCGGCCGACAAGTGAGACCGTCATCGGTGAGTACATGGCGAAGTGGGTCAGCAGCCACCGCGATCTTCCGCTGTTGCTCAATCAGTGGGCCAACGTCGTGCGGTGGGAGCTGCGCCCGCGGCTGCTGCTGCGCACAACCGAGTTCCTTTGGCAGGAGGGACACACTGCCCACGCCACGGAGGACGACGCTCGCCGCTACGCGCGCAGGATCCTTCACGACGTTTACGAGGACTTCATGCGCACGGTCCTCGCCATGCCGGTCTTGGTGGGCCGCAAGACCGCGCGCGAGCGGTTCGCCGGCGCCACCAATACGTACACCCTCGAAGGCATGATGGGCGATGGCAAGGCGCTGCAGATGGGCACCAGCCATGAGCTGGGACAGAACTTCGCCAAGGCGTTCAACATCGTCTTCTCCAACCAGGCCGGCGTACAGGAGCATGCGTGGACAACGTCGTGGGGTAGCTCGACCCGCATGCTCGGCGGCTTGATCATGTGTCACGGCGACGACGCCGGCCTCCGCGTTCCACCGCGCGCCGCAGCGACGCAGGCGCTCGTCGCGGTGGTCAAGGCGGGCGAAGGGGTACTAGCAGCCGCCGCTCAACTACGTGACGAGCTCCACACGGCCGGCGTTCGGGTAGCACTCGACGATCGAGTGGACATCCCATTCGGGCGACGGGCCGTCGATGCCGAGCTCAAAGGCTTCCCCGTGCGTATCGAGGTCGGCCCGCGCGACCTGGCAGCGGGCAACGTGGTGCTCGTGCGGCGGTTTGACGGCACGAAGACGCCCGTGGAGCTCGGTACGATCGCCAAGATGGTGGTGGAGACGCTGACACGTGATCAGCAGGCGCTTTACGACGAGGCGCTCGCCCACCGTGAGGCCAACACGGTCGATGTGAAGACGGCCGACGACGCGGTCGCCGCTGCGATCGAGGGCAAGTGGGCGCGGGTTCCGTGGTCGACCATGGGGTCCGAGGGCGAGGCGAAGGCAAACGGAGAAGGGGTGACCGTCCGTTGCCTGGTCCGACCAGACAACACCGTCCCTGATTCCGAAGACGAACCCGGTCTTCTGGCAGTCGTTGCCCGGTCGTACTAAATTTAGTACCCCAGCCACACTTCCAGTAGGCCGAGTCTTCGCTGGTAGTGGCTGGTCTTGGCGCGATACTGGTGTCGACGGCGCCATCGTGACCATCGATCGATATGATCAACGGGTCGGACGATGGTGATCAGGTGTGCCAGGAGACGTCGGACCTCGCCGAGGGTGAGGCGGATGAGGCCGTCGCGTTCCGGTTCGTAGCCCCCTTTTCGGCCTGCGACGCGGTGGTGGCGAGGAAGGCGTGGGCGAGCATAACGAGAGTTATGTGGCGGTACCAGGCGTCGTAGCGGCGCACCTGGTAGTGATCGAGGCCCACCTCGTTCTTCGACGTCTGGAAGCACTCCTCGATCGCCCATCGGGTTCCGGCGACGCGGATGAGTTCTTCGTCGCCGGTGCCGTCCGGGCCGTAGCACAGGTAGTAGGCCAGTTCGGTGGGTTTGGCGATGCTGCGGCGGATGAGCAGCCTGCGGGTGTGGCCATGTTCGGCAGTGCCGGTGTCGGGCAGTGTCGCGACCGCCCAGTCGTAGACGCGCGGGCCTTTGACCCCGTCGCCGCAGCTGCGCCGTTTCCAGGCCAGAGCGGATGCGGCGGCGGCCAGGGCGTCGGCGCGGGCACTGCCGCGTTCGGTCGGGACCTTCTGATTGCTTGGCACGGCCAGGACATAGCCGATATGCCGTTGCTGCAGCCACAGCCGGAACTTGCCGTCTTTGCCGTAGGCCTCGTCGCCGGTCACCCAATTCGCCGGTAGTCCCGCATCCAGCGCCCGGGCGAGCATCCGCAGCCCCAGCGCCGGCTTGGTCGCGAAGCGGACCTCATCGCCAATACCGGCCTCGCGGCGGCGGGCCTGGTCGTCGCACCAGGTGCGAGGCAAATACAACTCACGGTCCAGCAGCACCCGCCCATGTGGACTGGCATAGGCCAGGAACACACCGAGCTGGCAGTTCTCGACCCGGCCTGCCGTGCCGGAATACTGCCGCTGGACCCCGGCGGACTTCACGCCCTTCTTCACGAAGCCGGTCTCGTCCACAATCAGCACCCCGGCGGGATCGCCGACCTGCGCCGCTGCGTAGTCGCGCAGATCGTCACGGACCGCGTCAGCATCCCACCGGGCGGCGTTGAGCAGCCTCTGCATCTTGTCCGGGGACCGGTCACCCGCCGCCTCCGCGAGGGTCCAGCCGTTCTTGTCCGCCAGCGGCGACAACAACCCGAGCAGGTAGTTGCGGGCCTGCCGACGTGGCTCCACCCGACCGAACCGGGGCGCCAGAACCGCCATGAGATCATCGAACGCCGACATCCAGCCGGGCACCGCATCAACCGACACGAGCCGACAGTCTACATAGGACGATCAACAATCCAGACCCGACCCGATCGCACACATAAACCGTCATTGACCAGGCAAGACGTCAAGCACGGAAGTGCGGCTGGAGTATTAGGCGGCGGAGGTGCGGACCAGGGTGCGGATCTGGCGGAGCAGCACCGAGATGGCGGCCAGGTCGCGCGGGGACTCGCCGAACTCGCCCATCGCGTTGCGGGTGCGGGCGATCGACGTGGCGTTGCTCTGCTCCCACTCGCGGACCCGGCCCGTGGCGTCATCGTCCGGCGCCGTCGCCTTGAGAACCTCCGCAGTCAGGGCGGCCAGTGCGGCGTAGAGGTCGTAGCGCAGCGCCATGCGGGCCAGGGTCTGCCAGCGGTCCTCGCGCGGCAGGTTGGAGATCCGCGACAGCAGGTCGTTGACGCGGAAGCGCTCCGACAGCACGTAGTAGACCGTTGCGACCTCGTTCACGTCGCGGCCGGTGGCCGAGGCGACCTCGACGATGTCGAGGAGGCCGAAGCCGTACATGATCCGGGTTGTCGCATCCGCGATCTCCGTCGGCAGGCCCAGCCCGCGCCGCGTGGACGCGTTGGCGTGCATAGCCTCGCGCTCCTGCCCGCAGAACAGCGTCTCCAGCTGCGGCAGCAGGCGCGAGATGCCGGGGCGCAGGCGGGCGATCTCGCCCGGGACGTCGATCGGCAGCCGCCGGTTGGAGACCAGCCAGCGGACCGCCCGGTCGAGCAGCCGCCGGGTCTCCAGATAGACCGCCGTCTGCGCCTCCGTCGGGACCTGGTTGTCGAGGGACTCGACGGCGCGGCGCAGCTCGCCCAGGTTGTACACCTCGTGGATTACCACGGATGCCCGGAGGATGTCCGCGGCGCCGGCCCCGGTCTCCTCGGCGGCGCGGTAGAAGAACGACGTGCCACCGAAGTTGACGACCTGGTTGACCACCTGCGTGGTCACGATCTCTCGGCGCAGCGGGTGCTCGGCCATCGCCTCGGCGAAGCGCTCCCGCAGCGGGGTCGGGAAGTAGTCGACGAGCACCTCGTTGGTCCAGTCCTCGTCGGGCAGGTCGGCGTCGAGGATCTCGTGCTCGAGCACGATCTTCACGTAGCACAGCAGGACCGCGAACTCGGGTGAGGTCAGGCCGACCCCCGCCTCGGCGCGCGCGTCGAGCTCCTCGTCGGTGGGCAGGCCCTCCAGCGCGCGGTCGAGCTGGCCGCGGCGCTCGAGGTCGGCGATGAGCCGCTTGTGCACCGGCAGCAGGGAGCGGGACTGCGCGCGGGAGTTGCCAAGGGCCGTGGCCTGGTCGTAGTTGTCTTTCAGGACCAGCTCGCCGACCTCTTCGTCCATCCCGGCGAGTAGCGGGTTGCGGTCCTTCGGGTCGAGCGCGCCGTCGACGACCGCACGGTCGAGCAGGATCTTGATGTTGACCTCGTGATCGGAGCAGTCGACGCCGGCCGAGTTGTCGATGAAGTCGGTGGCGATACGGCCGCCGTTGAGCGCGTACTCGATCCGGCCGCGCTGCGTCAGGCCGAGGTTGCCGCCCTCGCCGACCACCCTCGCACGCAGCTCACGGCCGTTGACACGGAGGTAGTCGTTGGCCTTGTCGCCCACGTCGGCCTGCGACTCGCCGGTCGCCTTGACGTAGGTGCCGATGCCGCCGTTCCAGAACAGGTCCACCGGAGCGGCCAGGATCGCGTGCATGACGTCATTCGGGGCCAGCGGTCCGACGGCGGTGATGCCCAGCGCCGCGCGGGCGGCCTCGGACAGCACGATCGACTTGGCCGTACGCGGATACACCCCACCACCGGCCGAGATCTTCGACCGGTCGTAGTCGTCCCACGACGAACGCGGCAACGCGAACAGCCGCGACCGCTCCGCAAACCCCGACGCCGCCTCCGGCACCGGATCGATGAAGATGTGCCGGTGGTCGAACGCCGCCACCAGCCGGATGTGCGGCGAGAGCAGCATGCCGTTGCCGAACACGTCTCCGGACATGTCACCGACACCGACCACGGTGAACTCGGTCGCCTGCGTGTCCACGCCGAGCTCGCGGAAGTGCCGCTTCACCGACTCCCAGGCGCCCTTGGCGGTGATGCCCATCTTCTTGTGGTCATACCCGGCCGAACCGCCCGACGCGAACGCGTCGCCGAGCCAGAACCCGTACCGCATGGAGATCTCGTTGGCGATGTCGGAGAACGTCGCCGTGCCCTTGTCCGCCGCCACGACCAGATAGGGGTCGTCGGGGTCGTGGCGCACCACGTCGGGCGGCGCGATGACCTTGCCGCCGTCGAGGTTGTCGGTGACGTCCAACAGCGCCGAAATGAACAGCTGGTAGCAGGCCACCGCCTCGTCACGGTCGCCCGGGTTCTGCTTGAGCACGAACCCGCCCTTGGCACCGGTCGGCACGATGACCGCGTTCTTCACCATCTGCGCCTTCACCAGGCCCAGGATCTCGGTGCGGAAGTCCTCACGCCGGTCGGACCAGCGCAGACCGCCGCGGGCGACGGTGCCGAAGCGCAGGTGCACGCCCTCAAACCTCGGGGAGTACACGAAAATCTCGAAACGCGGCCGGGGAGCCGGCAGATCCGGGATCGACTGAGGGTCGATCTTGAAGGCCGTGTAGGACTTCGGGCGCCCGGTCTCGCCGCGCTGGTAGAACGACGTACGCAGGGTGGCCTGGATCAGGTGCAGGAACGAGCGCAGGATCCGGTCCTGGTCGAGGCTCGTGACCTGGTCGAGGTCCTCGTTGATCGCCGCGGCCATCTCCTTCGACCACTCCGACCGCGCCGTCTCGGACAGCTGCAGCCGCGGGTCGAAGCGAGTCGTGAACAGGTCCACGAGTTTCGCCGCGATCGAGGGATAGGTCAGCAGCGTCGTCTCCATGTAGTCCTGCGAGAACACCGTGCTGGCCTGGCGCAGGTACTTCGCGTAGGCCCGCAGGATGACGACCTCGCGCCAGGTGAACCTGGCCGTCAGCACGAGGGCGTTGAAGTTGTCGACCTCGGCCTCACCGTGCCACGTGGCGGAGAACGCGTTCTCCAGGTGGGGGCGGATCTCGACGATCGGCCGCGAGTCGGGCGGCAGTTGCAGGCCGAAGTCGTAGAGGTAGATGATGCCGTCGGAGCGGACGATCTCGTAGGGCCGCTCGTCGGTGACCCGCACGCCGAGGGAGTGCAGCACCGGCAGGACGGCCGAGAGGATCATCGGCTCGCCGTACCGGAACACCTTGAGCCGGATGTCGCTTTCGGCCTGGCGGCGAAGGTAGACGTGCATCGCGAGCTGGCCCGGCTCGTCGAGCAACTCCATCTTGGCGACGTCCTGCACCGCTTCGTTCGGCGTGTGCTCGTCCTTGTACGTGTCCGGGAGCGCGACGCCGTAGCGCTGGTGGAGTCGCTTGGCCTGGTGCTCGTCGTCAAGGTTGCGCTCCAGCACCAGGCGGAAGTCGTCGTCCCAGAGCCGGGTGGCGTCGGCGAGGCGCTGGGTGAGACGGTCGACGTTGATGTCGCCGGGCGGGTTGCCGGGCTCGGTGCGCACGATGAAGTGCACGCGGGCGAACTTCGACTCGCCCACCCGGGTGGTGTAGTCCACGCCGACGCCGTTGAGCTCGGCGAGCAGGATCTGCTGGATGCGCAGCCGGTTGGCGGTGGTGAACCGGTCCCGCGGCAGGTAGACCAGGCAGGAGATGAACCGGCCGTAACCGTCCCGGCGCACGAACAGCCGCAGCTGGCGGCGGCCGGCAAGGCGCAGGACGCTCATGGTGGCCGCGTAGAGCTCGTCGGTGGTGATCTGGAACAGCTCGTCGCGCGGGTAGGTCTCCAGCGTCTCCAGCAGGTCCTTGCCGGAGTGGCTGCGCGGCGACAGCCCGGAGCGCTCGACGACCTCGGCGACCTTGCGCCTGACGACCGGCAGGTCGCGCACGCTGGTCCGGTAGGCCGCCGAGGAGAACAGGCCGAGGAACCGCTTCTCCCCCACCACCTCGCCGTTGACGTCGAACTGCTTGAAGCCGATGTAGTCGAGGTAGGCCGAGCGGTGCACGGTGGCACGCGAGTTGGCCTTGGTGATGATGAGCAGACGCTTCTCCAGCGCCTTGGTGTAGGCCTCAACGGTCATCGAGCTCAGCACACGCGGACGGGTCTGGTCGGACCGCAGGATGCCCAGTCCCGAGCCGGGCACCGCCTGTATCAGTTCCTCCCCGTCGGCGCCCTTCGCCAACCGGTACTCCCGGTAGCCCAGGAACGTGAAGTGGTCGTCCACCAGCCAGCGCAGCAGCTCGACGGAGTCGGCGATGTCCTTGTCCGGCACCGGCAGCTGCGCGCTGCCGAGCTCGTCGGCCAGGGTGAGCGCCTGCGTGCGCATCTTGGGCCAGTCCTCGACCGCCTTGCAAACGTCGTTGAGCACCCGGGCCAGGCCGTTGCGCAGGTCCTCGATCTCGGCCTCGTCCCGAATCCGGTCGACCTCGATGCGGATCCAGCTCTCGACGATGTCACCCGGCGCGGCGTCCTCCGGCTCCAGGCCGACACAGACCTCCTCCAGCGCGCCCTGCGGCGCCCGCCGCACGACGACGAGTGGGTGCACCAGCATGTTGACGTCGAGATTGCGCGCCGACAGCGCACTCGTGACCGAGTCGACAAGGAACGGCATCTCGTCGGTGACGATCTCCAGCGACGTGCCGCCGGCAACACTCATGCCCCGCCGCAGCTTCAGCTCGCCGGGCGCCCGCTGCTGGGCCAGCTCCAAATGCGACCGCGTGGCGGCAATTATCTTCGCCGCCTCGCAGCCGGCGAGAGCCTCGTCCGGCACGAGGCGCCAGTAGCGCGCGACCAGCTCGGGGTCGGCGTCCTGGGCTGTCGCCAGGACCGCCGCCTCCGCAACCAGATGCTCCGCATCGGGCACGTACCGCTCCAACTCGTCGTCCCCCACCGCAGGTTTGGCGGTGCTGCCGCCCACCCGGGTGGCCGTAGGCCGGTTCATCGGTTGCTCTCCCTTCACCCACGACGCTGTGAGTGGTCCCTGGACGGCCTAACTCACCCCGACTACCCGGCCAAGACCGGGTAATCGGGGTGGGGGATCTTGAGTTCAGGCCAAAAGGCCCCGGCTACCGCCGGGGCGATTCGTCGACGGACCTCCGTGTGCGACTCGCCGAACCGAAGAGCGTCAAGATGGCTTACCGCCGCATCGCCGGCAGCCATAGCATCGAACTACCGACGCGGCGGGGGGGTGTGGATGCGACGGGCCCGTGCGCAGCAGCAGGCTTCGAACGCGGCAGAACGAGACGCCTCCAGCGGCTAGAGCCCTCGTTTCCCGGCACAGCACGCGATCGTCGGTCGGGTCGACCGTCAGCGCGCGCGCCCGTCGGCAAGGCCGCGCTTGAACTCGGCGATGTAGTCGGGCAGCGTCCGGGTCACGGTGTAGCCGAGCTGCACGGCCTTGCTGATGTCGGCGCGGCCGCGGGTCCGCTCGCCCGGCAGCGCGGGCGTGAACTCGATCGGGCCCCCGAGCATCTCGGCGACCTCCAGGATCGGCCATTCGGTGCCGGTGCCGAGCAGGTATCCGTCGCCCTCGCCGAACTCGGCGCACAGCAGGATGCCGCTGATGATGTCGTCGACGTGAGTGAAGTCCCGAGTCTGCGTGCCGGGCGACACGACCGGCAGCGGCAGGCCGCGTTCGAAATGATCCTCGAAGATCCCGATGACCGTCGCGTACTTCCCGGTGCGGATGTGCCCAGGCCCGTACACGTTGTAGAAGTAGGCGACCACGTAGTCCAGGCCGTACCACTGCGAGTAGTTCGCCAGGTACTCGACGTTCTTCGCCTTCGTCCAGGCATACGGGTTCAGCCGCTCGTCCTGCCCGTCGTTGCCGAACTTCGAGCTCGAACCGGCGTAGACGATCTTCGCGCCGTGCCGCCGCGTGAAGTCGACGACCTCCTTGGTGCCGCGGAGGTTGTACTCCCACGTCAGGTCCGGCTCCTCCAGCGAACGCACCACCCGCGAGTACTCCCCGAAGTGGAACACGAACTCGGGCCGCGGCAGACCCTCACTCGCCCAGACCTTGCTCAGCTCCACGGTGCTGGCGTTGAGGTAGGTGACCCGCGGATCGTCCACCTGCCGCTCCACGGTCCCGGTGAAGTAGTTGTCGACCGACACGACCCTGACATCGGGATGCTGCTGCAGCAGCCGCCGGATCAGGTGGCTGCCGACGAACCCGGCTCCGCCGGTCACCAGCACCGTCTGACCGTCGATGGCGCGCGGTCCCGGATGTGCGTTCATGTGTGTCGTCATCCCTCTTCGTCGGCCGAGGCTCGTTGTGACAGGCGGCAGGCGACCGCTGGTCGATCCGCGTCGGCCCGTGACCGGCCTGGTGAGCCGCCGATCCGGAAGGAATGTCCGACGCGTCGCTCGCGGCGCGGACGCGGGTCTGGAGCCTATCAGCGCATCGACCGTCCGACGGACCCCGCGACCTCCCCGTTCGCTCGGCAAAGGTGCTGCGCAACGGCACCCAGCGGCAATGGTCGCCACTGGGTGCCGTTGCCGCCGGTTTGCGAGTGTTACGCGGCAACCGTGGGATGGCCGGTGAGGCTGGTGCGGCCGGCGTAGACGGCGCGTTCGCCCAGTTCCTCCTCGATCCGCAGGAGCTGGTTGTACTTGGCGGTGCGGTCGCTGCGCGACAGGGACCCGGTCTTGATCTGCCCGCAGCCGGTCGCCACGGCCAGGTCGGCGATGGTGGTGTCCTCGGTCTCGCCGGAGCGGTGGGACATGACCGCGCTGTAACCGGCCTGCCGCGCGGCCTGCATCGTGGTCAGCATCTCGGTCAGGGTGCCGACCTGGTTGACCTTGACCAGGATCGAGTTGGCGATGCCCCGGCTGATGCCGTCGTACAGCAGGTCGGCGTTGGTGCAGAAGACGTCGTCGCCGACCAGCTGGCAGCGGTCGCCGAGCCGGTCGGTGAGGGCTTTCCAGCCTTCGAAGTCGTCCTGGGCGGCGCCGTCCTCGATCGACACGATCGGGTACGTCTCGGCCAGCTCCGCCAGGTAGTCGACGTGCTCGGCCACCGTGCGCACCCGGTCTTCGCCGCGGTAGTGGTAGGCGCCGTCGCGGTAGAACTCCGACGCGGCCGGATCCAGCGCGATCGCGATGTCCACGCCCGGGGTGTAGCCGCTGTCGCTGATCGCGGCGCTGATGAAGGCGAGGGCTTCGTGCGCGGTACGCAGGAGCGGCGCGAAGCCGCCTTCGTCGCCGACGCTGGTGTGCTGGCCGGCGGCCTTCAGCGCGGCCCGCAGGGTGTGGAACACCTCCGAACCCATCCGGACCGCTTCGGCGAAGCTGGCCGCGCCGACCGGAGCGATCATGAACTCCTGAAAGTCGAGCGGGTTGTCGGCGTGCGCGCCGCCGTTGACGATGTTCATCAGCGGCAGCGGCAGGATGACGGCATCGGGGCCGCCGAGGTAGCGGTACAGGGGCTGCCCGGCGGAGACCGCGGCGGCCTTGACGACCGCCAGCGAGACGCCCAGGGTCGCGTTCGCGCCCAGGCGGGACTTGTTGGCGGTGCCGTCCAGCTCGATCAGCACCCGGTCCACGGTGGCCTGGTCGCGGCCGTCCAGGCCGGCCACCGCGTCGGCGATCTCGCCGAGCACGGCGCCGACGGCGCGGCGCACGCCCTTGCCGTGGTAGCGGCCGGTGTCGCCGTCGCGCAGCTCGACGGCTTCGGCGGTGCCGGTGGAGGCCCCGGACGGGACGGCGGCCCGTCCCAGCGAGCCGTCGTCGAGCAGCACGTCGACCTCGACGGTCGGGTTGCCGCGGCTGTCCAGGATCTCCCGGGCGTGGACGGTGTCGATGGCGGTCATAGGGCTCCTCGGGTCGGGATGGTCGGCGAGCCAGCGCAGCACCTGCTCGGCGTGCAGGGCCGGCTCGGTCACCGGATGGAACACGTGCTCGACCACGCCGTCGGTCACGATGAGCGTCAGGCGCCGGTAGTACGTCGTCCCGTCGGCCTGGAACGTCGGCAGCCGAAGCGCGGTGGCCAGGCTCAGGCGGGGGTCGGCCAGCAGCGGGTACGGCAGCCGCAGCCGGTGGGCAAGCTCCCGCTGGTAGCCGGTCGACTGGGCCGACAGCCCGTAGACCTGGTCGCAGCCGGCGGCCAGCAGCTCGGCGTGCAGGTCCCGGAATCCGCACGCTGCCACAGTGCAGCCCCGGGCGCCGGGTATGTCGTCCCAGCCGGCCGGCATGGCGACACCGGGCCTGCTGCTCAGCGAGTACAGAAACAGCACCGTGCGGTGCCCGTCGAACCTTGCCGGTCCGACCACGGTGCCGTCGGTAGCCCGGAAGGTGAGCCCAGGCATGAGCGCACCGACGAGACCCACCGAACTGGTGGACCCGAGGGCCCGGCCGGCCGTGGGCGGGACGGCCGGCCCGGCGGTCGCGTCCACCAGCGACAGCAGGGCGTCGCGCTGGCCGGTCAGGCGCTCGATGCGCTGCTCCAGGCCGGCGATCGCCCGCCGATAGGTGCTCAGTGCCGCCGGATGACCGTCGGTGCCGTCGCTGTCGATCATGGATTCGATGAACGGCCTGGTCTCCTCGACGCTGAAGCCGAGCGTCATCAGGGTCCGGATCTGCTCGACCAGGCGCACGGCAATCGGGTCGTACTCCCGGTAGCCGTTGCCCAGCCGGCGGGGGACCACCAGGCCGGCCGCCTCGTAGTAGCGCAGTGCCCGGACCGTGGTTCCGGTCCGGTGCGCCAGTTCACCGACTCGCATGTCACGACCGTAAACCTGTACCTACGGGTATAGGTCAAATCGATGCCGCTCAACGCGAGCGGTCCGGTTCTGCGATACTGCGCCGATGGATGGCTCGACTGCCCCGCAACGGCGGCTCGGCAAGACGGCATGGTGGACCGTTGCAGGGGTCGCGGCGGTGGTCGTCGTCCTGGCGGTGCTGGCCGTCGCGACACTCGGCGGCGGCGCGCCGGCCGGGCGGAACGAGGCCGCGAACGCCTCCGCGCCCGGCTCGGCCGCGGTGACGCAGGCGGCGACCGCCACGGCGACGGCGGGGGCATCCGGCCCGTCCGCGGCAGGCGGCTCCGGGTCGACGGTCACGACCGGCCCTACGGGCACGGGCACGGCCGGCACGCCCGGCGGCGGCGCGCCGAACGGGACGCTCGACCTGTGCGCCGCCGTCGACTTCGGGCCGGTCGCCGGCCTGGGTGCGGCCGCGACGCAGCCGGCCGCCGGGGACCACACCGACAAGTCGGACTACACGTCGTACACCTGCGATCGGCCCTTCACCGGCGACGGCCTGCAGATCGCCGCGGACGTCACGGCCCTCGTGGGTGTCGATGCCACCGGCGCGTCCCGGCGCTTCGCCGACGCGCGCGCGAACGCGCCCGCGGGCGCGGCGGGCATCGCGGGGGTCGGCTCGAGCGCGTTCGGCTACCAGATCGGCGACGGCACGGTGCGCACCTACCAGCTGTGGGCGCTCGACGGCCGCACGCAGCTCGGCGTGCGGCTCAAGGTGACCTCGGCCGCGGCCGGATCGCCGGGCACGGACCGCCTGCGGGACACGGCCGCCGCGGTCGCGCGGTCGGCGATCGCCCGGCTGCACACGTGAACAGACCCTGCCGGCGGGCGCACCCGCCGGCAGGGTTCACAGCCCCTCTCGAAGTCAGTTGTTGCTGACGAAGGTACGAGCGAGGTTCTGGCCGAGCGTCACCGCGTTGTTGTGGTTCTCGATCGGGGAAACCCGCTGCGAGCCCTGGAACACGATGTACGTCACGCCGGAGTCGGTGCCGCCGTTGCTCGGGTCGGGGTTGATGCCCAGCGAGTTGGCGGTCGCGTAGGACGCTTCCCCGATGATTGCCGTGGGCCCGGTGTCACCGACCACGGCGTAGAGCACCTGGTTGTTGTAGATGACGGCGACGACCGTGCCACAGCCGATCTGGTAGTTGGTGTAGTTCCAGGTCGAGCTGGGGCTGGGGACCACGACGTACGGCAGCTGCGCCGCGTTCAGCGGGCTGTCGCCCGACGTGTGGCAGAACGTGTCCGCCTGGAAGCAGCAGTCCGTGTTCTCGTTGCACTGCGTGGTGCGCACACCGTCGCAGTCGATGTCCATGTCGGCCTTCCAGAACACCGCGCCCGTCTTCTGGCACACGGCGACGGTCGCGCTCGACACGTCCTCGTCCGTCTTGTACTTGCCGTTGGAGATCTGGCTGCACGTGTTCACCTTGGCCAGCAGTTCGGCCGCGGTCGGCGCACCGCCACCGCCGCCGCCGGAGGCGCCGAAGCGCAGCCGGTCCACGTTCGGACCGCCGTTGCTCGTCGTCGCCGTCGCGCGGATCGTGTTGGTGCCGGCGTTGAACGTCGCCGTGAAGCTCTGGTCCGCCCAGGTGTCCCAGGTGCCGGTACCGTTGAACGCCTGGCCGGAAGCGACGGTCGTGCCGTTGACGGCGATGGTCATCGGACGGTTGACCGTCGTGCCGTTGGCGTAGCGGATGGTGAAGTCCACGCTGCCGGCCGCCGCCGCGCTGACCGTCCACTCGACGTACGAGCCGGTCACGTTGGTGTAGTCGACGAACCCCGTGCCGGTGTAGCCGGTGTGGTTGGTCGCGACCGCGGCCTGGTTCAGGGTCGCGTTCTCGGCCTGGTAGTCGGTGAACGTCGACGCCGCGACCTCGAAGTCCAGGTAGTCCAGGTTCGCCGGGCCGTTGGCCGTGGTGGCCGTGACGCGGATGGTGTTGGCGCCCGCGTTCACCGGCGCCGTGATCGTCTTGTTGGCCCAGGTGTCCCAGTCGGTGGTGCTGTTGAACGCTGACGCGGCGGCGACCACGGTGCCGTTCACCGCGATGTCGGCGGGCCGGCCGGTGGTGGTGCCGTTGGAGTACCGGATCGTGATCGTGGCCGAGCCCGCGCTGGCGGCGTTCACCGTCCATTGCGTGTAGCTGCCGACGACGTTGTCGTTGTTCACGAAGCCGGTACCGGAGAAGTTCAGGTGGTTGGACTCCACCACGCCCTGCGAGATCGTCGCGCTCTCCGCCTCGTAGCGGGTCGGTGCGGCGCTCGCCGGTGCGGCGGGGATCAGGACACCGAACCCGAGCCCCGCGATGCCGAGCATCGCGAGCACGGCCCGCTGTCTGCGTTTGCCCATTGACTCCCTCCCTGCCTGCGGTACAACTGTAAGGCAACCTTACTGACAGATAAGGCTCGATGTTATGACCGCACACCAACCGAGGTCAACCCACATCGCGGCGTCTTGACCGCACCCGAGCCACGCGCCTAGCATCGAGAGCCATTAAATAGTAAGACTCTTTAACAGTTCGCCGACCCGGCCCGCCCGACGCTCGCGAGGCCGTCGAACACCCGTGTACGCAGACCGCCCATCACCCGGGAGGCGTCATGCTGCTCAAAACCCGAACCCGTTCCCCGTTGCGCCTGTTTGTCGTGGCGGCCACGGCGGTCGCGCTGGCCGGCAACGGCGCGGCACCGGCCGTGGCCCGCCCGGAGGCGGCAGCGCAGCGGGCCGCCGTCCAGGTGTCCGCCGCGCTCGGCGAGCGGACCGCGATCCCCGGCTTCGCCATCCAGTCCTCCGGCAGGACCAGCGACACCGGCGGCACCATCTCACAGCCGGGATACGCGGCCTCGGGCTGGTATCCGGTGTCCGCCCGCTCGACCGTGCTCGCCGGCCTGCTGCAGAACAACGTGTACCCCGACCCGTTCTACTCCACCAACATGAAGTCGATCCCCACCGCGGACTTCACCGTGCCGTGGTGGTATCGCGCGGACTTCACGCTCGGCTCCGAGACCGGGCTGCACACGTTCGTCGACGTGACCGGTGTGCTGTCCAAGGCCGACGTCTGGGTCAACGGCACCCAGGTCACCACGAGCGCCACGATCGCCGGCGCCTACACCGACCACGAGCTGGACCTGACCGCGGTCGTCCACAGTGGAGTCAACAGCGTCGCCATCAAGGTGTACCCGAACGACCCCAACCGCGACCTCACGATGGGGTGGATCGACTGGGTGCAGACACCGCCGGACAAGAACATGGGCATCGTCCGCGACGTGACGCTGCGCCGCTCAGGCGCGGTGGCGCTGCGCAACGCCCACGTGGTGACGAGGCTCAGCACGCCGGCGCTGGACAGCGCGACGCTGACCGCAAAGGCCGACGTGCGCAACGACTCCGCCGCCGCGGTCACCGCGACGGTCTCCGGTACCGTCGCCGGCACCGCCCTGTCGCAGTCGGTGAGCCTGGCCGCGCACGAGACCAAGACGGTCACCTTCGGCCCGGTGACGCTGGCCAATCCGCAGGTCTGGTGGCCGGCCGGCATGGGCGGACAGCCGCTGTACGACCTGAGCCTGACCGCATCGGTCGGCGGCACGGCCGGCGACGCCGCGCACGAGCGGTTCGGCGTGCGTGACGTGAAGGCACCGCTGGACGCCAGCGGGCACCGGCGGTACACCATCAACGGACGCCCGCTGCAGATCCGCGGCGGCGGCTGGTCGCCGGACCTGTTCCTGCGGTGGAACCCCGGCTACGTCGAGGACAAGCTGCGCTACGCGCTCGACCTCGGGCTCAACACGATCCGCCTGGAGGGACACATCGAGGCGGACGAGTTCTTCGACCTGACCGACCAGTACGGCATCCTCACGCTGCCCGGCTGGGAGTGCTGCGACAAGTGGGAGGGCCAGGTCAACGGCGGCGAGCCCGGCGACGCCTGGACGTCGGCCGACTACCCGATCGCGAAGGCGTCGATGGCCGCTGAGGCCGCCCGGCTGCGCGACCACCCGAGCGTCATCTCGTTCCTCATCGGCAGCGACTTCGCGCCCAACGCGACCATCGAGAAGAACTACATGGACGCGCTGACCGCGGCCGACTGGTCGACCCCGGTCATCGCCGCGGCGTCGGACAACTCTGCCCCGCTGACCGGCTCGTCGGGGATGAAGATGACCGGGCCGTACGACTGGATCCCGCCGAACTACTGGTACGACAAGGCGCACTCGGACAGCGGCGGCGCCTGGGGCTTCAACTCCGAGACCAGCGCCGGGCCGAACGTGCCGACCATGGACACGCTCAAGCGGATGATGTCCGCCAGCGAGCTGACCACGCTGTGGCAGAGCCCGACCGCGACGCAGTACCACCGCTCGCCGTCGAGCACCTTCAACACGCTGAAGATCTTCGACAACGCCATCACCGGCCGCTACGGGACGCCGGCCAGCCTCGACGACTACGTGCGCAAGGCGCAGCTGGCGCAGTACGAGAACGTCCGGGCGCAGTTCGAGTCCTACCGGCGTAACTTCACCGACTCGTCGAACCCTGCCGACGGCGTCATCTACTGGATGCTCAACAGCGGCTGGACCTCGCTGCACTGGCAGCTGTTCGACTACTACCTGGACCAGAACGGCGCGTACTACGGCGCCAAGAAGGCCAACGAGCCGCTGCACGTGCAGTGGTCCTACGACAACCGCTCGGTCGTCGTGGTCAACCAACGGCACGGCTCGGCGAGCGGCCTGACCGCCAAGGTGAACCTGTACAACCCCGACGGCACCGAGGTGTTCGCCCAGACGTCGGCGACGCTGACGGTGCCGGGCGATGGCGGGCGGGCCACGGCCCTGACCGTGCCGTCATCGATCAGCGGCATCGCCGGCACCTACCTCGCCAAGCTGGTGCTGCTCGACGCATCGGGCGCCGAGGTCAGCCGCAACGTCTACTGGCTGTCGACCGCTGCGGACACGGTCGACTGGGCGAACAACGACTGGTACTACGCGCCGACGACCAGCTACGCCAACCTCAAGGGCCTGTCGGGCATGGCGCAAGCGCCGGTGTCGGCGACCGCGTCGTCGAGCGAGGCGGGCGGTACCACGACGACCACCGTCACGCTGCGCAACACCTCGACCGGCAAGACGCCGGCGTTCTACGTCGACGCGCACGTGGTCGGCGCGGCCGGCAAGCCGGTGCTGCCGATCCAGTGGGACGACAACGAGATCAGCCTGTGGCCGGGCGAGTCGAAGACGCTGACCGCGAAGTACCGCACGAGCGACCTGGCCGGCGCGGCCCCGTCGGTGCGGGTGTCGGGCTGGAACGTAGCGACCCAGACCGTGCCGGCCAGCGGTGGCGGCGGCGGGCCCGTGCGATACGAGGCGGAGAACGCGACGATCTCGCAGGGAACCGTCGCGACCAACCACACCGGCTACTCGGGCACCGGCTTCGTCGACTACACCAACGTCACCGGCAGCTACGTCCAGTGGTCGGTGACCGCGCCCGCAGCAGGCACCGCGACGCTCACGTTCCGCGTCTCCAACGGCACGACCGCCAATCGGCCGATGGACATCGCCGTCAACGGCACCGTCGTGGCCGCCGGTGTCGCCTTCAACCCCACCGCCAACTGGGACACCTGGCAGGACGTGACCGTGACGGTACCGGTGACCGCCGGCGCCAACACCGTCCGCCTGACCGCCACGACCGCCAACGGCGGACCGAACGTCGACTACCTCAACGTCCGCTGAGCTCTCCTTCGATGGGAGGATCAATGAGAAGAACCAGTCTGTCGGCCGCCGCCGGGCTCCTGCTCGTGCTGCCGATGGTGATCACGACAGCCGCCGG
>NZ_BAABAT010000060.1:0-53200 GCF_039537565.1 Dactylosporangium darangshiense
ACGGGTCGGCCGCCCGGATCGCCTGCGGGCAGTGCGTGGCGATGACCTCGTTCATCCACCGCGCGCTGTCGGAGGAGATGTGGGTCAGCTGCGCGCACCGGCGCGGTCCCAGCAGCGTGAAGAACGCCGTCAGGCCGGCCTGATCGCGGCCCTTACCCACCCACACCAGGCGACCGGTGTCGTGGTCGACCACCACCAACAGGTACTTGTGCCCCTTGCGATAGGAGATCTCGTCGATGCCAATCCGGCGCAGCCCAGCCAGCAGGTCCACCCGACCGGCGGTGTCGGCCCACACCCGAGCCACCACCGCACCCACCGTGCGCCAGGCGATGCGCATCAACTGGGTCACCGCGCTCTTCGAGCACACCGTGGCCAGCCAGGCCACCGTCTGATCGAAGGCCAGAGTGTGTCCAGCACCATGCCGCGCCCACGGCACCGCGGCCACGACCACGCCGTGCACTAGGCAGGACACCCGCGGCGCGTCCGCCTCGACGAACGCGCGGATTGTGCCCAGATCCAATGCTCGCCACCGCCGGCGACCCTCGCCCTGGTCATAGCCCGCACAGCGCCGCCGGCACACCCCGCACCGCCGCCGCTGTCCGCGCCCTGGGCGCACCGACACGACAACAACGCCCTCGTCCTCGTCGAACTCGACACGCTCAACCACCGCCTTGTCGACGCCGAGCAGCCCAGCCCATAACCTTGCACTACGCACGCCGTTCTCCCGCCACCGCAGTTCTGACCTTCGACAAGCCAGAACCTAGGCAGGACAACGGCGTGCGCTATTCACGACGCGCCGAGCCGCCCATGGAAGCGTCAGAAGCGCCTCAAATGCGCTGTCATCGGCTAGATGCGTGCACGTTGTGCGACGTCCCCGAGGTGGTGGCAAGCCATTGCCGGGTCAGGTTGTCAATGCGCCTGGGGGTAGGCCGTAGCGGCGACCGCATTTGGTCACCGCCGAGAGGCCGTGACCTTCGACTGGGGGTTTCGGGGTCCAGCGCGCATGTAGTCGGCGAGCCGTGGAAGACGACGGACTGATCGAATACGTCGTCGAACGCCGCCCTGATCTCGGACCCGTTCACCTCGGGATCATCACGCACGTCAGCTGTCCGGGCGAGCGACTTTGCCCAGGCCGGCATCCACGCGCCCAACGCGGGATCGATGCTCGGTGTTCACCTGGCCGGCGGGTGTTCGGTCGCGCGAAAGGGTGGTGGGTTTCCGGGTCGGCGGCGTTTATGCTCCGGCCGTGATTGTTGTGGTCGACGTCGATGTTGTGGCGCAGCTGGACGTGGCGTTGCGCGGTAACCCGGCGCTGGCCGGGGTGGAGGTCCGGCGGGGCCGGGCTGGGGTGGGCGCCGGCGAGCTCGGCGCCGGCGAGGTGGTGACGTTTCTGGCGACGGATGTGACGCTGCCGTTGGTGTTGAATGCGATCTACGACTTTTTCAAGGCTCGGCGCCGTTCGCGGCCGGCGGAGCGGGCGCGGGTGGTGCTGACGAGGACGGATCTGCCGGACGGCACGCGTCGGACGGAGATGACTTTGGACGGGCCGGCTGAGGCGGTGGTTGCAGCGGTCAGAGCGGCGTTGAGTGAGGCTTCGGATGTCGGCGGGTGACGCGGCCGGGGTGTCGCGGGCCGATCCGTCGGAGTCGGCGGCGGTGCTGGTCGGGGTCAGCACATATCGGTCGGATTTCCCTGCGGTACCGCAGGCGGTGGCCGGGATGCGGCGATTGGCGGAGCAGTTCGCACTGCCGCAGCTGTGGGGGTTGCGGCCGTCGCGGCTGATCGCGTTGGAGGATCCGGATCGGGCGGTGGTGCTCCAGGCGGTGGGTGATGCGGCGCGGCTGGTCCGCCCGCCTGGGTTGCTGGTCATCTATTTCGTCGGTCATGCGGAAGCCTTCGGCGAGCAGTTGTGTCTGGTACCGGTGGATGGTGACCGGTCCCGGCCGCAGCGCAGCATGGTGACGGTCGCCGATCTGGTCGACGAGGTCGCGCGCAACGGTTCGCCGGACCTGTCGGTGCTGCTCCTGCTGGACTGTTGCTTCGCTGGACACGCGGACGCAAGCGTTCCGGTCCGAGCCGTGCCGGGCGGCGGGTCGGCGGGCTGGTACCTGATCGGCGCGACCGACCGGACCAATCCGGCGCAGTCCGGGCAGGGCCGTGAGCTGACCCTGTTCACCGAGATGCTGCTTCGAGTGATCCAGGGCCTGCCGGACCGTGGCGCTTCGCTGCGCGGCTGCGATGTATTCGACGAGTTGGTGACCCTGCTGCGGGAGCATCCTCCGGTCCATAACGGTGCGCCGCCCGGATCGCTGCCCTGGCTGGTGAACCGCAGCTACCGACCGCCGCCGTTGACGCCCGTCGCCGTGGGTTCGCCAACCGTGGATGCGGTCGCAGTGGCGCGCCGGCCGCGGATGCTGCCGCCGGTACCGCCTGGCGCGATCGCTCGTCCCGGCCTGACCCGCATGCTCCTCGAGACGCTGGAACAGTCGTCGCAGGCTGACCCGATCGTGGTGACCGCGGTGCGCGGCTTCGGCGGATTCGGCAAGACAGTCCTGGTCACACAGGCCTGCCACGAGCCGGCTGTCGAGGCCCGGTTCCCCGGCGGGGTGCTGTGGACCGAACTCGGCCAGGACCTGCTCGGCCCCGCACTGGCCGCCAAGATCAACGATCTGTCCGCCCGGTTGACCGGTGTCCGACCGACGTCCTCCGATCCACTCACCGCCGGTTTCCACCTCGGCGAGGCCTTGGACCTGCGCACCGATCCGGTTCTGCTGGTCGTCGACGATGTGTGGCGTGACGAACAGGCCAGGCCTTTCCTGGTCGGTGGCGAGCGCTGCCGGCGGGTCATCACCACCCGCTTCAATCTCCCCTCGCTTGCGGCTGCCACCACGGTCTCGATCGACGTCATGGGCGGGAACGAAGCCGCGACACTGCTGAAGCAGGACGCCGGCCTGCTGCCGGCCGATGTGCTGGCCGAGCTGGCGCGGCTGAGCGGGCGCTGGCCGCTGCTGCTGGGCATCATCAATCGCACCATCGCCCGCACCACCACGGCCACCCGAACCGCGCCGGAAGCAGCCCACATGGTGCTGGATCGGCTGCGGCAAGCCGGCCCGGCCGGTCTCGACAATCCCTGGGCCGATGACACCAGCCGCCGCAACACCATGATCAGTGCCTGTATCGAGGGCAGCCTGGCGTCGCTGCGGACGTTCGTCCGTGACCGGTACCTCGAACTGGGCATCTTCGTCGAAGACACCGACATCCCCTACCGGACTCTGGCCCTGCTGTGGGCGGAGACCGGTGGCCTGGATGCCTTCCAAACGGAGCAACTCGGCCAGACGCTCATCGACGCGTCGCTGGCCACCCCCGCCCGCCGGGAACCCGGCCTACGGCTGCACGATGTCCTGCGCAGCTACCTCCGCGACATCGCTGCGGTGGATCAGGCCGCCCGAACCAACACCGCGCTGCTCGACGCCGCCGCACGCCTTCTACCCGAAACAGCAGCGCAGCGCGACCACGCACCGCGGGCGTGGTGGGCGCTCCCTCCGCAGCAGGAGTACCTCTGGCGCCACATCGTCGACCATCTCACCGCCGCCGGTCGAGGACACGAACTGGACCGCCTGCTGATGGACCTGCGTTGGACCGCCGCCCGCATCCACCGTGACGGACCGGTCCACGCCGAAGCGGACCTCATCCACTGCCACCATCCCGACGCCCCCGCCCTTGCCGACGCCATCCGCCGCAACGCGCATCTGCTCACCCCCGGCTCAACCGCACACAGCATTCACGACAGCATCGCCAGCCGCCTCGACGGCAACCCCATCCTCCAACCTCACGTCGAAGCCTTCGCCGCCACGCTCACCCACAGGCCCCGTATCGCCAACCTCTGGCCACCACCCGACCAACCCAACCCGGCCCTGCGCCGCTCCATCCACACGGGCCACCCCGCCGGGGTCGCGCACGTGCACATCGCGCCCGACGGAACCTGGCTGGCCACCACCGGCGGCAAGCTCGGTGCCGGTGACTCGGTGATGCGGATCTGGGACCTGGCCACCGGCGAGCAGACCCACCGGCTCGACACCGACCACCCGGGCGGGGTTGCGCAGGTGCATATCGCACCGGACGGGGCCTGGCTGGCCACCACCGGCGCCGGCTACAGGACTCGTGACCCGGTGGTGCGGATCTGGGACGTGGCCACCGGCGAGCAGACCCACCGGCTCGACACCGGTCACCCGAACGGGGTCGAGCAGGTGCACGTCGCGCCGGACGGGACCTGGCTGGCCACCGCCGGCGGTCGCGGTGATCCGGTGGTGCGGATCTGGGACGTGGCCACCGGTCAACAGACCTATCGGCTCGGCACCGACCACCCGGGCGGGATCGGGGAGGTGCACGTCGCGCCGGACGGGACCTGGCTGGCCACGACCGGCGCGGCTGGTGATCCGATGGTGCGTATCTGGGACGTGGCCACCGGCGAGCAGACCCACCGGCTCGACACCGGCCACCCTGCCGGGGTCGGGCACGTGCACGTCGCGCCGGACGGGACCTGGCTGGTCACGACCGGCGCGGGTGGTGATCCGGTGGTGCGGATCTTGGAGCTGGCCACTGGCCGACAGACCCACCGGATCGACACCGGCCACCACCGCGGGGTCGGGCAGGTGCATATCGCGCCGGACGAGAGCTGGCTGGCCACCATCGGCGTCGGCTACAGCGCCGATGACGCAGTGGTGCGGGTCTGGGACCTGGCCACCGGCCGGCAGACCCATCAGCTCGACACCGGCCACTCCACCGGGCTCGGGCCGGTGCACGTCGCGCCTGACGGGACTTGGCTGGCTACCAACGGCGGTAGCGGTGCTCGGGTGGTGCGGGTCTGGAATCTGTCCACCGGTCAACAGACCCATCAGCTCGACACCGGCCACCGCGACGGGGTCCGGCAGGTGTATATCGCCCCCGACGGGGCCTGGCTGGCCACCAGCGGCGGCAAACCCGGTGCCGGTGATTCGGTGGTGCGGATCTGGGACCCGGCCACCGGCCAGCAGACGCACCGGCTCGACACCGGCCACCCCACTGGGGTCGGGCAGGTGCACATGACGCCTGACGGGGCCTGGCTGGCCACCACCGGCATGAGTGGTGATCCGGTGCTGCGGATCTGGGACCTGCCTACCGGCGAGCAGGCCCGGCAGCTCGACACCAGCCATCCGGGCGTGGTCGGGCAGGTGCACATGGCACCGGACAGGACGTGGCTGGCCACTACCGGCGGCGGCTACGGTGCCGATGATCCGGTGGTGCGCATCTGGGACCTGGACACCGGCGAGCAGACCCGGCAGCTCGACACCGGCCACCGCCACGGGGTTGCAGGGGTGTATATCGCGCCGGACGGGGCCTGGCTGGCCACCACCGGCGGCAAACTCGGTGCCGATGATCCGGTGGTGCGTATCTGGGACGTGGCCACCGGCGAGCAGACCCACCGGCTCGACACCGCCCGCAGCGGCGGGGTCGCGCAGGTGCATATCGCGCCGGACGGGGCCTGGCTGGCCACCACCGACGGGGTCGGTGATCCGGTGGTGCGGATCTGGGACGTGGCCACCGGCGAGCAGACCCACCGGCTCGACACCGGCCACCGCGACGGGGTCGGGCAGGTGCGGATCGCGCCGGACGGGGCTTGGTTGTCCACCACCAGTGCCGGCTACAACACCGTCGACCAGGCGGTCCGGATCTGGGACGTGGCCACCGGCGAGCAGACCCACCGGCTCGACACCGCCCACCGCCACGGGGTTGCAGGGGTGTATATCGCGCCGGACGGGGCCTGGCTGGCCACCACCGGCGGCGGCTACAACGCCGATGACCCGGTGGTACAGATCTGGGATCCGGGCACGGGCAAGCAGACCCACCGGCTCGACACCGGCCACCGCCGCGGGGTCGCGCAGGTGAGCATCGCGCCGGACGGCACCTGGCTGGCCACCGCCGGCGGGGTCGGTGACCCGGTGCTGCGGATCTGGGACGTGGCCACCGGCCGGCAGACCCACCAACTCGACACCGACCACCACGAGGGGGTCGGGCAGGTGCACATCGCGCCGGACGGGACCTGGCTGACCACCCTGGGCGCCGAATACGACAGCATCGACCCGATAGTGCGGGTCTGGGACGCGGCCACCGGCCAGCAGACCCACCAGCTCGACAACGGCCACCACGAGCGCATCCGCGGCACGATCATCCCAAGCGACAGCCAGTCGCTGCTGGTGCTGGGCGTCACGTTTCTCAGCTACTGGAGCAAACGAGACTCACAAATGGCCGCGATCCGGCTGGACGGCGCGATTGCCGCATGGTTTCTCGGGTCAGATGATCAGCGCTTGATCCTTGGCGGATCCCGCGGCATATACGGCTACCGGATCATCAGCTGACAGCCGAGTGCCCCGTGTCAGGGCAGCTGGACCGGCTCCCAGCGGCCGGAGGTCATCGAGCGGTAGCAGGCGTCGATGACGGTATTGACCAGCCAGCCGTCTTGGAACGTCTCCAGCGGCGGTTCTCCCGCGGCGAACCGGTCGACGAAGTGCCGCATCTCCTGGGAGAAGCCGTATGCCCGGGTCTCCTCGGGCACCGGGTACACCCAGCCGGTGTCCGCGTCCGCCTTCTCGACCAGGTAGCCGGCCGGGTTGCTGATGAAGCCCCACACCGGGGTCGACGCCGTGTCGGTGACCAGGCGACCGGCGCTGCCGACGATCTCGTGGCGCAGCTGCATGCCGCCCTTCTCGACCCATGAGCTCTCGATCGACGCGAGCTGTCCGCCGGCGAACTTCAGCAGGGCGATCGAGGTGTCCTCGCCGGTGGTGCGGTCGGCGTGCGCGAGTGTCGCTCCCCAGGCGAAGACCTCGACGATCGGGTTGTCGCGGCCGAAGAAGTGCCGGGCCGACTCGATGGTGTGGCAGCCCATGTCGAGCAGTGCGCCGCCGCCGGCCGTCTCGGCGTCCCAGAAGTGCGGCGCGTGCGGGCCGGAGTGACCCTCGCGGGCGCGCATCCACAACACGTCGCCGATGCCGCCGGCCGCGACGATCTCGTGCGCCTTGGCGAGGTTGGGTGAGAAGACGGAGCTCTCCGCGTAGCCGTGCCAGACACCGGCCTCGGTGACCACCCGCAGGATTTCGGCGGCCTCCGGCCCGGTGCGGCCGAGGGGCTTGGTGCAGATGATGCCCTTCCCGGCGGCGGCCGCCACCCGTACCGCCTCCAGGTGCACCTCGTTCGGCAGGGCGATGACCACCAGGTCGACCGCGGGGTCGGCGCACAACGCGGCCATGCTCTCGTGTGGCCTGCTGTCCCGGCCCGGCCGGGCGGCGAAGGCGGCGGCCCGCTCCGGCGAGCGTGAGTAGTGCGCCACGAGGCGGGCGTTGCGGACGTCCTCAAGGGCCTCGGCGTATGTCTCGCCGATGAACCCGGAGCCGAGCAGGCCGACGCCGATCAAGGGTCCTCCAGAACGAAGTGGTATGCAGTGGATGCGGAACGATAGCATCTCAGCAAACCAAAGCTGTACCTCTTGTTACCACACTGTCTGCCTGTATATGCTCCCGCATCAGGCGCCGGCCCCGGGGGAGCCGCGCGAAGGCAACGATGACGAGAGGCAACTCCATGCGTGCACTACATGCGTCCGTTGCGCTGGTCGCGGCGGCAGTGGTCGCCCTGTCCTCGGCCTGCTCGCCGTCGGCGGGGAGCGGCTCCGGCAAGGTTGTGCTGACGCTCGGCAGCTGGCGTACCGAAGACCTCGCCATGTGGCAGGACGAGATCCTCCCCGCCTTCGAGAAGGCGCACCCGACGATCGACGTCAAGTTCAGTCCGACCAATACCAACGAATACAACGCCGCGATCCAGTCACAGGTGGACGGCGGTACCGGGCCGGACCTCATCACCTGCCGGCCGTACGACGTGAACCGTTCGTGGATCAAGAAGGGGTACTTCGAGAAGCTCGACGGCAAGCCCATGCTGGACGGCTTCGAGGCGCTCGCCCTGGACCCCTGGTCGGACGACGCCGGCAGCCACTACTGCGTGCCCACCGCCGCGGTGCTCGCCGGCTTCTACTACAACAAGGACATCTTCACCGAGCTCAACCTGAAGGTACCCACGACGCAGGACGAGTTCCTCGCGGTACTCAAGGCGATCAAGGACAACGGCAAGTACGCGCCGCTTGCAGTCGGCGCGGCCGAGTCGTGGCAGCTGGCGTACAACGGGCTCTACAGCATCGGCCCGGCGTACTGGAAGGGCGAGGACGGCCGGCAGGGCCTCATCAAGGGCACGAAGAAGGTCACCGACCCCGACTTCGTCGCCGCCTTCACCGCGTTCGACGCGTGGAAGCCGTACCTTCCCAAGGGCTTCGAGAGCCTGAAGTACGCCGACATGACCCAACTCTTCGCCCTCGGCAAGGCGGCGATCCTGCCCGACGGTTCGTGGGACATCAACCAGGTCGCGGTCGGCAACCTCCACGTCGGTGTCTTCGGCCCGCCGGCGGTGACCGCGGGGGGTGACCGGTACGTGCAGGAGATGCCGGACATGGCGATCGGCATCAACGCGGCGAGCAAGCACAAGGCCGAGGCCGAGACGTTCCTGGCCTGGACCGCGACGCCCGAGTTCCAGGCGTTGTACACCAACAAGCTGCCCGGCTTCTTCTCGATGGGCAAGCAGCCGATCACCTACACCAACGCGCTCGCGCAATCCTTCGCCGACCTGAAGAAGGGCGCGAAGCTCACCCCGCGGCTGGGGCTGGACCGGCTCAGCGCCGGCACCCCGCCGTTCGACGACGAGGTCTGGCGGGTGCTGCAGCTGATGTACACCAAGAACCTCAGCCCACAGGAGGCCACCACCCAGCTGCAGGCCGGGCTGTCCAGCTGGTACGAGCCGCAGAAGAAGTAGGCGGGACGGGGATGTGCCGGGTCGCGGCCCTGCACATCCCCGCACGACGCTGATGCAGCCCGAAAGGAACCCCGCCCGTGCGAAGGGCCCACTACCGGTACTTCCTCGCCTTCACGCTGCCCGCGCTGGCGGTCTACGTGATCTTCGCGGCTCTGCCGCTGTTGAACTCCATGTACTTCAGCCTCTTCGACACCGACACCGACGACGGGGCCGCCCGGTTCGTCGGCCTGGACAACTACCGGTACCTGTTCACCAACCCGACGACCAGCGAGCGGTTCTGGAACGCGCTCACGAACAACGTCGAGTACTTCGCGATCCACCTCGTCGTGGAGGTCCCGCTGGGGCTGCTGCTGGCCGCGCTGCTCACCTCCGGCCGGTTGCGCAGATCCACCGGGGTGTACCGCACGCTGCTGTTCATCCCCACCACGCTCTCCGTGGTGATCGTCGGGTTCATCTGGCGCCTGATCATCAACCCGCTGTGGGGTCTGGTCGACTTCCCGCTGCTCGGCGACGAGCGCACGGCGCTGCCCACGATCTCGCTGATGTCGGTGTGGCAGTACGTCGGCATCCCGATGATCTTCCTGTACTCGGCGCTGCTGGCCGTGCCCGGCGACATCCTGGAGGCGGCGCGGATCGAGGGCGCGGGCGCCTGGACGGCGTTCTGGCGCGTCAAGTTCCCGCTCATCGCGCCGCAGTTCGGACTGATCGCGATCCTCACGTACATCTGGACCTTCAACGGTTTCGACCTGGTCTTCGCGCTCAACGGCTCGGCACCCGGCCCGAACTACAGCACGGACATCCTCGGCACGCTGTTCTACCGCACCTTCTTCGGGTCGAGCGGACAGGTCGCCGATCTCGATCTCGGCGCGGCCGTCGCCAGCGTGATCTTCCTGATCATCCTCGTCATCACCGGTGCGTACTTCGGGTTGCTGCACCGCCGGCTGAAGTCCTACGAGTTGTGAGTGGTGACATGACTGCTGTAGCCAGGGCGCGCGGCTCCGAGCGCGCCGGGAGTCTGGTGGTGCACGGTCTGCTGATCGTGTTCGCGCTGCTGGCGATCGCACCGATCCTGCTGATCGTGATCAACTCGTTGAAGACGACCCCGGCGATCTTCGAGCATCCGTTCGCCCCGCCGGGGGCCGGGACCTTCAGTGCCGGCGGCTACGAGCGGGTGTTCCAGCGCGGGCACTTCGTCGCCAACTACCGCAACAGCCTGATCGTGACGGTGACCAGCACCATGCTGACGCTGGTGCTGGCGACGCTCGCCGCATTCGCGCTCACCGAGTACAAGGTGCGCTTCGCGCCGCTGGTCGGCGGATTCTTCGTCGCCGGCATCATGCTGCCGATCCGGCTCGGGACCGTGCCCATCCTCAGAACCATGATCTCGTGGGGGCTCATGGACACGCTCACCGCGCTGATCCTGGTCTACACCGCGATGAGCCTGCCGCTCGCCGTCGCGTTGCTCATGACGTACTTCCGCGCCGTGCCCGGCGACGTGAAGGAGGCCGCGCGCATGGACGGGGCCGGGGAGCTGCGCACGCTGTCGATCGTGCTGCCGATGGTCCGGCCGGGCCTTGCCGCGGTGGCGTCGGTGACCATGCTGCCGATCTGGAACGACCTGTGGTTCCCGCTCATCCTGGCGCCGAGCCAGGAGAACCAGACGGTGACGCTGGGCGTGCAGCAGTTCGTCGGGCAGTTCCTCAACGACTACCCCGCGCTGCTCGGCGCGCTGACCCTCGGCGCGCTGCCGCTCGTCGTGCTGTTCGTCGTCTTCTCCCGGCAGTTCATCCAGGGGCTCAGCCAGGGCATCGGCAAGTGAGCCGGGCCCTGGCGATGCCGGCGCTAGCGCAGTCCCCAGGACGGCCGGGCCTGGGTCCCGGCGCGCAGGAAGAAGGTCCGCAGCCGGTACCGGTCGCCGCGGTAGCGCACCACCGACGAGAACAGCGGGCGGTCGTTGGCGCTGAACACCAGCTGCCGCAGCGCCAGCACCGGCTTGCCGACGTCCAGCTGGAGCTGCTCGGCCAGGTAGGCGTCGGCCTCCTGCGCCTCGATCGTGGCGTCGGCCTTGGCCGGGTCGAGGCCAGCCGCCGTGACGTGGTCGTACAGCGAGCCGGTGCGGAAGTCCACGTCGGCGAAGCCGGGCACCAGGTCGGCGGGGATCTGGGTGAGGTCGAGCGCGGTCGGCACGTCGTTGAGCAGCCGCACCCGCTCCAGCACGAACAGCGGCGTGCCGGGCGCGATCGAGAGCTGCTCGGCCTGGTCCAGGTCGGCCGGGACCACCTCGTGGCGCAGCACCGTCGAACTGGCCGCCAGCCCCATCCGGCGCGCCGTCTCGGTGAACGACTCGAGGCTGTTGGGCCACTCCCGGGCGCTCGCACCCGGCGCCACGTACCAGCCGCGACCGTGCGAGGCGCTCAGCGCGCCCTCGTCGACCAGCGTGGTCAGTGCCTTGCGCAGGGTGACCCGGCTGATGCCCAGCCGCTCGCACAGCTCGCGCTCCGGTGGGAGCCGGCTGCCCGGTTTCAATGCGCCGGTCCCGATCTGGTCCTTGATCAGGTTCACGGCCTGGATCCACAGCGGCTCGGGATGGTCGGCGCGGATCGACGTGGGCGTCGGGGCGTCAGTCACTGTCGCATCATCGCCGACTACCGGACCTCACGCAAACCACTGAAGACCAGATAGGCCGCCGTGTCGGCGACGAATGGGTGGTTTGCGCGGATATTCAGGGCAACCTGCGATTGGGAAAGAGCTCACTCTGTACCACTGGGCAATAATTGGTATCGTGTGGTCGCTACTTGGTATTGCTCTGGCGAAGGTTAGGGGAGGAACCGCCGTGGTCGAACCGTTGAGGGCGCGGACGCTCGGTCCGCTGCGCGCCGAAGAGATCTCGGCCGCGCGCGAGGTCCTCGTGCGCAGTGGCCTGCTGACGTCCACCACACACGTGGCGTACCTGGGACTGCTCGAGCCCGACAAGCGCGGCGCGGCCGGCGGGCTGCGGCTGCTGCGCGCCCTGCTCGTCGACATGGCCGACGGTGCGTCGCACGACGTCGTGGTCTGCCCCGGCGAGGACCGGCTGGTGTCGTCCACCGTGATCGAACCGGCCCGCGACGGCCAGGTGCCCGTCGTGATGCTGGAGTTCGCGATGGTCGAGGAGATCGTGCACAAGGACCCGCGCTGGCTCGCCGCGATGCACCGCCGTGGGCTGACCGATCTGTCCGTCCTACGGGTGCAGCCGTTGTCGGCCGGTGCGGCGATGTCCGAGGCCGAGCAGGGCCGGCGCCTGCAGCGCACGTTCACGTTCCTGCAGAAGAGCCCGGCCGACCTGCCCTGGGCCCACCCGGTCGACGGCGTCGTCGCCTACGTCGACGTCATCGCCCGCGAGGTCGTCGAGGTCCTCGACGTCGCGGCGCCGGCCGTGCCGCAGGAGGACGGCAACTTCCACCTGCCGGAGTTCAACGGCCCGCTCCGCGAGGGCGTCCGGCCGATCGAGATCACCCAGCCGCACGGCCCCAGCTTCACCATCGACGCCGACAACGTCCTGGAGTGGCTCGGCTGGCGGCTGCAGGTGAGTTTCGACTCCCGCGAGGGCCTGGTCCTGCGCGACATCTCCATCGCCGACGGCGGCCGGCAGCGTCCGGTGCTCTACCGCGCCTCCATCGCCGAGATGGTGGTGCCGTACGCCGATCCCAGCCCGCAGCGGTGGTTCCAGACGTTCTTCGACGGCGGCGAATACCTGCTGGGCAACTTCGCCAACTCCCTGGAGCTCGGCTGCGACTGCGTCGGCGACATCACCTACCTGGACGTGGTCGTCGCCGACAACGACGGGCAGCCACGAAGCATCCCGCAGGCGATCTGCATTCACGAGGAGGACTACGGCGTGCTGTGGAAGCACACCAGCTCCTTCACCGGCTCCAGCGACGTGCGGCGCAACCGGCGCCTCGTCGTGTCCTTCTTCGTGACCGTCGGCAACTACGACTACGGCTTCTACTGGTACTTCTACCTCGACGGGACGATCGAGCTGGAGGTCAAGGCCACCGGCGTGGTGTTCACGTCCGGCCACCCGAACCCCGGCGGTGAGTACCCCTACGCCACCGAGGTCGCGCCGGGCCTCGGCGCGCCGCACCACCAGCACCTGTTCAGCGCGCGCCTGGACGTCACCGTCGACGGTCCGGTGAACTACGTCGAGGAGGTCGATGCGGTCGCCGTGCCCCGCGGCCCGGCGAACCCGACCGGCACCGGCATCACCCAGCGGGTGACCCGGCTGCGCCGGGAGAGCGACGCGCCCCGCATCGCGGACGGCAACCACGGCCGGGTCTGGCGGATCGGCAACCCCGGCGTGCACAACCGGCTCGGCCGCGACGTCGCCTACGTGCTGCACCCGCAGGGCCAGCCCGCGCTGCTCGCGGACGCGGAGTCCGACCTGTACCGCCGCGCCACGTTCGCCACCGGGCACCTGTGGGTCACCGCCTACGACCCCGCCGAGCAGTACCCCGCCGGCGACCTGGTCAACCAGCACCCGGGCGGCGCCGGCATCCCGGCCTGGATCGCGGCCGACCGCGCCATCGACGGCACCGACATCGTCGTGTGGCACACGTTCGGGCTGACCCACTTCCCGCGGCCGGAGGACTGGCCCGTCATGCCGGTCGACACCACCGGCTTCGTCCTCAAACCGGCCGGCTTCTTCGGCCGCAACCCGACCCTGGACATTCCCGCCTCCGGCGGGGACCACTGCCACCGCTGATCCAGCCGACCCGCACACGTTTGGGGAAAAAGGATGTCAACGCCGGAGGGCCACATCACCTTCGCCGCCGCCCGCGCCCAGCAGCTCGCCGCGCTGCAGCTCGCGGTCCGGCGACTGAGCGCCGAGGTCGCAGCGCGGCAGGCCGACGGGTGGTTCCGCGGCCCGGGACCGATCTTCGTCGCCATCGGGGCGAGCCTCGCCGCAGCCTGCGCCCCGACCTGGACCCTGCGCCGGCGCGGGATCCACGCCTGGCGGCTGAGCGCCGGCGACCACCCGCTGCCGTTCCCGGCGAGCCGCCACCCGCTGCTGGCCGTGTCCCAGAGCGGCCGCAGCGCGGAGACCCTCGCCGTGCTCTCGTCGATCGGCGAGCAGCTGCGCTATGCCGTGACCAACGCCCACCCGTCGCCGATCGCCGCGGCCGCGCCGTATCACCTCTCGCTCGGCGACCTGCCGGACAGCTACGCCTCGACGATCGGCTACACCGCGACCATCGCCGGGCTCGGCATGATCGCCGAGGCCTGGGACGACGGGCCGGCCGACCCGTCGTGGGCGCTGCTGCCGCAGCGGATGCAGGAGCTGGAGGACGACCTCGCCGGCCGGCTCGACGACCTCGCCGCCCCGTTCGCCGCCGCGCGTGCGGCCGACTTCGTCGGCGCCGGGCCGTCGCTGGGGTCGGCGGAGGCGGGCGCGCTGCTGTTCCGTGAGGTGGTCCGGCTGCCGGCGACCGCGATGAGCACTCGGCAGTACCTGCACGGGGCGATGGAGTCGGCCGGCGGCACGGCGCACGTGCTCTTCGGCGGCCAGCGTGAGACCGCGGTGGCACGCACCCTGTCCGGCGCTGGGCACCCGGTGATCCTGGTGACCGCCTACGAGGTGTCTCCTGGGCCGTTCCTGCAGGTCGTGCGGCTGCCCGCGGTACCGCCGAATCAGCGGGCGGTGTTGGAGGCGGTGGTGCTGCAGGCGCTCGTGGCCCGGACCGCCGAGCGGGCCGGCATCGACGTCGAGGAGTTCGTGTTCCACCACGACGACACGAAGGTGCCGGTCCTGTGAACGGCCCCGCCCTCGTCGGTCTGGACATCGGCGGCACCAAGACCCACGTGCGCGTGGAGACCCCGGACGGGCGTCGGCTGGCCGACGCTGTGCATCCCAGCGAGGACTGGGCCGCCGAACCCGTCGACGTGGCGGCCCAGTGGATCGCGGCCGTCGTCGAGCGGCACCGGCCGCCGGGTGCCACCGTCGCCGCGATCGGCGCCGGCGCGCAGGGCTGCGACACCGAGGCGCACTGCGTGGCCCTCGGACACGCACTGACCAGTGCCGCCGGCGTGCCGTCCGTCGTCACCAACGACGCCGCGCTGCTCGTCCCCGCCGCCGGCCTGTCCACCGGCATCGGGGTGATCGCCGGTACCGGGTCGATCGCCGTCGCCGTCGGCCGTGCGCAAGACGGTGCGGCGCTGCGCTTCGCGGGCGGCTGGGGCTGGGTCATCGGCGACGAGGGCAGCGCGCCGGCGCTCGTCCGCGAGGCGGTCCGGGCCGCCCTCACCCGGAACGACGCCGGCGGACCGCCCGACGTACTCCTGCCGGTGCTGCTCGAGGCGTTCGGGGTCGCCAGCGCGACGGGTCTCGCCCGTACGGTCAACGACAACACCGACGCCGCGCACTGGGCGTCCCGGGCGCCCGCCGTCTTCGCCGCCGCCGAGCGCGGGTCCGCCGACGCCCGTGCGGTGATCACCGCCGGCGGCGAGAGCCTCGCGGGTCTCGTCGGCGTGCTGCTCGCGGGCGGCACCACCACAACCGACGTCGTCGCCGCGGGCGGCGTCATGACCGGCCAGCCCAGCCTGTTCGCCGCGTTCCGCGACGCCGTCGGCCGCGCGCATCCCGGGCTGACCGTCCACCTGCTGCACGAACCCCCGGTGGCCGGGGCGCTCGCCCTGGCTCGCCGGGCCGCACAGCCGCTCTCCTGATCCCGCCGTCGTGAGGAGCTGTCATGTCCACTCTCATAGCCCGTGACAAGGCCACCGGTACACCGCTCGCCACCGTCCCCACCACCGCGCCCCCGGACGTCGACGCCGCGGTCGACCGCGCCGCGGCGGCGCAGCCCGGCTGGGCCGCGCTGACCTACGCCGAGCGGGCGGCCGTGCTGCGCCGCGCCGCCGACCGGCTTGCCACCCGCGCCCCCGAGTTGCGCGAGCTCATCGTCCGCGAGACCGGTTGCATCCCCGGCAAGGCCGACTACGAGATCGGCGCCGCCACGAGCGAGCTGTTCGAGGCCGCCGCCCTCGCCGCCCGCCCGGTCGGTGAGGTGCTGCCCTCCAGCCACGCCGGCCGGTTCAGCCTCGCCGAGCGGGTGCCGCTGGGCGTCGTCGCCACGATCACCCCGTGGAACTTCCCGCTGGTGCTCGGGATGCGGGTCGTCGCGCCCGCGCTCGCGCTCGGCAACGCCGTGGTCCTGAAGCCATCGCCGGAGACCCCGCTGTCCGGCGGCGTCGCCCTGGCGGAACTGCTCGCGGACGCGGGCCTGCCGGACGGGGTGTTCCAGGTCGTCCAGGGCGGCGCCGAGACGGGTGAACGGCTGGTCACCCACCCGTCGACCGCGATGATCCACTTCACCGGCTCGACCACGGTGGGCCGGGCCATCGCCGCGACGGCGGGCGGCCTGCTCAAGAAGGTCTCGCTGGAACTGGGCGGCAACAACGCGCTGGTCGTGCTCGACGACGCCGACCTCGACCAGGCGGCGATGATCGGCGCCTGGTCGAGCTTCCACTACCAGGGCCAGACCTGCATCACCGCAGGCCGGCACGTGGTCCACGCCGACATCGCCGAGGCGTACGTCGCCGAGCTCGCCCGCCGCGCGGCAGCGATCCGGGTCGGCAACCCGCACACCGACCCGGTCGGGCTCGGCCCGATGATCAACGAGCGGCAGCACGCCCGCGCCGCGGCGATGCTGCACGAGGCGGTCGCCGCAGGCGCGACGGTCGTCACCGGCGGACCGGAGGCCGCGCCGTTCTTCCGCCCGACCGTCGTCACCGGGCTCGCCGGTGCCATGCGGCTGTGGCGCGAGGAGATCTTCGCGCCGATCGCCCCGGTGCTCGTGGTCGCGGACGAGGACGAGGCGGTGCGGGTCGTCAACGACACGGAGTACGGCCTGGTGAACTCGGTGCTCACCGCGGACCTGCGGCGGGGCCTGGCCGTCGCCCGGCGCCTGCGCGGCGGCATGGTCCACGTCAACGACGCGACGCCGCAGGACGAGGCGCTGGCGCCGTTCGGCGGCATCGGCCAGTCCGGCCTCGGCGGCCGCTCCGGCGGCGACACCAACCTCGAGGAATTCACCCAGCGTCGCTGGCTGACCACGACGGATCAGCCGGTTCACTACCCGTACTGAGCGACGTCGCGCAGTATCCCGTGCTCAGCACGGCCGGGCCGCTGCGCCGCGTCGCGTCGCGTCGCGTCGCGTCGCTGAGCATGGCATGCAGCTCCGGCCAGGTGACCAGGCGACCACCGAGGCGCGACACGACGGTGCCCGCTGCGATCGCGGCGCGGGCGAACAAGCCCTCGCCGGCGATCGTGGACGAACGCATGGATAGCGCCCGGCGCGGCTCGGGGACGCCCTCATCCTCGGTCGGCGCGCACCAACTGCACGAGGGCCGAGGCGACGAGGGCCACGGGCCGGTCGTCGTCGTGGGCCAGCTGCCGCAGTGTGCTCAGTGCGATGGTCCCCGGCATCTCGGCGAGTGCCTGGGTCAGCCGCATTCGCACCGCCGAGTCCGCGGTGTGTGCGGCGAGCTCGTCCACCAGCGCCGCCATGATCCGGTCTGCCTGCCTCGCGTCCCGCGCCAGCGTTCCCAGCAGTTCGGCGGCCTCGACGTCGTTCGGGCCCTCGACCACCATGCCGAGCAGCGTCGGCACGGCGGCGGTCACGCCCCGCGCACCCAGCGCGAGGGCGGCATGCCTGCGGACCGTGGTGTCCGTGTCCCCGAGCGCGTCCGTGAGCATCGCGGTCGCCTCGTCGTCGGGCATCTCGGCGAGCGCCAGGACCGCGCGCCGCCGGACGTCGGCGTCGTCGGAGGCCAGGCCGGATGCCAGGCTCGCCACGCCGTCGCCGCCGGCCCGCGCGAGGGCCCATCGCAGGGCACCGGCGACGTTCGGATCGGATTCGGTGAGTACCGCCCTGGCCAGCAGCTCGGCGGGTACCGACGCGTGCTCGGCCGGGGCCAGGACGGCCTGCTGCCGCCGCGCGGCACTGGGCGAACCCAGCCCGTGCAGGAGCTCGACGATGCGCGCGACGTCCTGCCAGCCGGCGGGCTCGGCCGCATCGACCGTCCGGAGCCGTTCGAGGAGCTGATGCTCCCGGTCCAGTCGTTCCTCGGCCTGCCGGATGAGGTCGCCGACCAGCGCGGACGGGGTGAAGCCGGGATCGTCGAGCGTGCGTGCGATCTGGCGCAGCGACAGTCCCAGGGACCGCAGCCCCTCCACGTGGAAGATCCGCCGGATGTCTTCGGGGGTGTACTCCCGGTAGCCACCCACGGTGCGGCCCGTCGGTCGTACCAGCCCGATGGAGTCGTAATGCCTGAGCATCCGGGCGCTCACCCCCGAGCGGCGCGCCACCTCACCGATCAGCACGCAGTGGTCTCCTCCCGGTCCGGGCCGAGCGCGACGACCCGGCGCGCCGCATCGACGGCGAGGTCGAACGCGGCATCCGGATCGCGCAGGAGCCGCTCCGTGGCGCTCGCATGCGCGCGCACCGCCGGATCGTAACGTGTCATCGCCGTTCGCAGGACCGGCTCGACCACATCGCCGAGCGCGACGAGGGCGCGGCTCAGACTCAGCCGTACCTCCCGGTTACCACGGCCGAGCTGCGTGGCCAGCTCCTCGGCGAGCGCCGCCTTCTCCCCGTCGGGCACGAGCACGACGGCGGCGCGCCAGGCACTGCGCGCCACCTCGTCGTCGGCGTCGCGCAGCAATGACCGCGGGATCGCGGGCCACGCGTTGCTGTCCCCGATCTTGGACAGGGTGTGCAACGCCTGGCTACGGGCCTGTGCCCGTGCGGAACGCAGCTCCGCGAGCAGCTTCGGAACCGTGATCTGCGACGGGAGACGGGTCAGCGCCCACGTGAGCATGTCGCGCACGAAGAAGTCCGGTTCCACCGCGGACCGTGCCACGAGCACGTCGGCGAAGGCCGGCTCGGGGTTCGTACCGATCGCCAGGGCCGCCTTCAGCCGCGTTGACGAGTTTGCAGCGGCCAATGCGTCGAGCAGTGCCGAGCTCATAGGGGACCACCTCCGGTACCCCAGTCAAAGCCTTGTCACAGTGACAAGGTCAAGGTCACGAGCGATTCGATCGCACGGGCGACGGCCTCGACGTCGGCGGGGGAGAAGCGGGCCGTGTCCGCGTCGAGCGTGAGCCGGACCGCGCCCGGCACGTCGTCGGCGTGCAGGAACAGCGGCTCGGTCGGGCCGGTCGGGGGCGCGACCCACTCGACGGCGCCGGGCCGTTCGACGACACGCGCGGCGTCGAACGCGGTCGCGCCGGTGCGGCGGCGGTCGTTGAAGCACGGCGTGGAGACGCCGGGCATCGCGAGCGGGTCGTAGTAGGCGTACTTGCGGGCGGGGAGAGCGGCGCGGGCCACGGCGGCGACGGCCTCGTCGAATCCGTCGGAGCCGGCCGGGACGGTGGCGACGCACAGGCCGAGCTGGGTGATCGGGCTGACGACCGTGGACAGTCCGCCGCGGAAGCGGTTGCTGACGACCTGGCGCACGGCGATGGTGTCGCGGCCGGTCACCTCGGCCAGGGCCGTCATGTAGGCGGCTAGCAGGATCGTGGACTCGTCGACGCCGGTGCGGGCCGCCGCCTGCGGCAGGCGGGCGGCCAGCAGCGGGGACTCGAGGATGCACTTGCGGTAGCGGGGCGACGGCGAGTCGGCGGCCGCGATCGGGAGGGGATCGAGCGCCGAAGCGTGGCGGTCCCAGTGGCGCAGGGCGGCCGCGTGCTGGCGGGCGCCCGGCGCGGACGACTGCCACGCCACGATGTCCAGCGGGCGCAGGCCCTCGACCGGGGTCGGCAGGCGGCGGGTCACCTCGTCGACCATGATCGCCGCGCCCAGGCCGTCCGTCACCAGGTGGGGCATCACGGCCACCAGGCGCTCGGGGGTGCCGTCGCGGCAGACGACCGCCATGCGCATCGGCCAGTCGGCGGCCAGGTCGGGGGCGGCGGCGCGGTACGAGGCCTCCACAGAGGCCGCGACGTCGCTCGGGTCCGAACCGTCCGCCTCCACGACCTCGAGGCGGGCCACGCCCGAGGCGGCGATCGACTGCCGGGGTGCGTCCGAGCCGTCCGGCGAGAGGCGGGTGCGGAAGGACTGGTAGCGCTCCATCGTGTACCGCAGCTCGGCCATCACGTCGCGCAGCGTCGTGCCGGGCGGGACCGGGCGATGGCCGCCCATCGGCAGCCACGATCGCTCCCGCTGCATGGCCTGGTACATCGCCCGCTGGCCCCACGTCAGCTCGGCCTCGCCCGCGCCCTCCCCGGAGAAGGGGACATCGACGTCCATCGGCACAGGATCGGCATCGAGCGCGGCGCTCACAAGTCTGGCGCGAGGACCACTTTTCCGCTAATGCGCGCGGCGCCGGGGGCGCGGGCCGCGATGCGGTGGGCCTCCGCCGCCGCCGACAACGGCAGGACGGTGCCGATGCGCGGGCGCAAGGTGCCCTCGGCGTGGTGGCGGACCAGGGCGAGCAGCGACGCGCGGTCGTAGCCGACCGAGATCACCTGCGGGTCGATGCCGCGCGCGGCGGTGAACGGGCCGCCGGGTACCCAGAACTCGGGTACGACCGTCACGTATCGGCCGCCGTCGCGGACCCGGTCGAAGGCCGCCTGTGCCGCCGCGCCGCCGATGACGTCCAGCGCCGCGTCGACCGGGGACGAGTCGTCGGACACGACCGTCAGGCCGCGAGCGGCGGCCAGGCGGGCCGCGAAGCCGCCGACGGCGCCGCGCGGGCCGTTGACCAGTAGGGTGCGCACGTCGGGGCCGAGCGCGTCCAGGGACTGCAGGGCCGTCAGGCCGGCCAGCGGCAGGGCCGCGGCCTCCGTGATGTCCGCCGTCGCGGGCAACGGCACGACGAGGTCCTCGGGCAGGGACACGAACGGCGCGTACCCGCCGCGCTGCGTCGCCTTGTGCAGCGTGAAGCCGACAACCGGCTCGCCGGTGTCGGCGCGCCAGCCGGCCACGTCGTACCCGGGGATCAGGGGGAAGCGGACCGGGTCGGCCCAGCGGTAGCGGCCGGCGACCATGCCCAGGTCGGCCGGGTTCACGGCCGCGGCGCCGACGCGGATCAGGACCTCGCCGGGCCGGGGCGCGGGGACAGGTACCGACAGCTCCCGCAACGGCTCGCCGAACGCCTCGACGCCGGCGGCCCGCATCGTCACATCACTCATGACAGCGAAGCTAGGGCCGTCCGCGGAGCGCGGCCTTGACCTACATCAAGGAAGCCGCGTGACGCAGGCGACTCAGGGCCTCGGGCGTGATGCCGATGTACGCGGCGATCTGGCGCTGGGTCAGGCGGGCCGCGAGCGCGGGGCGCTCGGTGACGAACGCGCGGTAGCGGGCGGCGGCGTCGTTGCCAAGCAGGTCGCGGGTGCGGCGCTCCTCGTCCAGGAACAGGCGCTCGTTCATCGCGGCCAGCATCGCCGTCCAGGACGGGTGCCCGGCGCACAGAGCCTCGAACGCGGGGCGGGTGGCCGTCAGCAGGTCGCACTCCTCCAGGGTCTCGATGTGCTCGGCGGCGGGGGCGCGACGCAGCGCGGCGGCGTAGGCGCAGACCAGCTCGCCCTCGGCGCGGAAGGCGCGGACGCGCTCGGCGCCGCCGTCGCCGGTGAGGTAGGTGCGGGTCAGGCCGCGCACGATGAACGAGATCCGCTCGGACGGCTCGCCGGCGCGCTGCAGCAGGGTGCGTGCCGGCACGTGGTGGGAGCGGAAGATCCGGTGTGCACGGGTCAGCTCCTCGGCGGGGATCGCGGCCCAGCGCAGCAGGGCCGCGTCCAGCGCCGCGTACGGCGTCACGCCAGGCGGGCCGGGAAGCCGCCGGTGGCGACCGGGCCCCAGCGCTCGATCGTGATACGCAGCAGGGACTTGCCCTGCGCGGTCATCGCGGCGCGGTACTCGTCCCAGTCCGGGTGCTCGCCGGCGATGCAGCGGTAGTACTCCACCAGCGGCTCCAGCGCCTCCGGCAGGTCGAGAACCTCGGCGACCCCGTCGACCTGGACCCAGGCGTCGTTCCAGTCGTCGGACAGGACCAGGATGGATACGCGGGGGTCGCGCCTCAGGTTGTACACCTTGGCGCGCTCCGGATAGGTGGACACCACGATCCGGCCCTCCGTGTCGACCCCGCACGACACCGGCGAGGCCTGCGGGCGGCCGTCGGCGCGGTTGGTGACGACGATGCCGTGGTGGCGCTTGGCGAGGAAGGCCAGCAGCGCCTCGCGGTCGACCCGGTCGTTGGTCGCGATCTTTCGTGCCATGCCTCGACCGTACCCGGATCTGGCTCTCAAGAGGGAGCCGCCCCGGCGGGCGCCGGGCCAGAATGAGCGCATGCGCGAACGGGCCGTGGACCTGCTCATCGCCGCGGCCGTCACCGTCGCGTCGGTGTACCCCGTGATCTGGTTCTGGCCCTTCAACCCCGCCGTGCTGGCCCTCGCGCTGCTCGCGTCCGTGCCGCTGGTGTGGCGGCGCCGGGCGCCGGTCGTCGTGGCGCTCGCCACCGGGATCGCCACGACGTGGCTGTCCGTGATCGAGCGGTTGCCGGACATGCCGTACGGGCAGCTGGTGGCCACCTACACGTGGGCCGAGCTGGTATCGCCGGGCTGGCGGGTGGCGTGCATCGTCATGACCGCCGCCGGCGTGCTCCTCTCGCTCGTCGTGCCGGACGAGAACCCGCCCTCGTTCGGGTACGTCGGGCTCATGTTCGTCACCGCGTACGCGCTCGGCACCGGGGTGCGCGCCCGCCGCCACCGCATCGCGTTCCTGGAGGAGCGGACCAGGCGGCTCACCGAGGAGCAGGCGGCGGCCGCCGGCGCCGAGCGGGCCCGGATCGCGCGCGACATGCACGACGTGCTCGCACACTCCGTCGGGCTGATGGTCGTGCAGGCCGAGGGCGGCGCGTCGGTGGTGCGCGCCGACGCCGACCGGGCCGAGGCCGCCTTCGACGCCATCGCCGAGACCGGGCGGGAGGCCCTCGTGCAGCTGCGCCACGCGCTCGGCGTGCTGCGCGAGCAGGCGCCCGAGCCGGCCGGCGTCGAGGCGATCCCGTCGCTGGTCGAGCGGGCCCGCCGCACCGGCCTCGACGTCAGCCTCGACCGAGGGGCGGTACCACCGCTGGACCCGCAGGTCGGCGCGACCGCGTTCCGGGTCGTGCAGGAGGCGCTCACCAACGTCGTCAAGCACGCCGGCGCCCGCCGGGTCCTCGTCACGCTCGGCGCCGAGGACGGCGCGCTGCAGGTCACGGTCCGCGACGACGGGCGCGGCGGCACCGCGGTCCTCGGGCACGGCCTGTCCGGGATGCGCGAGCGGGTGCTGTCCGTCGGCGGCCGCCTCTCGACCGGCCCCCGCAGCGACGGGCCCGGCTTCGAGGTCGCCGCGACCCTGCCCGCGGAGGGCCGGGCGTGAACCTGCGCGTGGTGGTCGCCGACGACCAGGACCTCGTCCGTGGCGGGCTGTGCATGATCCTCGGCTCGCAGCCCGACATCACCGTCGTGGGCGAGGCATCGGACGGACGGCAGGCGGTGGAGAAGACCAGGACCGAAGAGCCGGATGTGGTACTCATGGATGTCCGCATGCCCGTCATGGACGGCATCGCGGCGACCCGCGAGATCTGCGCCGCGACGCCGTCGAAGGTGCTCGTGCTCACCACCTTCGACCTGGACGAGTACGTGTACGACGCCCTCCTCGCCGGCGCCAGCGGCTTCCTGCTCAAGGACATGCACCGCACCGAGCTCGTCGCCGCCGTGCGCACGGTCGCCGCCGGCTCCTCGCTGCTGGCCCCGACGGTGACCCGGCGGCTCATCGCCGACGTGCTGCGCCACCGCCGCGCCGCGGCCGCCCCGGTGCCGGACCGCCGCCTCGACGCGCTCACGCCCCGCGAGCTGGACATCCTGCGCGAGGTCGCGCGCGGGCAGTCCAACGCGGAGATCGCCGCGGCCCTGTTCGTCACCGAGCACACGGTGAAGACCCACGTGTCCAACCTGCTGACCAAGCTCGGCCTGCGCGACCGGGTCCAGGCGGTGGTCCTGGCCTACGAGTCCGGCCTGGTCCGCCCGGCGAGCTGACGTCTCCTAGGCCATCCGGCCCGGGCGCCCTTATTTGATGCGGTTGCGGCCGAAGCGCAGCTTCCACGGCACCATGGCCGACTCCAGCTGCACCTTGATGCTCATCTTCGACTTGCCAAGGGCCCGGTCGCTGAAGCGGATCGGCACCTCGACGATCTTCATGCCGCGCCGGATGGTGCGGTAGTTCATCTCGACCTGGAACGAGTAGCCGTTGCTGGCGATCGTGCCGATCTCGATGCGGCGCAGGGACTCGGCGCGCCACGCCTTGAAGCCGGCGGTCGCGTCCTTGACCCGCATGCGCAGGATCGCGCCGACGTAGAAGTTCGCCCAGGCGGAGAGGGCCTTGCGGTACAGCCCCCAGTCGCCGGCCACCGAGCCGCCGGGCACGTAACGTGACCCGAGCACCACGGCGACGTCGGGGTTGTCGAGGGCAGTGACCATGGCCGGGATCGCGGAGCTCGGGTGCGACAGGTCGGCGTCCATCTGGATGACGATGTCGGCGCCCTCGTCCAGCGCGCGCTGCATGCCGGCGATGTACGCGCGGCCGAGGCCGTCCTTCGCCGTGCGGTGCAGCACACCGAGCGCCGGCTCCGACTCGAGGGCCAGCTTGTCGGCCACGTCGCCGGTGCCGTCGGGCGAATTGTCGTCCACGACCAGAATATGCAGGTTCGGCATTGCCAGCGCTGCCAGCTCGGCGACCAGCTTCGGCAGGTTGTCCCGCTCGTTGTAGGTCGGCACGACAACCGTGATCTTCTGCAACTCGTCTCGCACTCGTCAGCCCCCTAGTGCACGCCGCGTATCTAGAGCCTTCGGGCCCGATCTTTTCGTACGAACGGACCATATCGGACCGAGGGTCACTTCGTGGACTCACCCACCGCTCAGTAGCGAAACACAGCTAGGGTACGGCGAGATTCTCCGCGATCCTGTGGAACTCCGCGACGCTGGTGACGTTGCTGTGCTTCGTGACCGTCCGCCAGCTGGTCGCCCGCCGCGGTACGCGGCAGCGACTTCCGCCCGGCGTACCACATCTACTCGCCGGGGGCCGTGAACTCGTACTTCCCGTCGGCGCCTCTCGTCAGCGCGAGGACCGAGACCACCGCATCCGGGTTCAACGGGCCGTAGATGTGCGGGAACGGCTGGTCCCAGCCCGGCACATCGTCGTACCGGAGCGGCGAGGACAGCCGTGCTTCCTCGATGACGAGCACGACCAGGCCCTCATCCGAGCCGTAGATCATGTTCGCTATCGGGGCGACGTGACCTGCCGTGCCCCCATGGATGAACCCCTGTTCCTCGAGAGTGCGGCCCTTCGTGGAGAGCCGGTACTCGCCCTCCTCCTTGGCCTTTTCCCAGTCGGATTCAAACGCGATGTGGTAGATCATGCCCCACCCTTCGAGAGACAAGCCGTCTGTTCCACGAGCTCGAGCGCGCTCGGATGCTTCGGATGACGCTCCACCAGCCGCCGTTGAAGATCGCTGGGACAGCGTACGGCCCGCCCGACTGTTGCCGGCCGCGGCCGGGTGGTTGTGCCTTGCGGTCGGCACCCGCTGTCGCTCACCCTCAACCTCACCCTGGTCCACTGTGGACGCTGCGGCCGTCCAGGCCGGAGCGTGGACCGTCTCAGGCTGGTTGACCGGCGGTCAGGCGCCGGTGGCTCCAGTCGACCAGGGGCCGCAGGACGCGCATCAGCTCGTCGCCCTCCGGCGTGAGCGCGTAGCGGATCTGCACGGGCGTGCTCGGGATGACGGTCCGCTCGACGAGCCCCTCCTGCTCGAGCTCCTTGAGGCGCTGCGCCAGCAGGCGGTCCGAGATCCCGTCGATCGCCGCGCGGTACTCCCCGAAGCGGCGCGCCCCGCGCTGCGCGGCCAGGAGCACGGCCGCCGTCCACCGACGCCCGACGAGCTCGAGCGCGTCGGAGAAGGCGCGGCAGCCGGATTCCTCGATAGTCACTTACCAAAGATTAGTCACTAATCTCGGGTTTGGCCACGGCACCGCCCCGCCGGAGCGTGGAGCCATGACCGACTACGGACAACCCATCAGCTTCGGGCTGAGCCTCGACCCGTCGGCGGACCGGCTGCGCGAGTCGCGCCGGCTCGCCCGGGCCGCGCAGGAGCACGGGCTGGAGTACCTGGCCGTGCAGGACCACCCCTACCAGCCGGGCCACCTCGACGCCTGGACGATGATCACCCACCTGGCGGCGGAGACCGAGTCGGTGACGTACCTCACCGACGTCGCCAACCTGCAGCTGCGCCCCCCGGCGATGCTGGCCAAGGCGGCCGCGTCGCTCGCCGTGCTCACCGGCGGCCGCGTGGCCCTCGGCGTCGGCGGCGGCGCCAGCACCGACGCGATCGCCGCGATGGGCGGCCCGCGCCGCTCGGCCGGGCAGACGGTCGCGTACACCGCCGAGGCCCTCCAGGTGCTGCGCGCCGCGCTGGCCGGTCGCGGCGTGCGCCTCGCCTCCGGCCAGCACGCCATCGAGGGGTACCAGGCTGGCCCGGTGCCGCCGCGGCCCGTCCCGATCTGGCTCGGCGGCCAGCGCCCGCGGATGCTCGCCGTGGCCGGCGCGCACGGCGACGGCTGGATCTCGCCGCTGAACATCTACGTGCCGCCGGCCGAGGTGCCGGCCCGGCAGGCCGTCATCGACGAGGCGGCGCGGGCCGCCGGGCGCGACCCCCGCGACGTGCGGCGCATCTACAACGTCATCGGCTCGATCGGCCCCGCGGCCGGGCACTCCCCGGGCCTGCGCGGCGACGCGAGCGCCTGGGCCGGCACGCTCACCGAGTGGGCCGTCGAGCTCGGCTTCGACACGTTCGTCTTCTGGCCCACCCACGACCCGCAGGCGCAGCTCGAACGCTTCGCCGTCGAGGTCGTCCCGGCGGTACGCGCGGCGGTGGCGCGATGAGCCTGCGCCTCGTCCGGCCGGAGGACCGGCGCTACCCTGCCCTGCGCTCCACCTACACCACCGCGGGCGCGCCGGCCGCCATCGCCCTGCCGGAGTCGGCCGCGGAGGTCGCGGCCGCGATCGCACACGGCCGCGAGCGCGGCCTCGACATCGCCGTGCGCAGCGGCGGGCACGGCCTGGCCGGCACCTCCACCAACCGCGGCGGCCTCGTCATCGACCTGTCCGCCCTGCACGACGTGGCGGTCGCCGACCCCGCCGCCCGGCTGGTCCGCGTCGGCGCCGGCGCCCGCTGGGCCGACGTCGCCGCCGCGCTGCACCCCCACGGCCTGGCGATCAGCTCGGGCGACCACGGCAACGTCGGCGTGGGCGGCATCGCCACCGGCGGCGGCGTCGGCTGGCTCGCGCGCTGGTACGGCCTGACGATCGACCACGTTCGGGCGGCCGAGGTCGTCCTGGCCGACGGCCGCATCGTGCGGGCCGACGCCGAGCACGACCCGGAGCTGCTGTGGGCCGTGCGGGGCGCCGGGGCGGGCGCCGGGATCGTCACCGCGTTCGAGATCGAGGCCGCCCGCGTCCGCGACGTCGGCGTGGCGCAGCTCCTCGTGGCCGCCGACCAGGACGGCGCTGCGCTGCGCCGGTGGGCCTCGGCCCTGCGCGAGGCGCCGCGGGAGCTTACCTCCGAGGTCATCATGCTCCACAATGGACGGTCGCCGGTCATGCGCGTCACCGCCGTCGTGGCCGGCGGCGACCCGCGCCGCGTCCGCGAGATCGTCGAGCCGCTGCGCCGGATCGGTAAGGTGCTGGACCACCGGGTCGACCGGGCGCCCTACCCCGTGCTGCTCCCGCCGTCGCACAAGCACCCCAACGTGGCCCAGCAGCCGGTGACGATCACCAACGGCCTGCTGCCCGCGATGGACGGCGACGCCGCCGAGGCCGTCATGGCCCTCGTGCGGTCCGGGCGGGCGCTGGTGCAGCTGCGCTCGCTCGGCGGCGCGATACACGACGTCGATCGCGGCGCAACCGCCTACCCGCACCGCCACCAGCACACGCTCGTGCTGGCGTCGATGTTCCCGCCGGACGGCCGGGCCGAGCTCGACGCCGCGTGGCGGGTGCTGGCCGGGCGGGTCGACGGCGCGTACGGCAACTTCGAGGGCCGCCGCGACCGCCCGGCGTTCGCGCGGGTCTATCCCGGCCCGACCGGCGAGCGGGTGGCCGCGGCCTGGCGCCGCTACGACCCCGGCGCGGTGTTCCGGCCGTACCCGATCTGACGCCTCACACTTCGCGGCGCTGCGTCGTCGGACCCGCATGACCATCACGATGTTCGCCGAGCCGGCGTCCCTGGAGAGCCTCGAGCGCGCGGCCAAGGCCCTCACCGAGCACGGGTTCGCCGCCGAGATCCTCGACGACGCGGCGGCCGCCCGGGCCCGCGTCGCCGAGCTGATCCCGGCCGGCGCCACCGTCTTCACCGGCGCCAGTGAGACCCTGCGCCTGTCCGGCATCGACGCCGACGTCAACGCCGGCTCCGCGTATGACGCCGTCCGGCCGCGGGTGCTGGCGATGGACCGGGCCGCCCAGGCCGACGAGATCCGCCGCGCGACCTCCGTCCCCGACGTCGTGCTCGGCAGCGTGGCCGCGGCCACCGAGACCGGCTCGCTCGTCGTGGCGTCGGCCAGCGGCAGCCAGCTGCCCGCGTACGCCGGCGGGGCGGCCCGGGTGATCCTGGTCGTCGGCGCCCAGAAGGTGGTGCCCGACCTGGAGACGGCGATGCGCCGCGTGCACGAGCATTCCCTGCCGCTGGAGAGCGCCCGCGCCCAGCTCGCCTACGGCCAGCCCAGCGCCGTCAACCGGCTACTGGTCCTCAACGCCGACTATCACCCCGGCCGCGTTACGGTCCTGCTGCTGCGCGAGACCATCGGGTTCTAGCCCGTCGAACGCCGGCCGCGCCGCCACCCACTGGGCGAGGGCGACGAACCAGGCGAGCAGCAGCAGCCAGAGGTACCGGTCGGGCAGCTCGATCCGGCTCTCGGCGATCTGCACGGCGGGTGGCAGCGCGGGCGGCATGAGCTGCGGGATCAGCCGGTCCGCACCGAACGCGGACAACGGCATGACCAGGTTGAGGACCAGCAGCGCGCCGGTCGTGCCCGCGGTCGTCGCGGCGCACCACGCGGCGGCCGCACCGCGCCGCCGCTCCATCGCGATGCCGATCCCGGCCACGCCCGCCCCGAGCAGGATCACCGCCAGCCCGATGTGCGGCGGGATCGGCGGCCACAGCAGCGCGATCGCGGCCCACGACCCGGCGATCGCGGCACCCCCGCCCAGCCCGACCACGAGCGCCCGCGGCGTGGCCACGGACCGGTTGTCCGGTCGCCGCCAGCGCGCCCGCGAGGCACCCGCCGAGCGCGACGCCGAGCACGACCGCCCCGCCGACCTCGTCGCCGCGCCGGTGCGCCAGGAACCACGCCGCCTCGGCCGCGAGCGTCCCGACCAGCGCATACGCCACGAGCCGCGCGAACCGGGCGGCGCGGGTGATCGCGACCGGCCCGAGCGGCCCGACGATCCCGGCCTCGGCCACGAGCGCAAGGGCGCCGAGGAGCACACCAACGCTCCACCGCCGCGCCGCCACCGCGACGATCGCGATCGGCAACAGCACGTACACGGCCCGCCGCAGCACGGCGGGCACGGCCGCGACCGCGGCGCAGGCCCGCCCGGCGAACCGCCAACGCTCCGCGCGCGGACCGATGTCATCGAGCTCGGCGAGCAGGGCCTCGCCCCACTCACGGCGCGGGGCCGGCAGCAGCCGTACCGCCGCGGCAACCAGGAGGCGGGTCATGCGCCTAACTCTATATAGATAGAGTATCGGCACCAGGTGTCTGTCGGGTGGGCTACAGTGCCGGCCCCGCCACGGACACGACGGGACCGGCACTGTGGGTTACGATGATTGACGGTGGGTTATGGCGTGGGGTTCGGATTTGGTGGGGTCGGCTAGGCTAGGCACTACAGAAAGAGGAACGGCCGCCGGCGAGGTCGTCGAGTTGGAATCACGCGAGAACGCGGAGCTGGGCGAGCAGGACATGGATGTCGGGGTTGATCCAGTAGTCGGCGATCAGCCCGCCCGCCACGCGCAGCGTGTCGGTGCCGGTGAACTCGTTCGCCGTGCCCGGCTTGGCCGCGGCCCCCGGGAAGCCGCCCGCGTAGGCCCCGCTCGCACGCCAGCGCAGCGCGACCATGTCCCCGTCGACGATCGGCCCGACCTCGATGGCGAACGTGAGCTCGGAGAACGCAGCGCGGGTCTGCGCGATCCAGGCCACGACCCCGGCCGGCCCGCCTACTGCGGAGCTATCGCCGCCGTCGAGGAGCGCGGCGTGGACCCGGATGTCCGGCGAGACGCACGCCTCGGCCGCCGCGTAGTCGCCGTTCCGCAGGTCGAGCCAGTGCTGGATGAGCGTGTTCATGGTCGGTACCTCCGATTGGTGGGTGGTCAAGGCGACGGGACGTCGATGGGTGGTCGGAGCGACGGGACGTCGGTGGGTGGTCAAGGCGACGGGACGTTGGTGGGTAGTCAGAGCGACGGGACGTCGGTGGGTGGCTAGAGCGACGGGATCAGGACGACCTTGCCGGCGACGGTGCCGGACTCGGCCAGGCGCAGCGCCGCGGCGGCGTCCCGCAGGGGGAGGCGGGCGGCGACCTGCGCGGTCAGCGAGCCGTCGGCCAGCAGTGCGAACACCTGGGTGAGGTCCTCGCGCAGCCGGGCCTGGAACGCGGCGCGGTTGCGGCGGCCGGCCCAGAGGTTGTAGAAGGTCGCGCCGCGGCCGTTGGGCAGGGCGTTCCACCACAGCAGGCGGGCGAACAGCGCCAGGACGGGCAGGCGGGCGTTGCCGGCGACGTCGCGGGTGGCGGCGGTGCCGTACGAGACGAGGGTGCCGCCGGGGGCCAGCAGGCGCCACGAGTCGACGATGCCGGGGCCGCCGACGTGGTCGAAGACGGCGTCGTAGCCGCGCGGGGAGAGGGAACGGGCCTGGGCTGCCAGGTCGGGGGAGCGGTAGGCGAGCGGCTCGGCGCCGAGGGCGCGCAGCGTGTCGTGGTGGCGCGGCGAGGCGGTGCCGACCACGCGGATGCCGTGGTGGCGGGCCAGCTGCGTGAGCGTCGAGCCGACGCCGCCGCTGGCGCCGTGGACGAGGATCGTGCCGCCGGGGCGGACCTTCGCGCGGCGGTGCAGCATCTGCCAGGCCGTCACGCCGTTCACCACGACCGTCTCGGCGGCCGCGGGGTCGACCGCCGCCGGGACCGGGACCAGGTCGGCGGCGTCGACGAGCGCTGCGGTGGCCCAGCCGCCGATCTTGGTCACGGCGGCGACCCGCGAGCCGACCAGGGAGGGGTCGGTGCCGGGGCCGACCGCCTCGACGCGGCCGACCAGGTCGTAGCCGGGGGTGAAGGGGAACGGGGGCTGGTCGTAGTACTTGCCGCGGCGCATCTGCTGCTCGGCGAAGGAGACGCCGGTGGCCTCGACGCGGACCAACGCCTGGCCGGCGGCCGGAGGCGCGAGGCGGCGGTCGCGGATCTGCAGGGCCTCGGGCTCGACGATGCCGGGGAGGACGATCTCGGTGGTGGTGAGCTGGGACATGACCAGGGCCTCCTGAGGTTGTATGTGGGCACTCACTTACAAATGAAGACATGAAAAAAGCTGAAATAAGCGGAAAAATCAGGACACGTGGCGCATGCCGGCGGTCAAGGCGTTTGCCCAGGACTCGTCCACGTTGTCCAGGCCGGCGGTCACGATCAGGTGGCAGAGCTGGCCGTACGCGACGAAGTGCTGGATCTGCTCGTCCGTCGCGCCCGCCGTGCGCAGGAAGTGGACCAGGCGCTTGTAACCCGAACGTACCGCCGCGGCCACCTCGGGCACGTCGCTCACGCTCTGGGCGTGGACCTGGAAGAGCAGGAGATCGCGGTCGGCGATCAGGTCGGCGTAGGCGTCGCCCAAGGCCTCGAGCAGCTTCGCCGGGTCGTCGCTGCCCGTCGCCTCCGCGGCGGACTCCAGCGTCGCCAGGATCCGGTCGTAGCAGGCCTCGACGGCCGCCACGAACAGGCCCTGCTTCCCCGAGAACAGGCGCAGCGCGTAGGCCTCCGAGATCCCGGCCGCCGCGGCCACGGCCGTGACCGGCGTCGCGTGGTAGCCGTTGCGGGCGAACACGGAGACGGCGCGGTCGAGAACGGTGGCCCGGCGGGCCTCGGCGGTGCTTCGCATGTAAGTCAGTACACACTTACAAACTTGCGATGTCAACCCCCGTGCGGCCGTCGCGTGGGAGGGACGGGTCGAGGACCCAGATGGCCGCGATCGTGGCGCGGTACAGGCGTAGCGTTCCGGAGTCGTCGACCGAGGACAGCTCGAACCGGCGGGCGCCCTTGGCGCTGCCGCCGTCGTTGTACCGCTGCAGCTCATCGGGCAGCGTCGCGCCGGCGACGATCTCGGCGCGGCCGGACATGTAGACGGCCTTCGCCTCGCCGACGGGGACCTGCGAGTCGTAGACCACCAGGCTCAGCGCCGGCCGCACCGCCAGGTTGCGCGAGTGCCGCGTCTCGGGGGCCGACAGCCAGTACAGCCGCGCGTAACCATCCAGCGCGTAGAACACCGGCGACACCCACGGCTCGCCGTCGGCGTCGGCGGTGCCCAGCACCACGTACCGGTTCTCGTCCAGCAGCTGCCTCGCGTAACGCTCCAGACTCATCGAGCCTCCTCGTGTGCCGCGGCCCGGGCCGCGAGTAGTTCGGGAAGGTGGGCCCGGGTCCAGGCGCGCAGGGCCGCGATGACCGGCAGCAGGCTGCGCCCCAGCGGCGTGAGCGCGTACTGCACGCGCGGCGGGTTCTCGGCGAACTCGGTGCGCTCGACCAGGCCGTCGCGGATCATCGCCCGCAGCGTCTCGGCCAGCACCTTCGCGGTCACCGCGCGCAGCGGGACCTGCAGCTGCGTGAAGCGCCGCGGGCCGCCCTCCAGGCACAGCAGCACCATGCCGGTCCACTTGTCGCCGATGCGGAACGGCAGCGCGCTCGACGGGCACATCGGGTCGAACATGTCCGGGTCCAGCTCGCCCATCGCGCCAGCCTAGCGCCCGTATCGTTGCGGTAACGGGCATGCGTGGCCGTAGCGTCGCCGGCCATGAGGATCGCCGTATTCGGCGCGGGCGGCCGGGCCGGCCGCGCCATCACCGCCGAGGCCGTGCTTCGTGGCCACGAGGTTTCCGCATTGGTACGCCGAGTGCCCGCCCACGCCGACCTGTCGTCCCCCGCGGTGACCGTCGCCCGCGCGGACGTGACGGACCCGGACGAGGTGGCCCGCGCCGTCGAAGGCTGCGCCGCCGTCGTCAGCGCCGTGACCCCCGCATCGAGCCCCGAGGAGCTGGCCCGAATGGACCCGGACCCCGGCTACTTCGGGCGCGCCGCGGCGGCCCTGCTGGCCGCGCGGCCGCCCCGGCTGGTGGTCATCGGCCTGTTCGCCACGCTCGAACGCCCCGGCGGCGGCCTGGTGCTGGACGACCCGGCCTCCTTCCCGCCGCCGCTGCGCCCGTTCGCGCTGTCCCATCTCGCCGGCGTCCGCCGCCTGCAGGCCGCCGGCGCGGGCGTCGACTGGGCGGTCCTGACCCCGACGGCGGCGCAGCTGTCGTACCCGGACCTGGCCGCGGCCGTGCTCGAGGAGATCGAGCGCCCGGCCGTGCACCGCGCGGTCGCCGCGGTCGCCTGAGGCCCGGGCCATGTGGCCCGGGCCTCAGCGAGACGGCGTCGGTGTTCAGATCAGCCAGCGGTTGCGCTGCACGAAGGGCAGCTTCGCCCAGCGGCGGCCGAGGCCCCAGGTGTGCCCGGCGTAGGCGGCGGCCAAGGCGATCATCACCAGCGCGTAGATGACGTGGTAGTCGGTCACGGGGTTGGTCGAGCCGGTCGCCGACGGCGGGAACTCGGCCAGCCACATCATCGCCATCATCAGGGTGCCCGAGACCGCCGCGATGCGCATGGCGACGCCCGAGACCAGCGCCAGGCCGATGCCGAGCAGGCCGAACATGAACAGGCCGTTGGCCCACCAGGTGCCGGCCATCGCGTGGAACGCCGACTGCAGCGGTCCGGCGTCGACCGAGGACAGGAACCCCTTGGTCGGGTTGCCCCCGTTGATCCATGCCTTCGCCGACGGGGTGGAGTACCCGAGGCCGAGGAGCTTGTCGGCGAACGCCCACAGGAACACGAACCCGGTCGCGTACCGCACGACCGCGAGCGCCTTCGCGGCGGTCCTGGTGAGCATGCTGCCCGGCGCCTCGACCCGCTCGAGGTGGTTGGCGGGGGTGTGGTGGATGTGCGAGGTGCTCATGGCTCCGGCCCTCCAGTCGGTCTTCGTCGATGCCTTCAGCTTCGTCGCCGCGGCGCGCCCGCGCCTGTGCCGAAGCTCCCGACCCGGCGGGACCCAAGACCCGCCGCCGTGCGGACGTCAGTCCCGCGCCCCGCCGTGGACGATCAGCAGCGGGCATCCGGCGTGGTACAGCAGGCGCTGCCCGACCGACCCGGCCAGCAGCGCGGCCGCGGGGCCGTGCGTGCGGCCGCCGAGCACGAGCAGCCGGGCCTCGCCGGAGGCGTCCAGCAGCGCGGCGGCCGGGTCGAGGTCGGGCGTGCGGGCGAAGGCCGGCACGGTCGGGTACCGGCGGCTCCAGCGCTCGAGGTCGTCGGTGAGCTCCGCCAGCAGGTCCGCGCGCTCCTGACCCGCAACGCCGGGCACCGCCCGAACGGCGAGCACCTCGCAGCCGCGCCGGGCGGCCTGCTCGAACGCGGCCGCCAGCAGCCGGTTGTCGGTGTGCGAGCCGTCGACGCCGACGGCGACCGGGCCCTCCCCGGCGTCGATGCGGCCCCGCACGACCACCACCCGGCCGGGCGCCCGCAGCGCCACGCGCGCGCCGGTGGCGCCGCGCAGCGCGGCGGCGAGCGCCGTGTGGCCGTGGCTGCCCACGACGACCAGCGCCGCGTCCGCGGCCAGCCCCGTCAGGACGTCGACCGGCTGGCCGCTGACGGCGCGGCCGGTGACCTGCAACCCGGGCCGGTGCGCGCGGGCGCAGTCCACGGCCGCCGCGACGGTCAGCGTCGCCCACTCACCGGGGTGGGCTGCCGCGATGACGACCTTCAGCGGGGAGCCGGTGCGGGTCGCCTCGGCCGCGGCCCAGCGCAGGGCTTCGTCGCTCGCCGGTGTGCCGTCGATGCCGACGATGACGTCGTTGCCGTTCATGACCGTCCTCCTCAGCGTTGGTGGAGTTGTCCACTCTGGACGGTTCCACGGGATCGGGTCGCCGGGCAGTGCCCAAGGGCTCGCCCGGGCAGAGCCGTTGGACCCTGCCTGGCGCCGCCGGGCCGGTCGTACGGTCGGGCCGTGACGTGAGGGCAACGAGTGAAGGAGGCCGCAATGAGCCGCTGGAACGTCGCGGACGTGATGACCATCGGTGCGGTGTCGGTCGAGCAGGACACGCCGTTCAAGGAGATCGTCGACCTGCTCGAGGCGCACGAGGTGAACGCCGTGCCGGTCGTCGACCCGCTGGGGCGGGTGGTCGGCGTGGTCTCCTCCGCCGACCTGGTGCCGAAGATCGAGTTCGCCGGCGACGACGACCGGGTCCGGCTGTTCGAGAGCCGGCACACCCGCCAGGCGCGCGGCAAGGCGCACGCGACGGCGGCGGGGGAGCTGATGAGCGCGCCGGCCGTGACGGTGCTCGGCACGACGTCCCTGGTCGCCGCGGCGCGCATCATGGAGGCGGCCGAGCTCAAGCGCCTGCCCGTCGTCGACGACCTCGGCCGGCTCGTCGGCATGGTGACGCGGCGGGACCTGCTCAAGGTGTTCCTGCGCACCGACGCCGACATCCGCCGGGAGATCCTGCAGGAGGCGTTGCACGGCCTGGTCGGCGTCGAGGCCTCGCAGCTGCGGGTCGAGGTCGACGACGGCGTGGTGACGCTGCTGGGCGAGGTCGAGCACGCCGTGGTCATCCCCTCGCTGGTCCGCCAGGTCGAGCGGGTCGACGGGGTCGTGGACGTCGTCAGCCACCTGTCGGCCGCCGTCGACGACGGGCCGCGTCCCTTCCGCCCGGCCCCGATGTTCTGAAAACCCGCTCACGAGAGCGCGAGCCCGAGCTCCCGGCCCGCGGCGCGCAGCGCGTCGCGGGCCGCGGGGTGTGCGGCCCGGTCCAGGATCTCCTGCGCCTGCTCGAGCGAGTCGCGGCCCCAGATCCTGGCCGTGCCCTGTTCGGTCACGACGTAGCTGTGCTGGAACGACGTCACCGGCCCGGACAGCAGGGGCACGACGGCCGAGACGTCCGCGCGGGGATGCCACGAGCGCAGGGCGATGATCGCGTGGCCGCCGGGGGAGTGCATCGCGCCGACGATGAAGTCGGTCTGCCCGCCGAAGCCCGAGTGGGTGCGCCCGCCGATCCGGCTGGCGTTGGCCTGGGCGAACAGGTCGACCTGCAGGGCGCCGTTGATGCTCATCAGGTCCGGGTGCCCGGCGATCGTGCCCGGGTCGTTGGTCTTCTCGGTGCGCAGCAGGCGCACGCGCGGGTTGCGGTCGACCCAGTCGTACAGCTCGGCCGACCCGAAGCAGAACGACGCCGTCACGGGCGTGTCGCGGTCGAGGGAGCCGGCCTTCTCCAGCGCCAGCGCGCCGTCGGTGAACATCTCCGACCAGACCCGCAGGCCGCGCCGGTGCAGCAGGGACTCGAGGGTGGCGTCGGGGATGGCGCCGATGCCCAGCTGCAGCGTGGCGCGCTGCGGCACCAGCGCCGCGACGCGTTCGCCGATGGCCCGCGAGGTATCGTCCGGCGGCGCCACGGTGTGGGTGGGCAGCGGCTCGTCGACCTCGAGCAGGTAGTCGACGGCTTCCAGCGGCAGCCGGCCGTCGCCATAGGTGACCGGCATCGAGGCGTTGGCCTGCGCCACGACGATGCCGCCGCGGGCCCGGACCGCCTCGACCGCCGCCGGCAGGACGTTCACCTCGACGCCGAGGCTCACGGCCCCGCCGGCCGGCGGCGAGGTGTGCAGCAGCACCACGTCGGGGGCGAGGCGCTGGCGCAGCAGGTGCGGCACGAGGGAGAGGCGGCACGGGAAGTACCGCAGCCGGGTCCCGCCGCGCATGCCCGGCCCGACGAACGGCGTCTCGTGCACGATCCCCGGCCGGTCGGGAATGCCGGCCTGTGCGTTGAGCATCACCAGCCGGAACTCGGCCAGTGCCGCGTCGGCGACCGCGAGCAGCCGCCCCGGCGCGGCGAAGTTGCCGCTGGCGACGATCCGCGGCGCGTCCGGCAGGGCGCCGAGCAGCCGGCCGAGCTGGGCTTCGGTCACCGTGCGCAAGCCGTGCTCCGCATGACGTCGCGCAGCGGGCGGCGCGGGCTCGCCGCGACCGGGTGGCCGTAGCCGATGCGCAGGATCATCTGCGGGTGCCAGTGCCCGCCCGGGGGCGAGAGCAGGCGGCGCAGGTGCGGCACCTCCAGCGCCTGCGTCATCGGCTGCGTCGCGAGGCCGTGCACCGACGCGGTGAGCAGCACGCGCTCCAGCGCCTGCCCGGCGTCCAGCCACCGGTCCGGCCCGTCGCCGCGCGAGTGCAGCACGACCAGGCGGGGATGCGCCTCGAAGCGGGCGGCGTCGCGCTCGGCGCGCTGCAGCTCGAGGCCGAAGTCGCGCACGGGCAGCGCCGCCGTCGTCGGGCGCGGGCCGAAGGCCGCCACCGGGACGCCGTCGCGCCGCTCACCGCGGTCGGTGGTCCAGGCCGCCAGTTCCCGCCGGTACCGCGGGTCGGCCCGCTGCACCGCGTCGGCCGCCTGCGTGAGTGCGAGCACCGCGCCGCCGCGCACCGGGTCCAGGATCACCAGGCGCAGGCCGTCCCCGGCGGCCGCGCGGCACAGCGCGTCGAGCACGACGGCGGGCACCGCGGTGTCGTCGAACGGCTGGCGGTTGGTGCGGCGGTGCGCGATCGCGCCGGCGAGCGCCCGCATCGACGGGCTCGGCTCCCGGCAGGCGGTCGGCACGATGCGCGCCTCGGCGCCGGACGGGCCGGGGCGTTCGAGGCGGGAGCCCCATCCCTCGGCCGCCAGCGCGACCCGCATGTTGCAGACCGCCGCGCCGATGCTGATGTGCAGGGCCCGGCCGTCGGGGTCGATCACGTCGAGGGCCCGCCGCGCATCGGCGTGCACGTCGAACCCGGCACCGTCGAAGCGGAGCCGCCAGGGCTGGGTGTTGTGGATCGACGGCGCCGCGACGGCCGCGCGCAGGGCGCCGGCGGCCGCGCGGTCGGACAACCGCTCGTTCATGCGTCCGAGCCTGGTCCGGGCCGCCGCGGCGCGGTAGGGGCGTTCGCCCCCATCGGGTGGGGACGGCCGTCGCCGCAACGTCCCGCCCGGACCGGGACCTTCGCCCCTGGTGCGGCCGCCGCGACGTGGGAAGAGTCGTGCGGTACCGAAGGAGGAGACATGGCGTCGCTACGACCGCTCGGCCGGGACCGCTGCCTGGAACTGCTGGCCTCGGTGCCGCTCGGCCGGGTCGTGTTCACGCTGCGGGCGCTGCCGGCGATCCGGCCGGTGAACCACCTCGTGGACGGCGACACCATCGTGATCCGCAGCAGCCTCGCGACCAGCCTCGCGTCCTCGGCCACCGCCGACGGCGCCGTCGTGGTCGCCTACGAGGCCGACGCGATCGACCTCGTGCGACGCACCGGCTGGACCGTGGTGGTCACCGGCGCCGCCCGGCTGGTGCTCGACGAGGAGCGGCTGGCCCGGTACGAGCGGGAGCTCGAACCCTGGGTGGACGAGCCGATGAACTGCGTGATCGGCATCGACTGCGACCTGGTGACCGGCTACGAGCTCACCCCCGCCGGGTGAGCGGTCCCGCACAGGTCGGGACCTCCGGCCCGTGCGGACGCCCCGGCGGCGGTGTCACGGTGGAGAAGCCGGCGCCCGGTCTCCCCCGAGCCGGGCGCCCGGCGCGCCAACGGGAGGTCCGGTCATGCGCATACTCGTCACCGCCGCCAGCAAACACGGCTCGACCGCGGAGATCGCCGAGCTGATCGGGGCGGTGCTGGTCGAGGAGGGGCTCGAGGCGAGCGTGCTCGCGCCGGACGAGGTCGGCGACCTGCACGGCTACGACGCGGTGGTGCTGGGCAGCGCCGTGTACGCCGGGCACTGGCTGGACCCCGCCCTGCGCCTCGCCGAGCGCAACGCCGCCGGCCTGGCCGGCCGTCCGGTCTGGCTGTTCTCCAGCGGCCCGATCGGCGATCCGCCGATCCCGGCCGAGCACGAGGTCGACGCCGGCCGGGTCGAGGCCGTCACGCGGCCGGTCGAGCACAAGGTCTTCGCCGGCGCCCTGCTGCGCACGCGGCTGGGCTTCGCCGAGCGCGCTCTCGTCACCGCGCTGCGCGCGCCGTACGGGGACTTCCGCGACTGGGCGGCGATCCGGCACTGGGCCCGCGGCATCGCCGCGGCACTGACCCGAGAAGGGATGTGATGGTGGTGACCGGGACCGTAGGCCTGGCACCCGCTGCACCCGCCGACCTCGACGACCTCGACGACCTCGACGTGACCGTCGAGGACACCGGGCCGGCGATCGACCGCCTGGTCCGCCGCGCCCTGCAGGCCCTCGACGACTACGCCGAGCTGGATCAGCAGCGCGTGGACCACATCGTCAAGAAGGCCTCCGTGGCGGCGCTGGGCAGGCACGGGCCGCTGGCCGAGCTGGCGGTCGAGGAGACCGGCCGCGGGGTGTTCGAGGACAAGGCCGTCAAGAACGTCTTCGCCTCCGAGCACGTCGCGCACAGCCTGGCCGGCCTGCGCACCGTCGGGGTCGTGGCCCGCGACGAGATCGAGGGCATCGTGGAGATCGCCGAGCCGGTCGGCGTCGTGTGCGCCGTCACCCCGGTGACCAACCCGACCTCGACGACCGTGTTCAAGGCGCTCATCGCGCTGAAGACCCGCAACCCGGTGGTGTTCGCCTTCCACCCCTCGGCCCAGCGCTGCAGCGCCGAGGCGGCCCGGGTCGTGCGCGACGCGGCCGTGGCCGCCGGCGCGCCCCGCCACTGCATCCAGTGGATCGAGCAGCCGTCGGTCGAGGCGACGCAGGCGCTCATGGCCCACCCCGGCGTGGCCGTCATCCTGGCCACCGGCGGCGCCGCGATGGTCCGCGCCGCGTACTCGGCCGGCAAGCCGGCGCTCGGCGTCGGGCCGGGCAACGTGCCCGCCTACGTCGACCGCACCGCCGACGTGGTCCGGGCCGTGCACGACATCGTGGTGTCCAAGACGTTCGACAACGGGATGATCTGCGCCTCGGAGCAGGCGGTGATCCTCGACGAGACGGTCGCCGAGGCGGCGCTGGAGCAGTTCCGGCGGCTGCACGCCCACATCGCGACGCCGGAGGAGAAGGGGCGCCTGGAGGGGCTGCTCTTCGGCGCCGGCCGGCTCAACGCCGACGTCGTCGGGCGCCCGGCCGCCTGGATCGCGCACGCCGCCGGCTTCGAGGTCGCGCCGGACACGTCCGTGCTGCTCGTGCCGGTCGCCGAGGTCGGGCCGGCGGAGCCGCTCACCCGGGAGAAGCTGTGCCCGGTGCTCGCCGTGCTGCGCGCCGGCTCGCGCGAGGAGGGGTTCGGCCTGGCCGAGCGGATGGTCGAGCTCGACGGTCTCGGCCACAGCGCAGTCATCCACGCCGCGGAGGCGGCGGTCGCCGAGTCCTACGGGCGGCGGGTCAGGGCGGTGCGGATCATCTGGAACTCGCCGGCGTCGCAGGGCGGCATCGGCGACGTGTACAACGCGTTCGTGCCCTCGCTGACCCTCGGCTGCGGCAGCTACGGGCGCAACTCGGTGTCCGGCAACGTCTCGGCGCCGCACCTGCTCAACATCAAGCGGGTCGGGCGGCGCACGAACAACCTGCAGTGGTTCAAGATCCCGCCGAAGGTGTACTTCGAGCCCAACGCGATCCGGTACCTCGGCGACATGCCCGACGTCCACCGCGTCACCGTCGTCACCGACCCGACGATGACCCGGCTCGGCTACGTCGACCGCATCCGCGGCGCGCTGCGGCGGGGCGCCAACCCGGTCACCGTGCAGATCATCGACAGCGTCGAGCCCGAGCCGAGCATGGCCACCGTCGAGCGCGGCGCCGAGCTCATGCGCTCGTTCCGGCCCGACACCATCATCGCCCTCGGCGGCGGCTCGCCCATGGACGCGGCGAAGGTGATGTGGCTGCTGTACGAGCACCCCGGCACCGAGTTCGCCGACATGCGGGAGAAGTTCTTCGACATCCGCAAGCGCGCCTTCACGTTCCCCGCGCTGGGGCGCCTGGCCCGGCTGGTGTGCATCCCGACCACGTCGGGCACCGGCGCGGAGATCACGCCGTTCGCCGTCATCACGGACACCGCGACCGGGATGAAGTACCCGCTCGCCGACTACGCGCTGACCCCGAGCGTCGCGATCGTCGACCCGGCGCTCACCGCCGACCTGCCGCCGGCCGTGACCGCCGACAGCGGCTTCGACGCGCTGACGCACGCCACGGAGGCGTACGTGTCGGTGTACGCCAGCGACTACACCGACGGCCTGGCGCTGCACGCGATCCGGCTCGTGTTCGCCAACCTGCCCGCGGCCGTGCACCGCGGCGCCGCGGACCCGCTCGCCCGGGAGAAGATGCACAACGCGGGCTCGATCGCCGGCATGGCCTTCGGCAACGCGTTCCTGGGCATCGTGCACGCGCTGGCGCACACGCTCGGCGCGACCTTCCACATCGCGCACGGGCGCACCAACGCGATCCTGCTGCCGCACGTCATCCGCCACAACGGCCGGGTGCCGGCGAAGCTCAACGCGTGGCCGAAGTACGAGCGGTACGTCGCGCCGGAGCGCTTCGCGGACATCGCCCGCATGCTCGGCCAGCCCGCCGGCACCCCGGAGGAGGGCGTGGAGTCCTACGCCCGCGCGGTGGAGCTGCTGCGCGCCGACGTCGGCATCGAGCCGTCCTTCCAGGCGGCGGGCGTCGATGAGCACGCGTTCCTCGAGGCGCTGCCGCAGCAGGCCATGAACGCCTACCTCGACCAGTGCGCACCGGCCAACCCCCGCATGCCGATGCTCGCCGACCTCCAGGAGATCATGCGCGCCGCCTACTACGGCCGATAGGCAGCGAGCCGGCGCCCGGCATGGGACCCTCGGTCCCGTGTGGTCGTGACAACCGGCCCTGCCGCGGGTGCGGGCCGGTGCACGATCCTGGAGTTGGAGCAAGAACGCCGCCGAGGCTCATGCGGTACCGAATCCGAGGGAAGGAAAACAGCGGTGACCACTGTTGCGGAACGCCAGGTCGGTCAGCTCAGCGACGAGGACGTCGCGCGCCTGGACGCCTGGTGGCGGGCCGACAACTACCTCACCATCGGACAGATCTACCTGCAGGCCAACCCGCTGCTGCGCCGCCCGCTCGAGCCGGGCGACATCAAGCCGCGCCTGCTCGGCCACTGGGGGACCAGCCCCGGGCTGTCGTTCATCTACGCCCATGTCTCCCGGCTCATCAGGCTCACCGGCCAGCAAGCGATCTACCTCGCCGGCCCGGGCCACGGCGGCCCGGCGCTCGTCGCGGCCGGTTACCTGGAGGGCACCTACAGCGAGATCTACCCTGCGGTCTCCCTCGACGAGCCGGGGATGCTGCGGCTGTTCCGGCAGTTCTCCAGCCCGGGCGGCATCCCGAGCCACGTGTCGGTGACCACGCCCGGGTCGATCCACGAGGGCGGCGAGCTCGGCTACGTGCTCGTCCACGCGTTCGGGTCGGTGATGGACAACCCCGACCTGATCAGCGTCGCCGTCGTCGGCGACGGCGAGGCCGAGACCGGGCCCCTCGAAGGTTCGTGGAAGGGGATCTCGTTCCTCAACCCGGTCCACGACGGCGCGGTGCTGCCGATCCTGCACCTCAACGGCGCCAAGATCGCCGGGCCGACGGTGCTCGGGCGCAAGGACCCGGCCGAGGTCCGCTCGCTCCTCGAAGGCCACGGCTACGAGGTGCTCGAGGTCTCCGGCGACGACCTGCCCGGCATGCACCACCGCTTCGCCGCGACCCTCGCCGACGCCTGGGGCAGGATCCGCGAGATCCAGCGCTCGGCCCGCGAAGGCGACTGGGACGGCGCCCGGCCGCGCTGGCCGATGATCATCCTACGTTCGCCGAAGGGCTGGACCGGGCCGGCCGAGGTCGACGGCGTCAAGGTAACCGGCACGTGGCGCTCGCACCAGGTACCCCTGTCCGGCGTCAAGGAGAACCCCGAGCACCTGGCGATCCTCGAGCGCTGGATGCGCTCCTACCGCCCGGAGGAGCTCTTCGACGAGCAGGGCGCACCGGTGGCGCTGATCCGCGAGCTCGCCCCCGAGGGCGACCTGCGCATGAGCGCGTCGCCGCACGCCAACGGCGGCCGGGTCACGCGGGACCTGGACCTGCCGGACTTCCGCGGGTACGCCGTCGACGTCGCCGCGCCCGGCACGCAGCGGGCCGAGTCGACGCGGCGGCTGGGTGAGCTGCTGCGCGACGTGTACCGCGACAACCCCGACCGCTTCCGCCTGTTCTGCCCCGACGAGACCAACAGCAACCGCCTCGGCGCCGTGTTCGAGGCCTCCGACCGCGCCTTCGCCGAGCGGGTCAGCGCCGAGGACGTCGCGATCTCGCGCGACGGGCGGGTCATGGAGGTGCTGTCGGAGCACAACTGCCACGGGTGGCTGGAGGGGTACAACCTCACCGGCCGGCACGGGATGTTCGCCACCTACGAGGCGTTCGCGATGGTGTCGGCGTCGCAGACGGTACAGCACGGCAAGTGGCTGCAGGAGGCGAAGCGGCTGGCGTGGCGGGCGAAGGTGCCCAGCCTCAACGTGCTGCTCACCTCGACCGCGTGGCGCAACGACCACAACGGCTTCTCGCACCAGGGCCCGGGGCTCATCCAGGTGGTGCTCACCCAGCGGGGCGACGTGGCCCGGGTGTACCTGCCGCCGGACGCCAACTGCCTGCTGTCGGTCGCCGACCACTGCCTGCGCTCCCGGTCGTACATCAACCTGATCGTCATCGACAAGCAGCCGCAGCTGCAGTACCTCGACATGGACGCGGCGGTCGAGCATTGCGCCCGCGGCGCCGGGGTCTGGTCGTGGGCCGGCACCGACGACGGCAGCACGGACCCCGACATCGTGCTGGCCTGCGCCGGCGACATCGTCACGATGGAGACCGTCGCCGCGGCGCAGATCCTGCGGGAGCGGCTGCCGAAGTTCCGGGTGCGGGTCGTCAACGTCGTGGACCTGATGACGCTGCCGCGGCGCAAGGACCACCCGCACGGGATGAGCGAGACCCTGTTCACCGAGCTGTTCACCGACACCGTCGACGTGGTGTTCGCCTTCCACGGCTACCCGGGCGCGATCCACCAGCTGGTGCACGGCCGGCCAGACGCCGACCGGTTCCGGGTGCGCGGTTTCGTGGAGGAGGGCACGACCACGACGCCGTTCGACATGACGGTTCGCAACGGCGTTTCGCGGTACCACCTGGTGATGGACGCCATCAACAACGCCAAGCGGCTGCCGCCCGGCGCCGCCGAGCTCAAGGCGTGGTGCGAGCGCAAGCTGGCCGAGCACCAGGCGTACGTGGTCGAGCACCTCGAGGACATGCCCGAGGTCCGGGACTGGAGCCTCTGATGGGCCCGTCGGTCACCGACGCGCTGGCCGCGGCGGCCGATGCCGCCCGGCTGGCGCCGTCGGTCCACAACACCCAGCCCTGGCGGTGGGTGGTCCGCGGTGACACGTTGGAGCTTTATGCGGTACCGCAACGGCAGCTGCAGGAGCAGGACCCCGACGGCCGGCTCATGATCCTCAGCTGCGGCGCGGCGCTGCACCACGCCCTCGTCGGCCTCGCCGCCGAGGGCTGGGAGCACCGCGTCGAGCGCCCGGCCGGCGAGCCGCTCGCCGTCGTGCACGCCGAGCGGCATGCGCCCGCCGACCCGCACGCGATGCAGCGCATGCAGCTGCTGCGGGTGCGGCACACCGACCGGCGCGTGGTCAGCGACGAGCCGGTGCCGCCCGACGTGCGCGACGCGCTCGCCGAGGCGGCCCGCCACGGCGGCGCCCGCCTGCACGTGCTGAACCGCGACCAGGTGCTGCAGCTCGCCGTCATGATCGAGCACTCCGGCGAGGCACAGCGCCACGACGAGCGGATGCGGGCCGAGACCGACGAGTGGGTCGGCGGGGACCGGCCGGAGGGCACCGGCCTGCCCGACGCCGTCATCCCGGCCGAGCTGCCGCTCACCACGGTCGCGGAGCGGGACTTCGGCGTCACCGGCACCCTCTCGGCCGGCGCCGGGCACGACAGCGCCGCCGCCTACGCGATCCTGTACGGCGACGGCGACGAGCCCCGCGACTGGCTCCTGGCCGGCGAGGCCCTGTCGCACCTGTGGCTGTCCGCGACCGAGCACGGCGCGGCGGTGCTGCCGCTGAGCAGCCCGGTCGAGCTGGACTTCACCCGGCAGGCGCTGCGGCGGATGCTCGGCGAGCTCGGGTACGCCTACCTGGTGCTGCGCCTCGGCACCGCCGACCCGGACCACGCCGGGCCGCCGCACACCCCGCGGCTGCCCGCCGAACAGGTCATCGAGATCGAGCCGCCCTCGGCCTGAGGCTCGTTCTCCGCGGCAGTGTGACCACAGCAGCAAGCCGGCGGCGCCGGCCGAGACGCACGACCCCGCCGGCACCGCGAGGCGGGCGTGCTCATCGGCGGCGCTGCCGGCGCCGAACAGCCGCGTCGGTGGACTGCGGGTGTCCGCTGTGCCATCGTGGGCGGATGTCGCGGTTGGTGACCTTGCCGGGGGAGGGCAGGCTGCTCGCCGTCACCGACCTGCACGGCAACCTCGCGGACTTCCGTGCCATCGCGGCCCGGTTCAGGTCCATCGTGGACAATCCGGGGCCGCGGCCGCACCTGCTGTTCTGCGGCGACCTTGTGCACGGCCCGGCCATCGGCCCGCAGGAGTGGCCCGAGCACCTCGGCGACTTCTATCCCGACGAGACGCCGCAACTGCTCGCCGAGGCCCGGCAGCTCCAGGCGGCCTACCCGCGGCAGGTCCATTTCCTGCTCGGCAACCACGAGCATGCCCACTTGGGCGGCCCGAAACTGGGCAAGTTCCATCCCGACGAGGCGGCCCACCTGGAGCGGCAGTACGCCTCGGGCGGCTTCGACCCGATCCGGCGGTGGCTGGCGGGCTGGGCGCTCGCGGCCGTCGCGCCGGTCGCGGCCATCGCCTTCACCCACGCCGCGCCGCACGCGCAGATCTCCGGGCCTCGTGACCTCGACGACCTGGCGCTGGCCGGGTACGAATCGACGCCCCTGACCGACATGGCATCGACCGGACCGCTCGGGGCGCTGCTCTGGGCTCGTACCACCTCTGCGGAGCGGGGTTTCGCGTTTCTCCGAGCCCTGCACGATGGGTGCAGGGTGGCCGTCTTCGGGCACGACATCGTGCGGGAGGGGCACCTGGTGGAGCACGAGCCGCTGCTGTGCGTCTCCAGCAGCTTCGGCTGCTACGACGGCGACAAGTTGTATCTCGAGTGGGATCTCGCCCGGCCGGCGGGCAGCGCCGCCGAGGTCGCCCGCGACGGCCTGCGGCGGCTGTACCCCGGCGCGCGGGCGGTACATCGCATCTGAACGAGCCCGCCGACGCCGGGCCGGGCGTGCGTCTTTGAGTGAGAGAGCGCTCTCACGATTATCGCCGGAATTGTGTCTTGCCGTCATGGTGACACATTCAGAGAGCGCTCTCTGACACGCTCAATTTGGCGCTCCTGTTGGCGGTCAAATTCAACAAAATGACGCGAGCGTGTGATGTTTTGACAGTTCAGAGGCGGTTAGGAAGGTTGGCTGTTCGTTCGTCTTGACAATCTACGTCGATGGAACAGATGCTGAGAGCGCTCTCATGCCGCCAAACGTGAGGCGTTCAACCATCGCTGTTTCCTGGAGTCGCCGTGCCCAAGAAACGTGTACTGCTCGTCGCCGTCGCCGTCGCCGCGGCCGTGCAGTCACTGGCCGTGGCGCTCACCGAGGCCGATGCCGCGGTCAGCGGCAGCACCATTCCGATCACCATCACCAACCCCCCGCCAACACTGAAAGGAAAGCCATGCACCAACGACACCCCGCCCTCAGACGTCTGATCACACCCCTGGCCGTCCTGGCCGTCGCCGCCGGCGCCGCGATCGCCGGCGCCCTGCACGCCGAGGCCGCCGCCCCGCCGACGCCGTCGGGCTGGAACCAGACGTTCCTCGACGACTTCAACGGCTCGGCGCTGAGCGGCGACTGGCGGCACACCGAGGGCACCAGCTACCCCGGCGGCCCGTCCAACTTCGGCACCGGCGAGGTCGAGACGAACTCCCGCAACAACGTGTCCCTGGCCAACGGCGTCATGAGCATCACCGCCCGCGGCAACGGCCTGAGCGGCTGGACCTCGGACCGGATCGAGACCAACCGGCAGGACTTCCAGCCGCCGGCCGGCGGCAAGCTGCGGGTCGAGGCCCGGCTGCGGCTGCCCGAGGCGGCCAACGGCCAGTCCAACGGCTACTGGCCGGCGTTCTGGATGCTCGCCGGCGCCTACCGCGGCAACTGATGGAACTGGCCGACCGTCGGCGAGATCGACATCATGGCGCGGCGGCGCCAACGCGCCGGCCCCCGGCACCACCCAGCCCACCACGGGCCCCACCACGACCGGCCCCACCACCAGCCCGACGGCGAGCCCGACGCCGACGAGCCCGGCCGGCAACCGCGACGCCTACTCCATCATCCAGGCGGAGTCGGCCAACCAGATCCAGGGCACGAGCGCAGCCGGCGGCGCGGTCGGCCCGGCCGGCAACGGGGACTACCTGCGCTTCGACGGCGTCAACTTCGGCAGCACCCCGGCCACCCAGTTCAAGGCCCAGGCCGCCTCCGGCGCCGCCGGCGGCGTGTCCGGCCTGGTCGAGGTCCGCATCGACAGCCCGACCGGCCCCGTACTGGGCAGCTTCGCCATCGCCAACACCGGCGGCTGGACGACGTTCCGGAACGTCCTGGCGAACATGTCCGCCGTCACGGGCACCCACACCGTCTACGTCACACTCACCAGCGGCCAGCCCGCCGACTTCGTCAGTCTCGACTGGATCACCTTCGCGCACTGACCGCCGCAGCGGGCCGATCGCGCAAACCGCGTCGCTTGGAATCGAGCGCCGCTGGAACTGAAGACGGACGTGGCCGCGGTGTACGACCGCGGCCACATCGCTCACGCTGTGCGCATCGCGGGTCACCGCCGCCGGGGAAGGCGCTCCGCGAGGGTCTCGCGCAGGTCGTCGGGCAGGCCTTCGATCTCGACGAGCTCGGGCAGCAGGTCGGGCTCGGTCATGTACGCCCGGAAGGCCTGCGCGATCGTCACACCGTGCGCCGGGCGGTCCTCCACGGTCACCGGGTCGCCGGCCCATACCTCGCCGGGCTCCAGCACGCGCAGGTAGGCGCCCGGGCGGTTCGCCCTGCTGAAGGTCTTCACCCAGCGGGGCTCGCCCATCTTGTGCTGGAACGTGACGCACGGGATGCGGCCGAACGTCGGCTGGAGGACCAGGCGTGGGCCGATCCGCCACCGCTCGCCGATGACAGCGCCGTTCACGTCGACGTCCTCGGTCGTCAGGTTCTCGCCGAAGAGGCCGTTGGGCAGGCGGCGGCTCAGGCGGGCCTGCCACCAGTCGTAGTCCTCGCGCGCGTACGCGTACACGGCCTGGTCGTCGCCGCCGTGGTGTTCGACGTCGAAGATCTGGTCGCCGACCAGGCCGCTGTGCAGTCCGGTCGTCTTGGGGCCCGGCGCACGGACCATGACCAGGTGATCGACCGGCCTCTTGTTGATGCCCGTGATGCCGACGCCCTTGGCCGGGTTGGGCTCCGGTACCGCCAGGTTGACCGAGACAATCCTGCCCACGCCCGACAACCTAGCCGTCCAGGCCGCGGCGCGCCGCGCAATATTCCGCCGGACCTCGGGACCGTGCGGGCATCGGCAGCGCTTGGACGACGAGGAGCTGGGTGAGCTCGACGGCCAGCACGGTTTCGCGCGTAGCGAATCGGTCTGTTCGCGGAGTCGCGGGCCGACATAGCCTCGGCGCGTGGAGATCGTGGTGCTGCATCCTCAGCTGGTGATGCTGGGCTTTCCGGTCGGGCAGGCCTACCTGTGGCATGGCCGGGACGGGCTGACGCTCGTGGACACGGGCGTGCCCGGGTCGGGAGAGCAGATCGAGCGGGTGATCGGCGAGCTCGGGTACCGGCGGGCGGATCTGCGGCGCGTCCTGCTGACCCACTGTCATGCGGATCACGTCGGCGCCGCGGCGGAGGTGGCGGGCTGGCATGACGTGGAGGTCGTCGCGCACCACCTCGACGCACCGGTGATCCGGGGGGAGGCCGCCGTGCCGCCGCCGGTGCTGTCGGACTGGGAACAGCGGTTGTGGGACCAGGTCCACTCGCAGATGCCCGCCGAGACGCCGGCGCCGGTGGGGGTGGATCGCGAGGTCGGCGATGGCGACGACATCGACCTGGGTGGCGGTGTGCACGCGGTGTGCGTGGCCGCGCCCGGACATACCCCCGGCAGCGTCGCCTACTACCTGCCCGAGCCGCGGGTCCTGTTCACCGGCGACACGATCGCCCGCGGCCACGACGGCACCGTCATGCTCGGGGTGTTCAACGTCGACCCGGACCGGGCGACGGCATCGTTGCGCCGGCAGGCCGAGCTCGACACCGACATCGCCTGTTTCGGACACGGCCAGCCGGTGATCGGCGACGCCGCCACCAGCCTCCGCGCCGCGGTTCGCTGACGGCGTCATCACTCGTTCAGGCGATTCGGGGGGCCGGCATGCCACTGGACACACGGGCGCGTGCCCGGCAGGCGCTGCGGGCGCACGTTCCCGAGCTGGCCGATGCCGCCCTCGGCGAGCTGGGCCGGGGACTGGACAACACGGCCTTCCTCGCCGGGGACATGGTCCTGCGGGTGGCGGAGCATGATGTGGTGCCGCGGGAGGCCGCCCTGCTCGCCATGGTCGCCCCGCGGGTGTCCCTGCCGGTGCCGGCGGTCCGCTTCGCCGATGCGGACGCCGGTGTCCTGGCCTACCCGCTGCTGCCGGGCCGGCCGATGCTGGGCCGGCCCGTACCCGCGGGCCTGGCCCGGCCGCTGGGCCGGTTCCTGCGCGAGCTGCACGCCATCGATCTGGCCGCGGTGGAGGGCCTCGCGCCGGTCGAGGACGCGCATCCGGCGGAGTGGCTCGAGGACCTCGACGGGCCGGCGGAGCTCCTGCGCGTGCTGCGGGAGAGCGTTCCGGAGCCGGGCTCGCGGCGCGTGCTCGCCCACGCCGACCTGGGCGCCGAGCACATCCTCGAGGACGGCGGCGCCGTCACGGGCGTGATCGACTGGACCGACGCCGCCGTTGCCGACCCGGCCCTGGACTTCGCGCGGCTGTACCGCGACTTCGGCCCCGAGTTCCTCGGCGAGGTCCTCGCCGTTTACGGCGATGTGCCGGACGGCTTCGGCGAGCGGGTCACCTTCTTCGCCCGGTGCGCCGCGCTGGAGGACCTCGCCTACGGCCGCGAGCCCGGGCGGATCGAGTACGCCCGGGCCGCGGAACGCAGTCTTGCCTGGTTGTTCGCGAACTGACGAGCTACGCCGTCCTAGCGGTGCGCGTGCGTGTGTTCGTTCTGGCGGTCGAGGCGGGCCTGGAGCCGGTCCTGCAGCAGGTCCAGGGCCTCGAACGGCGTGTCGGCGCACGCCTCGGCGTGCAGCATCCGGCCGTTGAGGTCGATCTCGGCGCGCGCCGTCACGGGGTGGGCGGCGGACGGGTTGGCGATCCGGTCCAGCCGGACGCGGGCGAACAGCACCGGGCGGGCGGTGTGGCCGAGCACGGCGCCGACCTTCTCGCGCGCGTACCGCTGCAGGGCCGGGTCCATGCCGGGCTGCAGCTGGACGTTGACCTCGATCTCGTCGTGTGTGCGGGACATCGTCGCCTCCTCAGCGGGCCTTGCGGTGGTGGACGATGAGCACGGGGCACTCGGCGTGGTGCATGAGCTGCTGGCCGACCGAGCCGAGCAGCAGGCCGGCGAAGCCGCCGTGCCCGCGGCTGCCGACGACCACGAGCTGTGCGGTGTGCGACACGCCGACCAGCACCTTCGCCGCGCGGCCGGCGGCGACGAGGGCCTCGACCTTGACGTCGGGGTACCGCACGAGCCAGGGCGCCAGCGACGCGTCCAGCGCGGCCCGCTCGTGCGCCTCGAGGTCGGGCGGCGGGAGGGCGGGTTGCGGCGGGGTGACGTGCGCGCGGACGACGACGAGCTCGGTGCCGCGGGCCCGGGCGGCCGCGAACGCCTGCGCGAGCGCGTCGTCGCTGGAGGCGGAGCCGTCGACGCCGACGACGACCGGGCCGTCGGTGGCCGCGGAGCGGCCGCGCACCACGACGACCGGGACGGGCGAGTGGGTGGCGACCTGCTGGCTGACCGAGCCCATGAGCAGGCCCGTGAGGCCGCCGGAGCCGCGGCTGCCGACGACGATCGTCCCGGCCCCGGCGTCGGCGAGGTCCAGCAGGGCCGCGGCGGCGAGGCCGTCGACGGCGGTGCCGAAGACGTCGATGCCGGTGCCGCGCTCGCGGACGCGGGCGACGATCTCGTCGACGGTCTGCTCGGCGGCCTGGCGGGCGAGCTCGAACTGCTCGGCCGCGACGGCGTAGTAGGCGCCGGGCCAGGCCAGCTGGTATGCGGTGAGGATCTGCAGCTGGGAGCCGGTGCGCTCGGCCTCGCCGGCGGCCCAGTCGACGGCCCAGCGGGCCTCGTCCGAGCCGTCGTAGCCGACGACGATCCGCTGCGCAGTGATGGTGGCGTTCATCCCGTCCTCCTCGGGTGGTTCCTGACCTCAGCCTCGATCGGGGACCGTCGACGCGGCAGAGGACATCGGCGCGGTCCGGGCGGGACCTAGGTCCCGCCGCGGCCGGGCGTTCAGCGGGTGTCGGAGCCGGCGGCGGTGACCGCGCAGCGGCCGGCCTCCAGGCGCGCCACGGGCACCCGGAACGGCGAGCAGGACACGTAGTCCAGGCCCACCTCATGGAAGAAGCGGATCGACGCCGGGTCGCCGCCGTGCTCGCCGCAGACGCCGATGCGCAGGCCGGGGCGGGCGGCGCGGCCCTCGTCGACGGCGATGCGGATGAGCCGGCCGACCCCGTCGCGGTCGATCGACTCGAACGGCGAGACGCCGAAGATGCCCAGCTCGAGGTACCGCGTGAAGAACGCCCCTTCGACGTCGTCGCGGGAGAACCCCCAGCCCATCTGGGTCAGGTCGTTGGTGCCGAAGGAGAAGAAGTCGGCGGCGCGGGCGATGTCGCCGGCGGTCAGCGCGGCCCGCGGCACCTCGATCATCGTGCCGATGCGGGCGACGACGCCGATCTCGCGCAGCAGCCGCTGCGCCTCGTCGCGCACCGCCTCGAGCTCCTGCACCGCCCCGACGAGCGGCACCATGATCTCGGCGTGGGCGCCGCGGACCGCGACGGCGGCCTCGGCGATCGCGCGCACCTGCATTGCGAAGAGCCCCGGGATCACCAGGCCGAGGCGCACGCCGCGCAGGCCCAGCATCGGGTTCTCCTCGTGCATGCGGTGCACGGCGTCGAGCAGCTCCCGGTCGTGCCCGGGGTCCTCGCCGCGTTCCTCCGCGCGGGCGACCTTCACCGCGAGGTCCTCCAGGGGTGGCAGGAACTCGTGCAGCGGCGGGTCGATGAGCCGCACGGTGACCGGCAGGCCGGCCATGGCGCGGAAGATCTCGGTGAAGTCGGCGCGCTGCAGGGGCAGCAGCTCGGTGAGGGCGGCGTCGCGCTGTTCGGCGGTGCGGGCCAGGATCAGCCGCTCCACGAGGGCCCGGCGTTCGCCGAGGAACATGTGCTCGGTGCGGCACAGGCCGATGCCCTGCGCGCCGAAGCGCCGCGCGCGGGCCGCGTCGCGGGCGGTGTCGGCGTTGGCCCGCACGGCGAGCCGGCGCCGCCGGTCGGCGTGGGTGAGCAGCCGGTCGACGGCCCGCAGCAGCGGATCGGACTCGGGGGCCAGGGCTCCCTCGAAGTACTGGACCACGGCGGACGGCTGGACGGGCACCTCGCCGAGGTAGACGCGTCCGGTCGTACCGTCGATGGAGATGACGTCGCCCTCGGACACCACGTGGCCGTCCACGTTGAACTGTCCCTTGTGGAGGTCGACGTCGAGCTCGTCGGCGCCGCACACGCAGGTCTTGCCCATGCCGCGGGCGACCACGGCGGCGTGCGAGGTCTTGCCGCCCCGGCTGGTCAGGATGCCCTGCGCGGCGATCATGCCCGGCAGGTCGT
>NZ_BAABAT010000061.1:0-51902 GCF_039537565.1 Dactylosporangium darangshiense
GGGGGGGGGGGGGCGCGGCGGGACCCCGGCCGTTTCCCGGCCCGGCGGGACAGGCGGCTCTGCCGCCCGGGACGCGGTGACGGCGAACCTGGTCGGCAGGAAGCCACCGACCGGGGAAGGAACGCCATGGACATCCGCACGATCTCGCGCTTCGGCGCCGTCGCGACGCTCGCCGTCGCCGGCGTCGCCGCCGCGATCCCGCTCGTCGTCACCGAGAACGACGATGCGCCCGCCGCGCAGCAGTTCGACGCCTACGCCGCCCACTCGGGCGTCGCCGCCGCCTCCAACACCATGCTCGTCGCGCTCATCGCGCTCGTGCCCGCGATGGTCTTCGCCGGCCGGGTCGCCCGCCGCGGCGCGCCGAGGCTCGGCTACATCGGCGGCGCGTTGAGCGCCCTGGCGTGGCTGGCCGGGCTGATGAGCCTCGGGGGGCAGGGCATCGGCCTCTACGAGGGGTCCCGGCTGCCGGACCGGGCCGGCGCCGCCGCGCTGCTGGACGCGATGGCCGCGAACCCGGTGTACAACACCCTGCTTCTGATCTTCGTCCTCGGACACGTCGTGGGGATGGTCGTGCTCGGCATCGGCCTGTGGCGCTCGGGCGCGGTCGGCTGGTGGGTGGGTGCGCTGTTCATCCTGTACGTCGTGCTGCACACCGTCGGGCACGCGCTCGCCGCCGCCGTGGACGTGGCGTCCGGCTTCGTCCTCGCGTTGGCGCTGCTCGCCGTGGCCGTGCGGGTGGCCCGCACCCCGGACGCGGAGTGGGACCTCCCGGCGGGGCCGAGCCGAACGGCCGCCCGCGAAGCGCTCCCAGTGTGATGTCGCTCGGGGCCGGCGGTGGCGCACAATCGGGCGTGATGCGTCCGACGGTGCGCCCCGCCATCCGGACCGCGGTCGGTGTGGCCGCGGCCGCCGCCGTCGTGGGCGTCGCACTCATCGGCACCGGCGACCTCGGCTGGCTGTCGGTGATGCTGGTGCTCACCGGCGTCGTGTACCTCGCCGTGGCGTTCGTCGGCGCCGCGATCCTGCGCGCGAACCCCGGCAGCCGCACCGGCCTGATCTTCCTCGTCTCCGGGGTCGGCGCGCCGGTCGCCGGCTGCCTGCAGGCGGCCGCCGACGCCGCCGTGCACCGCGGGCACACCGAGCTCGCCGGCTGGGTGTACGCGGCGACGACGCCGTTCGCGCTCGTGGCCGTGCCGCTCGTCGCGACGTACGGCATCCTGCTCTTCCCCGACCGCGGCCTGGGCACGCGCCGCCGCCGCGCCCTGGCGTGGGCCTACGCGGCCGAGCTCGCGGTGCTGGCCGTGTGGGCGCTGCTGGCCACCGACGCGACCGACGTGCCCGGCGTGTCCAACCCGATCGGCGTGCCGGCCGCCAACGGCCTCGTGGTCAGCATCCTGGTCCTCGGCCCGCTGAGCCTGCTCGCGTGCGTCTCGCTGCGGCGGCACGCCCGCCGCGACACCGGCCCCTACGCGCCGGCGCTGCGCACCGCGGCCCGGGTCGCGTTCGTCGTGCCGGGCAGCTACATCGCCTGCGTCGTGGCCGGCATGACGACCGGCGCGACCGCGCCCGTTGCGATCCTCGAGAACTGCGCGGCGCTCGCCCTCGGCGTCGCCGCGTGGGCCGGGATCGCGCGCTACGGGCTGTTCGACACCCGGGCCGTGCTCAGCCGCGCCCTCGTGTACGGCGCGCTCAGCGTCGCGCTCGTCGCCGTGTACCTGCTCGTGGTCGTCGCGCTCGGCCTCGCCTTCGACGGGCTCGTGCCGCAGGTCGCCGCCGCCGTCGCCGCGGCGCTCGCCGTCCTGCCGCTGCGCGACCTCGCCCAGCGGCGGATCAACCAGCTCGTGTACGGGCTGCGCGACGACCCGGCCGCGGCGTTCGCGAGGCTCGGCGAGCGCCTCGACGCCGTCGGCGCGCCGGAGGAGATCCTGCCGGCCGCCGCGCGCACCGTCGCCGAGGCGTTGCGGCTGCGGTACGTCGGGATCGAGGCCGGCGGCGAGGTCCTCTGCCGGCACGGCCGCCTCGTGCCCGGCCCCACCGAACGCCTCCCGCTGCCGTTCGCCGGGGAGACCGTCGGCCACCTGGTCCTGCAGACCCGCGACGACGCCGGCCCGACCCCCGACGAGCGGCGGCTGCTGTCCGGCCTGACGCGCCAGGTCGCCGTCGCGGCCCGCGCCGTGGCGCTCACCCAGGCGCTGCAGGCCTCCCGGCAGCGGCTCGTCGCCGCCCGCGAGGAGGAGCGCCGCCGGCTGCGCCGCGACCTGCACGACGGCCTCGGCCCGACGCTGGCCGGCATCGCGCTGGGCATCGACACGGCGCGCCGGGCGGCCGGCGAGGGCCCGTCCGCGGACCTGCTCGCCACGCTGCGCACCGCCACCGAGGAGGCGGTCGGCGACGTGCGGCGCATCGTGTACGACCTGCGCCCGCCCATCCTCGACGAGCTCGGCCTCGCCGGCGCCGTGCGCGAGCAGGCGATCCGCCTCGGCGCCGCGGACATCGACGTGCCGGACACGCTCCCGGCGCTGCCCGCCGCGGTGGAGGTGGCCGCGTACCGCATCGCGGTCGAGGCGCTGACGAACGCCGCCCGCCACGCCCCCGGCAGCGCTGTCTCGGTCTCCCTGCGCGTCGACGGCCGCCTCGAGCTGTCCGTCGCCGACGGCGGCGCCGGCCTGCCCGACGGCTACCGCGCCGGCGTCGGCCTGCACTCCATGCGCGAGCGCGCCGCGGAGCTCGGCGGCCGCTGCGACGTGACCCGCCGCAGCCCGACCGGCACCCTCGTGACCGCCCGCATCCCACTGCCGTCCCCGGAGGGCTCGCCGTGACCGTCCGCGTGCTCGTCGCCGACGACCACCCGCTGTTCCGCCAGGGCCTGCGCTCCCTCATCGACGACTCGCCCGAGACGGAGCTGGCCGGGGTGGCCGCCGACGGCGCCGAGGCCGTCGCGGCCGCCCTGGCCGAGCGCCCGGACGTGGTCATCATGGACCTGCGGATGCCCGGCCTCGACGGCGTGGAGGCGACCCGGCGGATCGTCGCCGCCCTCCCGGACGTGGCGGTCCTGGTGCTCACGATGGTCGAGGAGGACGCGTCCATCTTCGCCGCGATGCGCGCCGGCGCCCGCGGCTACGTGCTCAAGGGCGCCGGCCCGGACACGATCCTGCGCTCCATCCTCGTCGTCGCCGCGGGCGAGGCCATCTTCGGCTCGGCGGTCGCGGCCCGCCTGACCCAGTTCTTCGCCGCCGGCCCGTCCGCGGGCGTCGCACCGTTCCCGGAGCTGACCGCCCGCGAGCGCGAGGTCCTGACCCTGATGGCGTCGGGCGCGAACAACGCCGCGATCGCGGCCCGCCTCGGCCTGACGGAGAAGACGGTCCGCAACAACGTCTCGAACGTCTTCGCGAAGCTCCGCGTCGCCGACCGCGCCGCCGCGGTGGCCCGCGCCCGCGACGCCGGCCTCGGCGCTGTTTCATAGCTCGCTGCGCTCGCCCGGGGGAGCTTCGCTCCACCCGAACCCCCTCAACAGCCTGCGGCGGCGCGTCCGGACGGCGAGCAGGTTCGCGGCCTAATACTCCAGCCCGGGTTCCTGCGTAGACGATCTGCGATGGTGGGAGAGTTCCCATGAGCAAGTGGGTTGAGGGGATGGCAAGGTGATGGTGTGTCTGGGTACCCGAAGGTGGCGCTGCTCGGCTATGTCGACGACGAAGTAATGCCGGACACGGTGGCGGGGCTGGAGCGTTTGGCCGCTCAGTTGCTTCAGTCGCGGGAGTGGGCCGGCGCGCCACCTGAGTTCGTCGACAACATCGACTCCGCTGGGGTGCGCACGTGTGGAGTGCTCTTGTGGTTGACGGACGTGCGCGCGTCTGGGGAGGTGACGGTGTCGGCTGAGTTGGACCGGCGCGAGCTGGCGGATGCGAAGTCTGTGGTCGATGCCTTGGCCGCGTTCTCTGGTCGTACGGGCGTGACTGTGGGTATCGAGTATGGGGGCGATTCGGTCGGGTGGATCGAGGCCGGTCGGCCGGATGAGGGGATCCGTGAGGGTCTGATCGGCGAGTGGGAGCGGGGGGTCGCTGGCTGAGCCGACAGTCACAGCTGCTGAGCCGTGTTTCGTAAGTGGCGTGGGCGGGGGTTGGTGGTGGTTGCCGTTGGGTCCATAAAGTGCCGTTCGTGGCAGTAGTGGCCGGTGTTCGTCGGCGTGGTCCGAACCGGGCTGCCGCGTGGAGCTATGACGGTCCGGTGTCGGTGTTGCGGCTGCCGCTTGATGTACATGATCCGTAGACGCGGCGGCATGTGGAGCGGGGTGTTTTCGGCGGCGTTCGCGGTCCGTCGGGCGGTGCAGCGCGACGCCCAGGCGCGGCTGGCCGCCTATCGTGCCGCGCATCACGAACGCGCCGTAGCGGGCCCGGCGGCGGTCCGGGACCGGCTGGGGTTGACCCTGCCCGGGCTGGAGCGTGCGGCGCGGCGTGCCGCGGCCGCCGGGTTGTCGCGGCGGGGCGGGGTGGACGTCAACGTGTCCAACCTCGCCGTCGTCTCCATCCCCACCACCGGCGTAGCCGCCGACGGGTTGCGTGCCACGTGTGTGGCGAGGTCCGGCCCGGACGCTGATCGGCTGGCCGCCGAGCGGTTGCGGCAGCGGCGGCGGAACCGGGCGTTGCAGCGTTCCCGGCGGGCCGCCAACCCACACCAGTACCAGCTCTCGGCCCGGCAACAGCACAGGGCCGACCGCCGCCGCGCAGCAGGCCCGCCCCCGGTCACCGTGACCACACCGACCGGCCCGCGCATCGCCACCGCGGCGGGTGTGCCGGTGCAGGCCTACCGCCGCGACCAGCTGTCCGCCGGCTACCGGCGGCTGCGAGCCCAGACGGCCGCCGACGGCGCGGCCCGGACCCGGGCCGGCCGGACCCGCGCCCAGATCGTCGCCGCTACCATCGTCGCCACCCACGGCGCGGAGCTGGTTATCGAAGCCGCGGACCTGCGCGCATGGGCGGCGCGGTGGGGCCGCGGCCTGCACGCCTTCACCCCCGGCATGTTGGTGGCCGCGCTGCGCCACGAGACCAGCAAGGTCGCCGCGCTCGGCGGCGGAGCCGGCCTGGTCCGGGCCGGGACCCGGCACACCGCCTGGACCCAGCACTGCCTCTGCGGCACCCGGACCCCCAAACAGCTGCGCCACCGCCGGCACCACTGCACCACCTGCGGGCTGGCCGGGGGCCGCGACCTCATGGCCGCCCTCGTATGCCGCGTTGGCCTCACCGCGAACCTCGATGATGCCGTGAACAGGGCGCAGACATAGCGCTCGTTCGAGCGTTCCGTCCGCACCCAGACCGCGAAGCCGAGGAAGTCCGAGACGCCCGGCCAGGCACTATGCCGCGTTGCCTGCTGGGAGCGTCATCAGCAGGGTGCGGGCCCGTCGCCGCCTGCGACGCAGAGCGACGATCAGCGCAGCAGGGAACGCCAGGAAGAACCCGGCCAACAGCCAGCACCACGGGTTGTAGACGATGGCGAGGAACACCGACATGAGCGTGGACAAGCCGGCGACGACGGCGACCCGCCACGGGTTGGTTCTTCGGCCGAGCTGGTTGCGGGCGAACGCGAGGGCGACATCTCGTTTCCGTGGCTCGCTCGGCAGTTGCCCGGATCGCAGCGCCGCCAAGGCCGCCGTTCGCTCGTCATCGCTGGCCGGCCGGCCACCGGCCACGAAGGCCCGCCGGAACTGGTTCCTGCCCCACGCCGCCATGAAGGCGCCCATCAAGATGCCCTGGATCATCCCAGGCAGGACGGACCAGATGGCACGAGTGTGGAGGTACCAGAAGACCGACCAGACGACGCACCAGACCGACATGTTGACGACGGCCCGCGCCAGTTCCCGTCGGCGGATGTCCATGGCCCGAAGGTAGCCCGACGTCGCTCATCCACGCCGTGAACTTTCCGCGAACCATCGGCCGGCTGACGTGTCCCCCGTGCGAGCTACACGGGACTGTCCACCGTGCGGGGACGTTCGTGGTGGGGGTTCGGTCATAGCGTTCATGCATGACTTTCGTTGGATCGCCGTGGCGAGTCGGGACGCGGCTGCTCGTGATGGTTCCGGTGTTCTTCGTGGTGCTGATCGCCTCGGCGGGGCTGGCCTCGGTGGCGGGCTCGAACGCGCTCGCCGCGCTCCTCGTCGGGGTGGCTACGGCGGCGGGTGGGCTCATGGTGTACCGCATGATGGTCCGCCGGCTCGAGAAGCGCGACGCCGCCGAGGCCGACTGGGGCGGGCTCGTGCCGGGGGTGCTGCGCGGCGCCGGGCTCGGCGTCGGGCTGTTCGCGGTCACCATCGGGATCATCGCGCTGTTCGGGGGCTACCGGATCGACGGGTGGGGATCGTTCCTCGGTGCGCTCGCCACGCTCGGGACGATGACCGGGGCGGCCGTTGCCGAAGAGCTGCTGTTCCGCGGGGTGCTGTTCCGGCTGCTGCAGGAGTGGGCCGGCACCGCGGTCGCGCTCGTGCTCTCCGGCGCGCTGTTCGGGGCGCTGCATCTGCTCAATCCGGGTGCGACGCTGTGGGGGGCGCTCGCGATCGCGGCCGAGGCGGGGGTGCTGCTCGGCGCCGCGTATACCGTCACCCGGACGCTGTGGGTGCCGATCGGGCTGCATCTGGGGTGGAACTTCGCCGAGTCCGGTCTCTTCGGTACCGCGGTGTCGGGCTCCGGCGCCGAACCGCACGGGCTGCTGCGCGGGGCGAGCGAAGGGGCGGCGGCGATCAGCGGCGGGGCGTTCGGGCCCGAAGGGAGCGTGTTCGCCATCCTCGTCGGCGGGGTCGCGGCGGCGCTGCTGCTGCGGGTCGCGCAGCGGCGGGGGCGCATCGTGCGCTTCAGCGGCCGGTGACCGGCTACGCTGCGGGCGTGCTGCGGCTGCCGGTTCTCTCGTCGCGGGGCGCGATGGTCCGCGACGGGCTGCTCGGCGCCGCGCTCGCCGGCCTCGCGTTCCTGCCGCCGCTGGCCGGCAACGGCACGCGGCTCGGGGAGCTGCCGCACCGGCCCGCCGACGCGCTCGCCGTGCTCGCCGCGCTCGCGCAGACGCTGCCGCTGGTCTGGCGGCGGCGGTGGCCGGCCGCGTGCCTCGCTATCGTGGCGGGCGGGTTCGCGGTGCAGGAGCTGCGCGGGTACGCCACGTTCGCGAGTGTCGGGGTGCTCGTCGCGCTGTACAGCGCCGGCGCGCACCAGCGCGACCATCGGCGGGCGGTCGGTGCCGGTGCCGTAGTCGCCTACGCCGGTCTGGCGGTCGCGCTGCACGCCGCCGGGTCCGGCGCGCAGGTGGTCGACTTCGTCGTCTTCGGGCTGTGCCTGGCCGCGTGCTGGCTCGCCGGGGCGTGGATGCGCGGCTGGCGGGCCGCCGCCGCCGAGCGGCAGCGGGACGCCGCCGCGCATGAGCGGGCCCGGATCGCCCGGGAGCTGCACGACGTCATCACCCACCACGTCACCGCGATGGTGGTGCAGGCCGACGCCGCGCCCTACCTTGCGGCCGACCCCGAGCGGCTCGGCGAGAGCCTCACCGCGATCAGCGACACCGGGCGGCGGGCCCTCGGTGAGCTGCGCGACCTGCTCGGCGTCCTCGACCCGGACCGGGTCGCGCCCGAGGGAGACCGGCCCACCCTCGGCTCGCTCGGCGAGCTCGTCGCCCGGACCCGGGCCGCCGGCCAGCCGGTCGAGCTCGTCGAGCGGGGGCGGCCGCGCGGGCTCGGCTCCGGCCGCGAGCTGGCCGCCTACCGGGTGGTGCAGGAGGCGCTGACCAACGCGATGAAGTACGCCGCGGGCCGCCCCACCGTCGTCCGGCTCGAGCATCGCGACGACGGCGTGCACATCGACGTCACCTCCGCCGGCGGCGGGGGCACGGCCGCCGCGGTCGGCGGGTCCGGGCGCGGGCTGGCCGGGTTGCGCAACCGGGTCGAGGTCTTCGGCGGCGAGCTGTCCGCCGGGCCGGCGCCCGGCGGCGGGTTCACCGTCGCCGCGCGCATCCCGGCGGGAGACCCGGCGTGATCCGGGTGCTCGTCTGCGACGACCAGGCCCTGGTGCGCACCGGGTTCGTCACGATCCTCGACGCCCAGCCCGGCATCGAGGTCGCCGGCGAGGCGAGCGACGGGCGGGCCGCCGTCGACCTGGCCCGCCGGATACGGCCCGACGTCGTCGTCATGGACATCCGCATGCCTGTGCTCGACGGGATCGAGGCCACCCGCCTGCTGGCCGGGCCCGGCGTGCCCGACCCGGTGAAGACCCTCGTGGTCACCACGTTCAACCTCGACGAGTACGTGTACCGGGCCCTGCGCGCCGGTGCGAGCGGCTTCCTGCTCAAGGACGCCACCCCGGCCCAGCTCATCGCCGGCGTGCGCACCGTGGCCGCGGGCGAGGCGCTGCTCGCCCCCGAGGTCACGCGCCGGCTCATCGGCCGCTACGCCGCCCGCGTCCGCCCCGCCGCCGCACCGCCCGGCGCCGCGCCCCAGCTGGCGCCTCGAGAGCTGGAGGTGCTGCGGCTGATCGCCACCGGGCAGTCCAACGCCGAGATCGCCGCCACCCTCGTCATCAGCGCCGAGACCGTGAAGACGTACGTCTCGCGGATCCTCACCAAGCTGGACCTGCGCGACCGGGTGCAGGCGGTCGTGTACGCGTACCGAAACGGCCTCGCCGACCCCAACTGACCTGGTGAAACGGGTCACCAAACGAGCTCGCGCGCGGCCCGGCGGCTATTCTTGGGGCGGCGGCGCGATCCGTGCCCGCCCCGGACGAGGGTGTGTCGTACCCGGCCTGTCAAGACGACCGCACGAAGGTGGTGCCGTCGTCATGGCGTGGCTCGTTCTGGTTGTCTCCGGTCTGTTCGAAGCGGTGTGGGCGATCGCGCTCGGCCGTTCGGCCGGCTTCACGCGCCCGGTCCCCACGACCGTCTTCGCCGTCGCCCTGGTCGCCAGCATGATCGGCCTGGGGTACGCACTGCGCACGCTCCCGGTCGCCACCGGCTACGCGGTGTGGGTCGGCATCGGCGCGACGGGCACCGCCCTCGCGGGCATGCTGCTGCTCGGCGAGACCGCGAGCCTCCTGCGCATGCTGTCCCTGCTGCTCGTGGTGGCCGGCGTCATCGGCCTGAAGGTCTTCCACTAAGGCCTGTTTCGTAGTCCGTTGTGTTCGTATTGAAACAGTCCGGGTGTGCGTCTCGTCGCTCCAGCGCGGTCCCTGTGTGGGTCTCGTCCGGGGTTGTCGGGGGCACCGTTGCGGTAGTTCGCCGAGTACGCCGGCCCCGGCCATCATGGCCGGGGCTGCGCGGCGGCCGCCGCGCACCTACGCATGTGCGTTGGTGGGGGCGGTGGTGTCCGGTTGACTCGGTCACGGCTCCTTGCAGCCGTTCATTGATGACATCCACGCCGTAGACGGCGAGGGTGGTTCGGGCAGCGGGCCAGTCGATACGGGCCGGTCGAGCGGCTCAGTCTGGACGTTCAGTGCATGCGCACGGAAGGACAGGCGGTCGCGGGTCAGGGTCAGGCGACCACCGATGGCCTCTGCACCGCGCCACAGATTGGCTCTGGCACCCACCAGGACACCGCTGTCGTCTGTCATGTGACCATCGTCGGGCTTGCCGGTCCCACAAGCTAGTGCGACGGTGGAGCCCGGTCCCGACGACGGTCCAATCCGAGTCAATGACGACCAGACGGCCGTCGAGGTGCGGGATTCCGCGTGGATTCCTCGCCGCCCGACGCCAGCGTGGTCCTGCACCGCTACAGGCGATACTGGCTCAAGAAGAGCAGACCACGAACACCCAATGATCGTCTAGCGGGAGCTGTCACGCATCATGTGACACTGATCCGTAACGACACACCGGTTGACGCGCGACACTCCTGCGAGTGTTGGTGGAGTAGACCCTGACGCAACGGCGGTATCGCACCGTAATCGGCGGAACCTAGTTGACCGCGATCTGTACTGGTTCCCGCTCGCGATACTTTACGGCGACCACTCGGCCACCATCGGCCCGGAACTGGGCGGAGAAGAACACCCCTTCCGCGAGCCTCTTCGGCTTGCTGCAATCCGTATCCGGGCCGTTCGAGCACAGCCACAGGCCTTCTTTTCCCCGTGCCGGGCGCTCACCGCTATGGCGCCGGAGTCGGTCAGCGCCAACGCATGCGGCGAGCTGAATCCGCCGGGCAGCACCCGGACGGTTTGCCGGACGAGATCGTGGACCACGACGAACCACTCACCGTCGAACTCCGGCACACCGGTACACCACCCGTCGCAACGGTGTGCGAAGAACGCTAGGTGCTGCCCGTTGGGGATGATCGCGATTCGGCTGGCCAGCGCATGGGCGGCGCAGCCGGACCCGCCGGGTGGCGGCAGCTCGGAGGCCAGCGACACCGACCCGCCAGGCATCGGCACCGTGAGCGCCAACGGTTGCACGTTCCCATCGCTGTCCAGCCGGCCGATGCCGGGACATCCGCTCGCGTACCCCACAAATGCCGCCCCAGCGGGCTCGGACCAGACACCGTCCTCGATCGAAACGGCGGCTTCGCCAGGATCGGCAACGATGGCGGCCAGCTGCTCCACGCGGCCGGTTGACCACTCCAGCGAGACGAACCGCACGGCGCGCGGAGCAGACAATCCGTTACGCTCTGCCTCCAGCTGGACCTCACCCCACTCGCCGCAGACGACGGTCAGGCCCACCCGGCCGCTCGAAAGCGGGAAGGTCGACAAAATCCTGTCAGGCTGGCAGTACTCGAACGGCACCCGCCGAAGCTTCCCCCCGGCCGCACCCGAGTACAGCGTGGCCGGGCGTTCGCTGAGCTCCGTCGCCGCCACGACGCTGCCGTCAGGTGCCCAACCGGCAACCGTCAGGACCTCACCGAAGCCCGGCTTCGAGCAGGCCGCCAGGCATGTCACCACAGCCGCCAGCGCCACCACGGGCGCCCACCCGCCAGCACGGGCCGCGTGAGTCGTCACGGGCGGATCATCTCAGGGACTCCCCGCACCAACCGCAACCCATACGACACCAGGCTCCGCGATTGTGGCGTTACGGATCAAATGGAGCCCGACACACCGGTTGACGCGCCGTGCCCGGATGCTGTCAGCGGTCGAAGATCCAGACACCGCCCGGACCGGAGCGCGGTGCCCGCCCGCTTCCCTGGCTGCGCCCGCCGAGCACGGACAGGATCGTGGTGAGGGCCAGGCCGGTCAGAGCCGCAATCCACAGAGGTCGCGCAGCCCCGACCTCGCCGGATGTCTCCGGGTCGACCCAGTTGTGACGGTCCACAACGACGGTCACCCTCTCGCCGCGGTCGAACTCTGGATCGTCTTCCGACAGATGCCCGGGTATCGGACGCTGCTGATCGTCCACCAGGACATAGTGGTACGTCGTCGAGCCGTGGGAGCCGCGCGTCACCGAGACACCTGTCACGACCGCCTCGATCCGATCGCCGTGCCAGGACAGGACGGAAGAGTGTGCCGCCAGGCCGGTACAAATCACGAACACCGCGGCGGCGAGCACGCCACCTATCTGGATCCAGCCGTTGTACCAGACAAGTTGCTGGCCCACGACGAACGCGGCCACCAGGAGCACCACCACCGCAATCGCCGGCAATTCGCCCGGCAGGCGAGCAAATGGCATCGCGGCGGCCCCGAGCCCCGCAACGACGTACAGCCCCAGGATCACAGCCGCCTTGGTGACAGCAGTACGCGGACGGTGCAGCACACGAGCCACGGTACGAGTCCGGATCAACCGCGTTGGCCCGAAGGAGGGCGCCCGCCTTGTCGGATGTCCGAGGTACGTCATCCTGGTCTTACGTGCGGGCGGGGACCTGGGAGGCGCTACGTCGGCGGCTGTGCGCGGTGCCCGGCCCGGAGCAGCGGCACGGCCTGACCGAGCAGGTTTGGAGCGAACGCCGATTCGGCGGTTGTTGCACCGTTCCACCGCGACGCCCTCGATGGCAGGGTAGGCGCCATGTCGCGCATCGTGTCCCGTGTCATCACCGCCACCATCCCGGGCCGGCCGGCGGCGGTCCGCGCCTGGTACCTGGACCTGACGAACCTGCGCCGGGTCCACCCGCTCATCGTCGCAGTGCGCCAGGTCGGCACGGCCCTCGCCGCGGACGGTACGGCGATCACCGATTACCTTGTCACCGACCGGATGGTCGTGGCGGGCCTGCGGATCCGCTTCACCTACCGGGTACAGATCTCCGCGCCACCCGAAGGTCCGATCGCCACGCTCGCGCGTCAGGCGCCGCGAATCCGCCTGGTCGGGCAGGTGACGTTCACCCCGACCGGCGACGCGACCACCATCCAGGAAACGCTGACCATCCACGCGCCATGGCCGCTGCGGCGGCTCGTTGCCACCGAAGCCGAACAGGCACACAGCCGCATGTTCGCCGCCATGGCCGCGTTGTTCGCCACCGGAGCGGACTTGTAGGCCCTGTCATCCGGCCTCGCACGGCGCCGCCGACACCGACGGTCGACGCGAGCCCCTGGCCGGCGCTGCCGCCGGCCAGGGGGCTCCCCGACGAAGTCAGGCGGGCGGGACCACCGCGCCGGTTCGAACCCTGTGGGAGCACCCAGGAGAAGTGGTTCAGCCGGCCGGGATGCCGAGTTGGTCGAGGCGGCTGGTTTCGAGGTGGGCGACGTCGCCGCCCGTGCAGCCCCGCCGCGGGGAGGCGGCTCGGCGGTCAGGGCGTCGGGAGCAGGCGGATGGTGAGCGGGGCGGCCTTGGGGCCGACGACGGGGCCGACGTAGCTGGGGCCGAAGCGGTCGTACTTCGCGTGGTAGGCGGCGTCGATCGCGGCGTTGGCCTCGGGGGTGGACTCGGCGAAGGTGACGTCGCGCTCCGAGCCGCCGGCGCGGATGCGGCCGGTGCCGCTGGCCTTCGCGCGGCGGTACCACGGGTTGTCCGGGCCGTTCGCCGAGCGTACGTACAGGTCGTCGCCGACGCGGACCACCCAGATGGTGACGTACGGGCGGAGGGTCGCGTCGGGGCGGCGGGAGGACAGCTGCAGCTCCTCGGCGTCACCCACGCGGTTGAGGTCTTCGTCGGTCCACGTTGGCATGTCGCACCTGCTCTCGTCGCGCGGTCCGTGGTGGCTACCCCGGCGGCGGCGGTCCAATCTCCGCGGCGCGAACGTCGAGGCGGTGGCGGCCGCCGGCGCCGCTGGGAACAGCGACGTGCACATGAGCACGACGACGAGGAGACGTCGCATCATGCGGCGTACGCTACGAATCCTTTCGATGCTCCTGAAGCGTTTTCGAAAGGCCGCCCCGTCAGGAGGCGGAGCCGGGCGGGCGCTGCTTCAGCTTCACCGTCACTTCGACGGTGGCCTCGCCGGTTGCGGTCAGCAGCGCCTCGACGGCCTTGCCGGCGCCGAGGACCGCCTTCACGCCGAACTTCAGCTCGACGTCGCCGATGTCGAACGAGCCGGCCCGCACCGTCGCGCCGTCCGCGGCGTCCGCGCCGGCCCGGCGTACGATGCCCGCCACGACGCCGGTCAGGACGGTCGCAACCTCCAGGCCGACCGCCGTCGCCGCGGTGCGCAGGGCCTGGTCGCCCAGGACCGCGATGCGGCGGGCGGTGCCGGCGCGGTGCTCCCCGCGGTACCCCGAAGCCGGCACGTGCCCCGTCTCGTCCAGCTCGTCCAGGTCGTCGCCGACCGGCGTGGCCTCCTCGAGCAGCACGCCCACCCGCACCTCGTCGATCTCGAACCCGTCCTCCATCGAACCCCTCCCACGCGCGGCCACCGGCCGCACCCTAACCAAGGCCGGGCATTGAGCGACTCCACCGTCCGGCCGACCCGGTTCCGCCGGTGATTGCGGAACACGGCTGTCCGTGACTCGGGGCATGATCGATGGTCATGAGAACTCAGGTGACGTTCGACTGCGCCGACCCGCACTCGCAGGCAGCGTTCTGGGCACAGGTGTTCGGCACCGTCGTCGAGGACCACTCCGCGCTCGTCGACCGGCTGGTCGCCGAAGGGCGCATCCCGGCGGAGGATCGGGTCGAGGTCGGCGGGCGATCCGCGTTTCGTGACGTGGCCGCGTGCGCCGACCCGCAGGGGGTCGAGCCGCGGCTGTTCTTCCAGCGGGTGCCCGAGGGCAAGCTCGTCAAGAACCGGGTGCACCTGGACATCGACGTCGAGGAGGAGCGCAAGCTCGCCGAGGTCGACCGCCTCACCGGCCTCGGCGCCCGCCTGGTCGCCACGGCGGCGGACCGCGGGCCGATCGCCTACGTGATGCAGGACCCGGAGGGCAACGAGTTCTGCCTGCACTAGATTGCGGCGGCGAGGGCCGCCCGCAGCGCCCGCACGGCCGGGTGGCCGGCGCGGCCGCGGCGCACCGCGGTCAGGATGCGCCGGTGCGCCTGGGTCTTCGGCAGCGGGCGCGTGGCGACGGTGGGGCGGCGGCCGTTCCAGGCGAGGTCGGGCACGAACGCGGCGGCGTGCCCGGCTTCGACCAGGCAGATGTGCAGCAGCAGGTCGCTGGTCTCGTACCGGACGTCCGGTTCGAAACCCGCCTTCCGGCACACGGTGACGGCCCAGGCGCGGGCCGCGGTGCCGGCCGGCTCCATCACCCACGGGTGCTCGGCGAGCTCGCGCAGGGCGGCCTGGCTGCGCGTGGTGCGCAGCCCGGTCGGGTGCGCGAGGCGGATCGGGTCGGCGAGCAGGTCCTCGACGTCGAGCTCGGCAGGGCGGGGCTGGGGGCTGTCCGGGTACTCCTCGGCGATGACCAGGTCGAAGTCCCGCGCCAGCAGGGCGGGCAGGGCGTGCTCGGGCTCGGCCTCGGTGAGGTGCACCCGCAGCCCGGGGTGGCGCCCGGCCAGGGTGGTGATCGCCGGGGGCAGCAGCGCCAGGGCCGCGGTCTGGAACGCGGCGACGCGCACCACGCCGGCCACGCGGGCGGTGGATGCGGCGACGTCGGCCTGTGCCCGCTCGAGCTGCTCGAGGATCCGCTCGGTGTGCGCGACGAGGATCTCGGCCTGCGGGGTGAGCCGCACCCGCCGCCCGGCCGGCTCCAGCAGCGCGACGCCGGCCTCCGCCTCGAGCTGCGACAGCTGCTGGGAGACCGTCGACGGGCTGTAGGACAGCGCCTCGGCCACCGCCGCGAGCGTGCCGCGGTGTGCGAGCTCGCGCAGCAGGCGCAGGCGGCGAAGGTCCAGCATCCGGCCTCTTTCCGATCATTCGGTACACCCGAACGGTACCCCTCGGAAACATTCGCTGGACAGACGGATGTGCCTGGCCCGAGGCTGTGCGGCATGAGCGACCAGGTGCGCCAATGGCGCCACGACCTGCACCGCATCCCCGAGGTCGGCTTCGCGGAGCACCGCACCGGCGACTACCTCGCCGCCGCGCTGGCCGGCCTGGGTCTCGACGTCGTGCGCGGCGTCGGCGGCACCGGCCTCGTCGCCACGCTGCGCGGCGGTGACGGCCCCGCGATCGGCCTGCGCGCCGACATGGACGGCCTGCCGCTGACCGAGCGCGGCGACCGCGCGTACCGCTCGAGCCACGACGGCGTCATGCACGCCTGCGGCCACGACGGGCACATGGCGATGCTGCTCGGCGCCGCGAGCGTCCTCGCTGCCGAGGGTGGCTTCGGCGGTTCCGTGCACCTGATCTTCCAGCCCGCGGAGGAGCACGGCCGCGGCGCGCGGGCGATGATCGCCGACGGCCTGTTCGAGCGCTTCCCCGTCGAGGCGATCCACGGCGTGCACAACATGCCCGGCCACGCGGCGGGCGCGCTCGCCACGCGCACCGGCGCCATCATGGCCGGCGAGGACAACTTCGAGATCCGCATCGCCGGCCGCGGCGGCCACGCGGCCCGCCCGCAGATGGTCGTCGACCCGATCGTGATCGCCGCCGAACTGGTCCTCGCGCTGCAGACGATCGTGTCGCGCTCGCTGGACCCCGCCGCCCCCGCGGTCGTCTCCTGCACCGAGATCACCACCGACGGCGCCCGCAACGCCATACCCGGCGAGGCCGTGATCCGCGGCGACACCCGCAGCTTCGACCCCGAGGTGTCGGCGCTGATCGAGCAGCGCATGCGCGAGCTGGCCACCGGCATCGGCTCGGCGCACGCAGCGACGGCCACGGTGACGTACACGCGCGAGTTCGAGCCCACCGTCAACGCACCCGCCGCCGTGGCCGCGGGCTTGGCCGCCGCCCGTGCGACCGTGCCGGACGACCGGGTCGACCCCGACGTTCCACAGTGGACGGCCAGCGAGGACTTCGGCGTGTTCGCGCGGGAGGTGCCCGGCTGCTTCGTCCTGCTCGGCACCGGCGAGTCGGCGACACCGCTGCACAGCCCGGACTACGACTTCAACGACGAGGTCCTCGACGTCGGCGTCCGCTACTACGTCAACCTGGTCCGGTCCGCGTGACCTCCGCGGCGGTGAACCCGTCGCGCGACCCCGCCTGGTCGTGCCGGCCGGCTCCGGCCGAGGTCCGCGCGTTCCACCGCGCCCTGCCCGGCTACGCGCCGACCCGACTGGCCGACCTGCCGGCCCTCGCCCGTTCGCTGGGCGTGGCCCGCCTGCTCGCCAAGGACGAGTCGAACCGCCTCGGCCTGCCGGCGTTCAAGGCGCTGGGCGCGTCCTGGGCCGTGCACCGCGCCGTCGAACGCGCCCAGGGCCAGGGCCCCCTGACGATCGTCACCGCGACCGACGGCAACCACGGCCGCGCGGTGGCCCGCTTCGCCCGCCACCTCGGCCACCGGGCCGAGATCTTCGTCCCGCAGACCATCCCGCCGGCGGCGGTGCACGCGATCGCCGCCGAGGGCGCCGCCGTCACCCGGATCGCGGGGGACTACGACGCAGCGGTACACGCCGCAGCCCGCGAGTCCGGCCGCTGCGGCGCCCTGCTCGTCCAGGACACCGCGTGGCCCGGCTACGAGGAGGTCCCCGGCTGGATCGTCGACGGCTACTCGACCCTGTTCGCCGAGCTGGACGAGCAGCTGCGCGCGGCCGGCGCCCGCCCCGACGTGGTCCTCGTCCCCACCGGCGTCGGCTCCCTGCTGCAGGCCGCCCTGACCCACTACCGCGCCGGCCCGTCGGCGTCGCCGACCGCGGTGGTCAGCGTGGAGCCCGGCTCGGCCGCCTGCGTCCTGGCGAGCGTCACGGCCGGCCACCCGGTCACCGTCCCCACGTCGGCGACGAACATGGCCGGCCTGAACTGCGGCACCGTGTCGTCCCTGGCCTGGCCGCACATCGAGCGCGGCCTGGACGCCTGCGTCGCGGTCGACGACTCCGCCGCGGCGCGGGCGGCCCATGACCTGTCCGCATACGGCGTCGACGCCGGCCCGTGCGGCGCCGCACCCCAGGCCGCACTGCGCCACCCGGCCTTCCCGCTGCCCCTGACCCCGGCCACGACGGTCGTCCTGCTGATCACGGAGGGCAGCGCGGCGGCGTGAGGAGGGAGGCGGGCGTGACGCGGGCCCGTGCGGTGCCAGGGTGGTGATCCGTCCAGCCTCGGTGTGGAGCGCATCGAACCCGCAGCGGCACGCGGTGAACCGGGCAGCGCAGCGCAGGCCGGTGCCCGCGCAGCGGGCATGGGGGGTGTGGGGTGGGAACCCCCCCACCGTAGTTGGGGGAACTGTCAAGTATTGACAGAATTTCGTGTTCGCGGGAATCTTCATGAGCGTCGATTTCGGCGGTCGGCGGCCGTTCACCGTTGATCGCTAGGAGCGACGTGAAAAGGCTGCTCTGCTCTGCCCTCGGCGCGGTCTGTGCCGCCGCCATCGCCGTCACCGCCGTCGGCGCGCCCGCTCGCGCCGCCGTGCCCGCCGACCTGACCACGCTGGTCAATCCCATGATCGGCACGCAGAAGGAAGGGAACACCTTTCCCGGTGCGGCGCTGCCGTTCGGGATGGTGCAGGTCAGCCCGGACACGGGGTGGGGGACCGGGTACAACTACGACCAGACCAAGATCTGGGGGTTCTCCCAGACGCACCTGTCGGGCGTCGGGTGTCCCGTCGCCGGCGAGGTGCCGCTCATGCCGACCGTCGGGGCCGTGAGCACCAGCGACCCCAACACCTACGGGCAGACGCTCAACCACGCCCAGGAGCAGGCGACGCCCGGCTACTACCGGATCGGGCTGCCCAACGGGGTCACCACCGAGCTGACCGCGACGCTGCGCAGCGGCTGGCAGCGGTACACCTTCCCGTCCGGCACCCAGTCCAACGTGCTGTTCAATACGGCGCAGGCGCGCGGGCAGACGACCGGCGCGAGCACCACCTCGGTGTCCATTGTGGGCAGTGACACGGTCGAAGGGTCGACGACCGTCTCCGGGTTCTGCGGGCCGTCGCCGACGTCGCACACCGTGTACTTCACGGCACAGTTCAGCCGGGCGTTCGCCTCGTTCGGCACGTGGTCGGGCTCGACGTTCACGAGCGGGTCGCGCGCCTCCAGCGGCAGCGGTGCCAAGGGCGGCTGGGTGCGCTTCGACACCACGTCCAACGCGGCCGTGACGGTGAAGGTGGGCATTTCCTACACCGGGCTGGCGGGGGCGCGGGCCAACCTGTCCGCGGAGACGTCCGCCGCCGGGTTCAACTTCGACACGGTACGCCAGGCCGCACACGACACCTGGAACACCAAGCTGCACAAGGTCGAGGTCGACGGCGGCACCACGGACCGCCAGGTCGCCTTCTACACGTCGCTGTACCACTCCCTGCTGCACCCCAACCTCGCCGGCGACGTCGACGGCAGCTACCGCGGCTTCGACAACGCCGTGCACACCGCGTCGGGGTACACGCCGTACCAGACGTTCTCGCTGTGGGACACCTACCGGGCCCAGAACCAGCTTGTGGCGATGCTCGAGCCGCAGGTGGCGCGGGACTCCGCGCTGTCGCTGCTCGCCGTGGACCGCGAGCTCGGGTGGCTGCCGCGCTGGGCGCTGGACAACACCGAGACCAACACCATGACCGGGGACCCGGTGACGCCGTTCCTGGTGGACCTGTGGGCGCGCGGGCTGCTCAACGGATACGAGGAGCAGTTCTACACGGCGCTGCGCAAGAACGCGTTCGGCACGCCGCCGGCGAGCACCGGGCTCAACGGGCGCAACGGCAACCCGTACTACACCGCGCTCGGGTACGTGCCGACCGGCGTCACGTGCAACCCGGTCAACCAGTTCGACCACGACTGCCAGTACCCGAGCTCGGCGACGCTGGAGTACGCGGCGGCGGACTCGAGCCTGGCCATCATGGCGCGGGCGCTCGGGCACACCGCCGACGCCGACCAGCTGGCCGCGCGCGGGCAGAACTACCGCAACCTCTTCGACCCGTCGATCGGGTTCTTCCGGCCGCGTAACGCCAACGGGGTCTTCGCCCCGACGTACTCGCCGACCGACGGCGCGCACACGTTCCACGAGGCCGGCGCGTACCAGTACCAGTGGCTCGTACCGCAGGACCCCGACGGCCTGGTGACGCTGCTGGGCGGCAAGAGCGCGGCCAACACCCGGCTCGACCAGTTCTTCGCCTACAGCGACCTGCTCGCCGACCCGTCGGGCACGGCGCACAACAAGTGGGTCAACGGCGCCTACGACTACTACAGCTTCACGACGTACAACCCGAACAACGAGCCGGACCTGCTGGCGCCCTACACCTACCTGTGGACGGGCCAGCCCTACAAGACCGCGACGGTACTGCGGGCCGCCTACACCCTGTTCGCCAACGGCCCCAACGGCGTGACCGGCAACGACGACCTCGGCACGATGTCGGCGTGGTACGTGTTCAGCTCGCTCGGCCTGTACCCGCTGATGAACGGCGCGAACTTCTACGGGGTGAGCACGCCGCAGTTCCCCTCGGCGAAGCTCACGGTGGGATCGTACGGCTCGCAGCAGGGCGGTACCGTCACCATCACCGCTGCCGGGGTGAGCGACGCGAACCGGTACATCGGCTCGGCCACCCTCGGCGGCACGGCCTTCACCCGCACCTGGCTCTCCCAGGCCGACCTGGCACACGGCGCCTCCCTCGCCTACACGGTGACGGGCACGCCGGGCTCCTGGGGCACCGGCGCGGGTGACACCCCGCCGTCGTCGAACCACACGACGCCGCCGGCGGCCCAGCCGAACCTGGCGCAGGGCCGCGCGGCGACGGGCTCGGCCGCCTGCGCGACGAACGAGGGACCGGACAAGGCGGTCAACGGCAGCGTCACCGGCGGCAACACCGACAAGTTCTGCTCCGCCGCCGGGCCGTCGTGGCTGCAGGTCGACCTCGGCTCGGCGCAGACGCTGACCCGCCTGGTCGTCAAGCACGCCGGTGCCGGCGGCGAGCAGGCCGCGTTCAACACCAAGGCGTTCACCATCCAGCTGTCCACGGACGGCAGCACCTGGCAGACGCCGGTCACGGTCACCAACAACGCCGACCCGGTGACCACGCACCAGATCGCGGCGACGAGCGCACGCTACGTGCGGCTCAACGTCACCACGCCCACGCAGAACAGCGACACCGCGACCCGCATCTACGAGCTGGAGGCGTACGGCAGCGGCGGCACCGGGCCGACGAACCTGGCCCTGAACCGCCCGGCCACCGGCACGACCGCGTGCGCGGCGAGCGAGGGTCCGGACAAGGCGGTCAACGGCAGCGTCAGCGGCGGCAACGCCGACAAGTTCTGCTCGCTGGTCGCCGGCGCCTGGCTGCGCGTCGACCTCGGCTCGTCGCGGGCGATCAGCCGCTTCGAGGTGGCGCACGCGCAGGCCGGCGGGGAGCCGGCGACGTACAACACCAAGGCGTTCAACATCGAGGTGTCCAATGACGGCACGACCTGGACCCGGGTCGTCGACGTCACGGGCAACACGGCGGCGAGCACCACCCACCCCGTCAGCGGCGTTTCGGGGCGTTATGTCCGGCTCAACGTCGTGACGCCGACGCAGAACACCGATACCGCGACCCGGATTTACGAACTGCGCGTATACGGGTGAGTCACAGGGTGATTCGTCTGCTCACCCGTTCGACAGGGGATCGGCAGGCACTGATGCGGCTTACGGTCACATCATGCCTCCGGTCCTCGTCCGCCCGTACGTGCGGGTCATCCCGATCACCCATGTCGCGCCCGCCTACCCCCGGCGCTCGCCCATCACGCCGCGGCCCGTAGCCCCCGAGTACCGCCCGCGTCACCTCTCGCCCGCCGTCACGGCGAAGGCGGAGCCGAAAGTGATCATGCCGAGCAAGAACCCGCCGAAGAAGACCCCGCCGAGCCGGCGGCGACCCACCCGGGGTCGCCGCCGGACCCCCACCCTCGCGTGGGGCGCGCTGCTGCTCGCCCTCACCACGGCCGGAGTGACGCTGCGGGTCGCCGACGCCGATCAGGGCGTCGCCCCGGTCCCGGCATCCGAGTCCGGGGAGCAGCAGCCCGCCGTCGGCCTGGGCCAGCTGCAGTCGGCGGGCGTCCCGGCGAAGGACCAGGTGACCAGGGCGAAGCCGGACGCGCCGGACCGGGCGACGATCCAGCTCAAGCACTGACCCGCCTCGCGGCGCTGCAGCACGCCGTTCGGAACTCCCGAGGACGTATGCTGCGCGGACCGGCCGCACCGCGCCGGACAGCCCGGCGTGAGGCGGTCCGATGGAGCAGCAAGAGCGCGAAGTGCTCGACTGGCAGACGTTCGGCACCGCCGCCCGCGAGCTGGCGCAGGCCATCGCCGACGACGGCTTCCGGCCCGACCTCGTCCTCAGCGTCGCGCGCGGCGGGCTGCTGGTGGCCGGCGCGCTGAGCTACGCGCTGGACGTCAAGAGCATCCACATGATGAACGTCCTGTACTACACGGGCGTCGACCAGCGCCTGGACGCCCCGGTCATCCTGCCGCCCCTGCCCGACCTCAGCGAGCTGCCCTCGGCCCGGGTGCTCATCGCCGACGACGTCGCCGACACCGGCGCGACCCTCGAGGTGGTGCGCGACTTCTGTGCCGGGCGGGTCGCGGAGGTGCGCTGCGCGGTGCTGTACGAGAAGCCGCAGTCGACGGTGGCCTGCCAGTACGTGTGGCGGCGCACCGAGCGCTGGATCACCTTCCCGTGGTCGAGCCTGCCGCCGGTGACCGACCCGCAGGCCGCCGTCACGGGTTGACGGGCGGGGCCCCGGTGCTGCGGCGCGGCACCAGCGTGGGGGACAGCGACATGAGCACCGAGCGGCGGCGCTTGCCCTCGACCCGCTCCAGCAGCAGCCGCGCGGCGTTCGAGCCCATCAGCCGGCCGTCCTGGTCGACGCTGGTCAGCGAGATCGGGCCCATCGCGGCGATGCTCGTGTTGTCGTAGCCGGCGACCGAGATGTCCTCGGGGATGCGCAGCCCCGCCTCGTGCACCGCGTTGAGCACCCCGATCGCGGCCACGTCCGCGCCGGCGAAGATCGCGGTCGGGCGGCGCGGGCGGGCCAGCAGCTCCCGGGCCGCAGCGTAGCCGCCTGCCTCGCTGTACGTCGAGGGGACCACGTCGATCTCGTCGGTCAGGCCGCGGCGGGCCATCGCCTGCCGGTAGCCGTCGGCGCGCACCGTCTGCGGCATTGTGGTGGGGATGCCGCGCGTGGTGTCGCGGTGCTCGATGTGCGCGATGCGGCGGTGGCCGAGGTCGGCGAGGTGGTCCACGATCAGCCCGGCGCCGGTCACGTCGTCGTCGACGACGGCGTCGAACTCCGCCGAGCGGCCGTGCCGGCCGATGACGACCGTCGGGACCGTGCGTGCGGTCGCCTCGAGCTGGGCCCGCGGCACCACCGGCGCGATCATGATGAGGCCGTCCATCCGGCGGTCGATCATCGCCTCGGTGATGCGCGCCTGCGACTCCGGCGTGCTGCCGCCGGGGCCGAGCAGCGCCTGGTAGTCGGTGGCGGCCAGGTGCTCGCCGATGCCCTCGATCAGCTCCGGGAAGAACGGGTTGCGCAGGTCGGGGATGAGCACGCCGATTGTGTACGTCTGGCCGCGCATCCCGCGCGCCGCCGCGTGCGGGCGGTAGCCGAGCTCGGCGATCGCCGCGCGGACCCGCTCCTGCATCGCCGGGCTCACCCCGTAGGCGTTGCGCAGCACCTTCGACACCGCCGCCGTCGAGACGTTGGCGCGGCTGGCGACGTCGGCGATGGTCGTGCGGCGGGCCGCCGGTTCCGCTTCGGGCTCGACTGCCATCCGCCGTCTCCTTCGGTGCTGAATGTAGAACGAACTACACGCCTACCGCAGTGTAGTCACGGGCGATCGGCGGTGCGATCGTGGATATTGGTCTACGGAAACGGGCAGAGACGCGTGCTTGACACTCGTGGTGACCGTCATAACAATGGAGAACGCTCTACGAAATCCGCCGCAACGCCCACACCCCTTCCGGCCGTCGCCGGGGCGTTGAATCGTTTCATGAAGGCAGGCACCATGCGTGTTGTCGATCTGCGGGCCGAGCATCATCGCGAGCCGCTCGGGCTCGGCACCAACCGGCCCCGGCTGTCCTGGCGCATCTCGACCTCCCTGCCGGACGCCATGCAGACCGCTTACGAGATCGAGGTGCGCTCCGCGGACGGCGCCTTGTGGACCACCGGCGTCGTCCCGTCCCCCGACCAGGTTCTGGTCGCCTGGCCCGCGACGCCGCTGGCATCCCGCGAGGCGCGCGAGGTCCGGGTTCGGGTGTGGATGAACGATGACATGTCCGAACTATCCGAACCGTTGACGGTCGAGGCCGGCCTGCTGGAACCGGCGGACTGGCAGGCCGCGATGATAGGCGCGGATACATCAGAAATATCCGATACCGACGGCCCGGCCATGATGCTCCGGCGCGAGTTCGTGCTGCCGGCCCAGCCGGTCAGGGCGCGGTTGTATGCGACGGCGCACGGGCTGTACGAGATCGAAATCAACGGACGCACGGTCGGCGACCACGTCCTCGCCCCCGGCTGGACCAGCTACCACCACCGGCTGCGCTACCAGGCGTTCGACGTGACCGGGCACCTCGCCGCCGGCGGCAACGCGATCGGCGCGTGGCTCGCCGAGGGCTGGTACGCCGGGCGCCTCGGCTTCCGCGGAGGCCGCCGCGGCGTCTACGGCACCCGCACCGGCCTGCTCGCGCAGCTCGAGGTCGAGTGCGCCGACGGATCCGTGCACGTCGTCGGCACCGACGGCGCCTGGCGGTCCGCGCCCGGCCCGATCACGGCGACCGGGCTGTACGACGGCGAGCGCCACGACGCCCGCCTGGAGCGCCCCGGCTGGTCGCGCCCCGGCTTCGCCGGCGGCGACTGGGCCGGCGTCGACGAGCTGCCCTTCGACGCGACCCGCCTCGTCGCGCCCGACGGGCCGCCGGTGCGCCGCACCGAGGTCCTGCACCCGGTCACCGTCACCGTGTCGCGCGACGGCCGCGCCATCCTCGACTTCGGCCAGAACATCACCGGGCGGCTGCGCATCCGCGTGCGCGGCCGGGCCGGCGACACCGTTGTCCTGCGCCACGCCGAGGTGCTGCAGGACGGCGAGCTGTACGTGCGGCCGCTGCGCGAGGCGGCGGCGCGCGACGAGTACGTGCTGCGAGGCGGGGACGTCGAGGAGTGGGAGCCGCGCTTCACCGTCCACGGCTTCCGCTACGCGGAGGTGAGCGGCTGGCCCGGCGAGGCCGGCGCCGCCGACGTGCGGGCCGTCGTGTGCCACACCGACATGACCCGCACCGGCTGGTTCGCCTGCTCCGACCCGTTGCTCGAGCGGCTGCACGACAACGTGGTGTGGAGCATGCGCGGCAACTTCCTCGACGTGCCGACCGACTGCCCGCAGCGCGACGAGCGGCTCGGCTGGACCGGCGACCTCGCCGTCTTCGCCCCCACCGCCGCGTTCCTCTACGACTGCGCCGGCCTGCTCACCTCGTGGCTCGCCGACCTCGCCGCCGAGCAGGAGGAGCTCGGCACCGTGCCGTTCTACGTCCCGTGGGTGGAGCTGCTCGGGCCCCCGCAGCCGGCCGCCGTGTGGGGCGACGTCGCGGTCGTCGCGCCGTCGGTCCTGCACGAGCGCTACGGCGACGCCGGGGTGCTGCGGGCGCAGTACCCGAGCATGCGGGCCTGGGTCGACCAGGTCGCGGCGCTGTCCGGCGAGCACCACCTGTGGGACTCCGGCTTCCAGTTCGGCGACTGGCTCGACCCGGCCGCGCCGCCCGAGCAGCCGGCGGCGGCCCGCACCGACCCGCACCTCGTCGCCACGGCCGCACACGCCGACAGCGCGCGCCGGCTCGCCGAGATCGCCGCGGTGCTGGGCGAGGACGGCGACCACGCGCGGTACGGCGCACAGGCCAACGCCGTCGTCGAGGCCTTCAACGACGAGTTCGTGACGCCGAGCGGCCGGCTGGCCAGCGACGCGCAGACCGCCTACGCCATGGCGCTCACCGCCGGGCTGCTGGTGAAGCAGGAGCAGCGGGAGCGGGCCGGGCGGCGCCTCGTCGAGCTGGTGCGCACCGAGGGCTTCCACGTCGGCACCGGGTTCGCCGGCACGCCGCTGATCTGCGACGCCCTGAGCGGCGTCGGCGAGCACGACACCGCCTACCACCTGCTGCTGCAGCGGGAGTGCCCGTCGTGGCTGTACCCGATCACGATGGGCGCCACCACGATGTGGGAGCGCTGGGACAGCATGCTGCCCGACGGCACCGTCAACCCCGGCGAGATGACCTCGTTCAACCACTATGCCTTCGGCGCCGTCGCCGACTGGCTGCACCGCACCGTGGCCGGCCTCGCACCGGCCGCGCCCGGCTACCGCCGCGTCGCCGTGCGGCCCCGCCCCGGCGGCGGCCTCGAGCACGCCGAGGCCGTCCACGACAGCCCGTACGGGCGGATCCGGGTGGCCTGGCGCCGCACCGGCGGCCGCCTCGACGTCGAGGTCAGCCTGCCGCCGGGCGTCACCGCCCGCGTCGAGCTGCCCGCCGACGGCTGGGCGCCGGTCGAGGCCGGCCCCGGCGAGCACCACTACACCTGCACCTTCCGCGACCCCGCCGGCGATCCGCCGCCCGTCGAGGTCAACCACCCCTTCAACGCATAAGGAGCGAAGCCATGCAAGGACGACACCCCCACCTGCGCCCAGTCTGGCTCGACGGCGCTTCGCAATGGTCGACCCAGACCAGGCGCGTCCTCGCCACCCTCGCCGCCACCGCGCTGGCGCTGGCCGGATGCAGCGCCGGCGACCTCGGTTCCAGCGACGACAGCGGCTCCGGCACCACCATCTCGTTCCTCGCCGACAACTCCGACGCGAGCCTCAAGACCGCGCAGGGCGTCGCCGACGCCTTCAACGCCAAGCACGCCGGCGTGACGGTCAAGGTCGAGACCCGCCCGCAGGGCACCGAGGGCGACAACGTCGTCAAGACCCGGCTGTCCACCGGCGACATGACCGACGTGTTCATGTACAACTCCGGCTCGCTCTTCCAGGCCCTCAAGCCGGAGCAGAACCTCGCACCGATCTCCGACCAGCCCTACGTCGGCGACCTCGACAACACCTTCAAGTCCACGGTCTCCGCCGGCGGCAAGGTCTACGGTGTCCCCTTCGGCGGCGCGACCGGCGGCGGCATCCTCTACAACAAGGCCGTGTACACCAAGCTCGGCCTGCAGGTGCCCAAGACCTGGGCCGACTTCATGGCCAACAACGCCAAGATCAAGGCGGCCGGGATCGCGCCGGTCGTGCAGACCTACCAGGACACCTGGACCTCGCAGCTCATCGTGCTCGCCGACTTCCACAACGTCGCCGCCGCGGCGCCCGACTTCGCCGAGCAGTACACCGCCGGCAAGGCCAAGTACGCCACCACCCCGGCGGCGCTGAAGAGCTTCCAGCGGCTGCAGGAGGTGCACGACGCCGGGTACCTCACCACGGACTTCGCCTCCACCAAGCTCGAGGCCGGCATCAAGCACCTCGCCGACGGCACCGGCGCGCACTACCCGATGCTGACCTTCGCGGTCGGCACGCTCGTGTCGCAGTCCCCGGACAAGGTGGGCGACATCGGCTTCTTCGCCCTGCCCGGCGACGACGCCGCCAAGAACGGCCTCACGGTGTGGGAGCCCGCCGGGGTGTACATCCCGAAGACCACGTCCGGCCCGAAGCTCGACGCCGCCCGGAAGTTCCTGCAGTTCGTGGCCAGCAAGGACGGCTGCGACGCCATGGCCAAGGCGACCACCCCGTTCGGGCCGTTCCTCGTCAAGGGCTGCACCCTGCCCGCCGACGTGGCCGCCCCGATCAAGGACATGCAGCCGTACTTCGACAACGGCGCCAACAGCCCGGCCCTGGAGTTCCTGTCCCCGGTGAAGGGCCCGTCGCTGGAGCAGATCACCGTCGAGGTCGGCTCCGGCATCCGCAAGGCCCCCGACGGCGCCGCCCTCTACGACCAGGACGTCAAGAAGCAGGCCCAGCAGCTCGGCCTCCCCGGCTGGTGACCCGAACATGACCCGAGCCCGAAGCCCCTACCCGTACTGGTTCTACGTGCCGGCCGCGCTCGTCTACGGCACCCTGTTCCTGCTGCCGACGTTCGCGTCGTTCTACTTCAGCCTGACCCGCTGGTCGCTGTTCGACTCGCACTTCATCGGGCTGGACAACTTCCGGCAGTTCTTCGAAGAGCCCGCGCTGGTCAAGGGCTTCACCAACACCATCATCTACGCGGTCGTCACCTCCGGCCTGAAGGTGGTGCTGGGCCTGCTGCTCGCGCTGCTGCTCACCTCGCAGCTGTCCGCCCGCGGCTATCTGCGCTCGGTCGTGTTCTTCCCGGTCCTCGTCAGCACCATCGGCGTCGGCCTGACCTTCACCGTGCTCATGGACCCGCAGCGCGGGCTGATCAACGGTGCGCTCGGGGCCGTCGGCATCGACGGCCCCGGGTGGCTCACCAACCCGCACTACGCGCTGCTGTCCGTCGCCCTCGTCGACGTGTGGAAGGGCGTGGGCCTCGCCACGCTCATCTACATCGCCGGCATCGTGTCGATACCGCAGGAGTACTTCGAGGCCGCCCGCGTCGACGGCGCGGGCGCCCTCGCGAACTTCCGCCACATCGTGCTCCCGCTGGCCCGCCCGGCCACGGTCACCGTCGTCATCCTGTCGCTCATCGGCGGCCTGCGCTCCTTCGACCTCATCTGGTCGATGACCCGCGGCGGCCCCGGCTTCACCTCCGACGTCATCGCGTCGGTCATCTACAAGCAGTACCAGGCCGGCTTCTATGGCTTGTCCACCGCCGGCAACGTCGTGCTCTTCCTCGTCGTCACCGCGGTCGTGCTGCCGCTCTACTGGTTCCTCAACCGCCGGGAGGTCGAACAGTGAGGAGGCATCTGTACGGCGCCGCCGCCATCGTCGTGTCCGGCGTCGTGTTCGTCGTGCCGTTCCTGTTCATCGTGCTCAACGCGATCAAGGACCGGCAGGACGCGGCGCTGCCGGCGTTCAGCTGGCCGAAGCGCGCCCAGCCGTGGACCAACCTCGTCGACGTCATCGAGGCGCGCGACTACATGCTGGTCATCGCGTTCATCAACAGCACGATCCTGACCGTCGTCAGCGTCGCCTGCATGGTCGTGCTGGCCGCGATGGTCGCGTTCGTGCTGCAGCGCCGCCGCAGCCGGTGGAACCGCGCGATCGACCTGCTGGTCCTGTCCGGCCTCATCATTCCCCCGGCGGTGGTACCCACGATCTGGGTCCTGCAGCGCCTGGGGCTGTTCAAGACCATGTCCGGCCTGATCCTCGTCGAGATCGCCTTCGGGCTCTCGTTCAGCATCCTGCTGTTCCGCGCCTTCATCGCCACGATCCCGAGGGAGCTCGACGAGGCGGCGACCATCGACGGCGCCGGCCCGCTGCGGCTGTTCTTCCGGGTGGTCCTGCCGCTGCTGCGCCCGGTCGCGATCACCACGGTCGTCGTGCAGTCGGTGGCGGTGTTCAACGACTTCACCAACCCGCTGTACTTCCTGCCCGGCGACCAGAACGCCACCGTCCAGCTCACCCTCTACAACTTCTCCAGCCAGTACAACACGCAGTACAACCTGCTGTTCATGAACATCCTGCTCATCACCGTCCCTCCCTTGATCATGTTCATGTTCTTCAACCGCCAGATCGTCGCCGGCATGACCTCCGGCGCGGTGAAGGGCTGACCATGCGCAGAGTCGTCATGCGGGGAGCCCGGAATGCCATCGACCAACGGCCGGAAAGCCGAGCCCGCACGGAGGGTGCCGCGGACGGTTAAGCTGCAGACCCCATACAGGAGGTCCGATGCAGAGGGCGTCAACGCGCAAGACGTGGCAGGCCTTCCTCACCTGGCTGCTGGGCGGCGTCGCGCTCGCCGTGCTCGCCGTGGTGATCTACTCCAGCCAGAGCGCGCACGCGTGGACGACCGCGGCGGTCGGGCTGATCGTCACCGCGGCCACGGCGCTGGCCGGCGGGGCGATCGGGTTCGTCTTCGGCGTGCCCAGGCTCGCCGCCGCCAACGGGACCGGGCAGGGGCAGTCGCCGATCGTCGGCAACACCAACCTCGAGCAGATCAGCGACTGGCTGACGAAGATCCTCGTCGGGGTCGGGCTGACCCAGTTCGGCGCCATCGCCGACCGGGCGGGGCGCATGATCTCCTCGATCGCGCCGGCCATGGGCGACGGGCCCGCCGCCACCGTCTTCACCGGCGGGCTGGCGCTCTACTCCGCCGGGTTCGGGTTCATCACCGGGTGGCTGTACACCCGGCTGCTGCTCGGCAGCGCGATGGCCGACGCCGACCGCCGGGCCCGGGTGAAGGGCCTCATGCACGCCGCGCGCAACGCGGAGCAGGCCGGCGAGGTCGGCGCCGCGCAGGAGCTGCGCGACAAGGCGCTCAAGGTGCTCGAGGACGCCGACGAACCGCCCGCCGTCAAGGACGAGGACGAGGCCGCGAAATAGCCGCCTACTGCCGGTCGGGGTCCAGGGCGTCGCCGAGCGGGACGATGCCGTGCTGCAGGCCGAAGATCGCGGCCTGGGTGCGGTCCTGCAGGTCGAGCTTCGTGAGGATGCTCGACACGTAGGACTTGACCGTCTGCTCGCCCAGCGACAGCAGCCGGGCGATCTCGCGGTTGGAGCGGCCGCGGGAGAGCTCGGCGAGCACGTCGCGCTCGCGGGTCGAGAGGCGGTTGAGCGGGCTCTCGCCGGCGGCTCTGCGCACGCGGTGGACCAGGGCGGCGGTCACGCCGGGGTCGAGGATGCTGCCGCCGGCCGCCGCGGCGCGCACCGCCTCGACGACCCGGTCCGTCGACGCGGTCTTCGGCAGATAGGACAGAGCGCCGGCGCGGACCGCGTCCAGCGCGCGGCCCTCGTCGGCGTAGGAGGTCAGGACCACCACGGCCGGGCGCACGTCCATCGTGGACAGCTGCAGCAGGACGCCGAGGCCGTCGAGGCCGGGCATGCGCATGTCCAGCAGCAGCACGTCGGGGCGGTGGCGCAGCGTCTCGGCGACCGCGGCCACGCCGTCGGCGGCCTCGCCGGCGACCTCGATGCCGGGCTCCTGCTCCAGCACGAAGCGCAGGCCCTGGCGCACCACGGCGTGGTCGTCGGCGATGACGACCCGCACGACGCGGTCCATGTCAAAACCTCCCATCGGCCTCAAACCCCTATCGGCAGTCGAACCCGCACCGTCGTTCCCTCGCCCGGCGCGCTGTGCACCTCCACGATGCCACCGAGCTCGGCGGCCCGTTCGCGCATGAGGCGCAGGCCCATGCCGTGGCGCTCGCCGGCGCTCGCCGGGTCGAAGCCGAGGCCGTCGTCGCGCACGGTCACCGCGACGCCGGGCCCGCCGCCGTCGCGGGCGGGCTCGGGCTCGACCCGCACGTCCACGGTGCTCGGGTCGCCGTGGCGGACGGCGTTGGCGAGGGCCTCCTGGGCCATGCGCAGTACCGCATGCTCCACGGCCGGATCGTCGGGCAGGTCGGCGACCTCGGCGCTGATGCGGACCCCGACCCGCGCCTCGTAGGCGCGGCACAGCTCGCCGATCGCCTCGGCGAGGCCGGCGTCCTCCAGCGCGATCGGGCGCAGCTCCAGCAGCATGGCCCGCATCTCGCGCATGGTGCGAGCCAGCGACTCCTCCATCGCGGTCGCCTGGTGCCGCAGCTGCGTGCCCTCCGGCAGGGCCTTGCGCAGCCCGCCGGCGAGGAGGCTGGCCGAGAACAGGTCCTGCGAGATGGCGTCGTGCAGCTCCCGGGCGATGCGGGCCCGCTCGGCCTGCCGGGCCTTCGCGCCGGCCGCGACCCGCTGCGCGTCCTGCGCCTCGGCGAGGCGCCCGGCCATCGTGTTGAACGCGTCCTCGAGCCGGCCGACCTCGTCGCGGCCGGAGGCGGGGATGCGCACGGCGAGGTCGCCGCCGGCCATCGCCGTGGTCCCGGCGGCCAGGCGGCGGATGCGCCGGATGAGCCGGCCGGTGCTCAGCAGGCCGAACAGCGCGCCGACCGGTAGCAGCAGCACGAGGGCGACCGCGGCCGGCGTGATCAGCGGCACGAGCGAGGTGCCGTCGGCCGTGGCCGTCCTGTCCGCGATGGGGTGGTCGACGACCTCCGGCTTATCGCCGAGGGCTTTCGTGTCGCCGGTCTTGCTCTGGGCGATCTTGTCCGAGTTCGCGATGGCCACGTAGGCGAGGCCGATGCGGCGCGACCCGCCCGTGGTCTCGGTGATCTGGATCGGTGCCGTGGCCCAGACGCCCGGCACACCGTCGATGACCAGCGTGCCGATGGTGTCGCGCAACGCCTCGGCCGGCAGGCGCTGCCCCATCGGGGGGTCGCCGGCCACCAGGCGGCCGTCGGGATCGGCCACCGCTCTGCGCATCCGGGCCTGCTGCCCCAGCTGCTCGACGCCGAACCACTTCTTGTCGCCCTGCACGGTCTTCAGGGCCATGGTGAGGACATCCCCGTCGGCGCGCTCCGGATCCCGCGCGGCGATCACCGCGGCGCCCTGCCCGACCATGGCCGCCAGCTCGACGGCCGCGAGGCTGGCCTTGGACTTCTGGTCCTGCGTCACCGCCGCGGCCGCCGCCCGCCGCGCCTGGTCGGCCTGCCGTTCGGAGGCGAGGATGCGCGGCACGGCGAGCCCGAGGACGACGGCCTCGACGAGCAGCACCGCGGCCGCGGAGACCAGCACGTAGGAGGCGGCCATGCGCGTGCGCAGGCCGAACCGCGACCACAGGCCCGTCCACATCACTGCCGCCCTCCCCAAATGGTGGTCGCACCGGGGCAACCTTTGGGGGCAGCGCCGCCGCGGATCGATGCGCCACCGTGAGGACCATGTCGAAGCCGAAGTACGTCGCCGCGCTGGCCACGGTCGCGATCGCGCTCGCCGGCTGCAACGGCGGATCGCACCCGTCGCCGGGCCCGTCGCCGAGCGCCGGCGCGCAGGAGGCGCGCATCGCCTGGCTGCGGGTCTCCGAGTGCATGCGAGCCAACGGATACCCCGACTTTCCGGACCCGGCCCTCGACGACCGCGGTGTCTGGACCGTCTCCTACCCGACCCAGGGCTCGCCGGCCGAATGCGACGAGCTGGTGCGCCAGGCGAAGGTGAACAGCCGTGCCCTCAGTGCGATCTCCCCGTCGGAGATGGCGTCGCTGCAGGCGTACGCCAAGTGCATGCGCGGTCACGGCATCGCCGCCTTCCCGGACCCCGACGAGGACGGCAACTTCGGCCCCGGGGTCGAGCCGTTGCAGGCCGACCCGAAGTTCCCGGCGGCCTTCGACGCCTGCAAGGCGCTGCGCCCGCCGCAACGCCCCAAGTGACCGACCCATCCCGACACCATCGCAGGTCGGGCCGGTCGTTCGCCTCCCCCAAAGGTAACCGGCGCCGCCCCACCATCGGCGGTACGGGCCGGTCGTCGTAATTTTGCCATCCATACTGTTGAAAGTGACGGTTGACGGCCGCAAGTTCGGAGCGTTGGATGCAAATACTTGCGACATTCGCGTTCCGAACCGCACGTCGGCGGTGCGCTGCCGGACCGCGAGGTACGCCGCTACGTACCCGCACCGCAGGTCCGAGGAGGACTCCGCATGAACCGATCAACCATGCGCATCACGCGCCGCCTGGTGGGGCCGGCGGCCGCCGCCGTGCTGGTGGGCGCGATGCTCGCCGCCGCACCGCCCGCGCCGGCCGCCACCGTCGCCGGCGCGACCACGCCGTTCGCCAGCCTCGAGGCCGAGGCCGGCACGCCCGGCGGCGGCGCCGGCACGGTGGCGCTGACCGCGGCGCCGACGACGCAGTACTCCAGCCCGGCCCTGGAGGCGTCCGGGCACGCGTACGTGCACCTGGCCGCCACCGGGCACCGCGTGCAGTGGACGAACACGACCGGCAAGCCGATCAGCGCGATCGTGGTGCGCGAGAGCATCCCCGACGCACCGGGCGGCGGCGGGCAGTCGGCCACGCTCAACCTCTACGTCGACGGAGCGTTCCGCCAGGCGCTCAACCTCACGTCGAAGCAGACGTGGGTGTACGAGGGCAACAACCACTACAACGACAGCAGCGACCAGAACCCGGCCGACGGCAACCCCCGGGTCTTCTTCGACGAGGCCCGCGCCTTCGTCACCGGCGCGCCGATCGCGCCCGGCGCCACGTTCGCCCTGCAGAAGGACGCCGCGAACGCCGCCGCCTACTACGACATCGACGTTGTCGACGTGGAGAACCCGGCGCCGATCGCCCAGCCGGCGAACTCGATCTCCATCACCTCGTGCGGCGCCGTCGCCGACAACGCCGGCGTGGACAGCACCGGCGCGATCCAGAGCTGCATCGACCAGGCGCAGTCGCAGGGCCGCACGCTGTGGATCCCGTCCGGGACCTTCTACCTGAAGGGCACGAACGGCCTGCACGCGCAGGGCATCACCATCGCCGGTGCCGGGCCCTGGTACAGCACCGTCTATCGCGCGGTACCGCTGCCGAACCCGACGCCGCTGGGTGCGGTGTTCCAGCTGACGTCCACGACGGTGCGCGACTTCCACGTCGACTCCAACGCCACCAGCCGGGCCAGCGCCGACGGCGCCGGCGGCGCGATGGACACCACCGGCACGAACTGGGTCGCCGACAACATCTGGACCCAGCACACGCTGTCCGGCTTCTGGGCCTCCGGCACCGGCGGCACCGTGCGCAACAGCCGGCTGACTACGATCTGGGCCGACGGCATCAACGTCAACAACGTGTCGATGGGCAACTCCGTCGGCAACAACCTGACCGCGACGAACAACTTCGTGCGCGGCACCGGCGACGACGGCATGGCGATCAACTCCGTCAACTACAACACCGACGGCAACGGCAACCGCACGTACTACACGGCGATGTCCAACGCGTCGTTCACGCACAACACGATCGTCGCACCGTGGGGCGGCAAGGGCATCGGGATCTACGGCGGCTCCGGGCACGACGTTGAGTACAACGCCATCAGCGACACGGCCCGGTACATCGGCCTCGGCGCGGGCCGCTTCGGCGTCAACGGCAACGACCTGCTCGGCGCGACGGTGTCCAACAACGTGGTCACCCGCTCCGGCGGCAACGGCTACAGCCAGGGCCAGCCGGCCCTGCACGTGGGCAACGGCGGCGACGGGCAGAACGTCGGCGTCGTGGACCGGGTCGTCGTGGCGAACAACACCGTCGCGGACTCCCTCTACGACGGCATCGGCTTCTCCACGTCGACCAACACCCAGCTGCAGAACAACACGGTGACGTCGCCGTGGCGCAACGGCATCGTCGTCGCCCCGCCGTTCTACCCGGCGCCGAGCGGCTCCGCGGCCATCACCGGCAACACGGTGACCGGCCTGCGCTCGGGCACGTCGGCGTACCTCAACAACTCCGGCGGCTTCGCCGCGACGCTGAGCGGCAACAGCTGGCAGGGCGGCACCGGCCCCGTCGAGGCCCCGTTCGGCGGGACCCCCGCCGCGGTCCCCGGCACCGTGCAGGCCGAGAACTACGACACCGGCGGCCAGGGCCTCGCCTACAACGTGACCTCGGTCAACGGCACCGGCAACGCCTACCGCGCCGACGGCGTCGACCTCGAGCCCACATCGGACACCGGCGGCGGGTACAACCTGGGCTGGACCGGCTCCGGCCAGTGGTTCCGCTACACCGTCGACGTCGCAACCGCCGGCCAGTACACGCTCACCGCCCGCGTGGCGGCCCCGAGCGCCGTCACCGGCGCGCTGCACCTGGCGAGCGCCACCGGCGCCAACCTCACCGGCGCGGTGAACATCCCGGCAACGGGCGACTGGCAGGCGTGGACGAACGTCACCGCGACGCTCACCCTGCCGGCCGGCCGCCAGGTGCTCACGCTGGCCGAGGACACCGGCGGCTGGAACCTCAACAGCCTGCAGTTCGCCCCGGGCGGCACGACCCCGCCCCCGACCCCGACGAACATCGCCGCGGGCCGGCCGACGTCTGAGTCGTCGCACACCCAGGTGTACGCCTCGTCGAACACCACCGACGGCAACCAGGGCAGCTACTGGGAGAGCGCCAACAACGCCTTCCCGCAGTGGGTCCAGGTCGACCTGGGCTCGTCCCGCGCGGCGAACAAGGTCGTGCTGCAGCTCCCGGCGTCGTGGGGCGCCCGCAACCAGACCCTGACCCTGACCGCGTCGGCGGACGGCTCCACGTTCACGACGGTGACGGCGTCGTCGGCGTACACGTTCTCCCCGTCGTCGAACAACACCGTCACCATCACGTTCGCCGCCACGACCCAGCGCTACTGGCGCGCCACGTTCACCGCGAACACGGGCTGGCCCGCCGGCCAGCTCTCCGAGTTCCAGGTGTGGAGCGCCTAGTCTCCTGAGCCGAAGGGGTACAGCACCGTCGCGCCGTCCGGGGTGCGGATCGTGACCGGGAGGCGGCCGGGGGTGCCGGCCCGGCCCGTGAGGGCGTCGGCCAGGGCCAGCAGCGAGACCGGCTGGTAGCCGTAGGCGGCGAGGAACGCCGGGGTCGGCGGGAGGTACGCGATGTCGTACGGCCCGCCGACCGCCGCCGCGGTCACCGGCCGGCCCGTGGCCGCGAGGGCCTGCACGAGCGCCACCTGGGTCGGGTCGGACCAGACGTTGTTCGTGGTGACGACCGTGGCGTCGGCCGCCTGCGCCGCCGCCACGGCCTGTGCGATCACCGCGGGGGAGGGCGAGCCCGTCCACAGGCGGGTGGCCGTGACGCCGCGGGCGTTGAGGGCGTCGGTGAGGGTCTGTGTGGTGCCGACGCCCCAGCCGGTGACGAGGACGCGGGCGCCGGCCGGCAGCGGCAGGCCCGCGCCGCGCAGCTTCGTGATCGAGCGGGCCGCGATCGCCGACATCGCCTGCAGGTGCTCCGGGGTGCCGACGACCGGTGAGGCGGGTGCGTCGGCGCCGTCGAAGAGGCCGAGTGCGCGCTTCATGCGCAGGATCCGGCGTACCGACTGGTCGATCCTCGCCTCGGCGAGCGTCCCGGCGGCGACCGCGTCCAGGACCGCGCGGATCGCCAGGGGCGGGTCGGCGGGCATGAGCAGCTGGTCGATGCCGGCGGCGATCGCGTCGAGCACGATCTGCGCCGGCGGGATGGCGGCCAGGGCGGCCGCGTCGAGGGCGTCGGTGATGACGACGCCGTCGAAGTGCAGCCGCTCGCGCAGCAGGCCGGTGACGATCGGGCGGGACAGGCTGGCCGGGGCGCCGGACGGGTCGAGGGCCGGCGCGACGATGTGTGCGGCCATGATGCTCGGCACCCCGGCCGCGATCGCGGCCTGGAAGGGCGGGACGTGGGTGGCCAGGATCTGCGCGCGGGTCTCGTCGGTGACGGCGACGCCGTTGTCGGTGTTGACGGTCGTGTCGCCGAGGCCGGGGAAGTGCTTGGCCTGCGCGCCGATGCCGGCCGAGCGGTAGCCGGCCACCGCGGCCGCGGCGAGCAGCGACACCTGTGCGGTGCGGTCGCCGAAGGAGCGCGGGCCGTCGGCGGCGTTGCGCGGGTTGGTGTTGACGTCGACGACCGGGGCGTCGACGACGTTGATGCCGAGCTCGCGCAGCTCCTGGCCGCTGATCCGGGCGGCGCGCAGCGCGGCGGCCGGGTCGAAGGTGGCGCCGACGGCCATGTTGCCCGGCGACACCGCGAGGGGCGCGCCGATGCGGGTGACGATCCCGCCCTCCTGGTCGGTGCTGATCTGCAGCGGGATGCCGGTGTCGGCGCTGGCCGCGGCCTGCAGGCCGTTGGACAGCGCGGCGATCTGGGCGGGCCCTCCGCCGAGGTTGTGGCTCCACGTGAAGTAGATGACCCCGCCCAGGTGGTGCCGGGCGATGACCTCCGCCGCCGTCGCGACGCCGTATCGGGCGGTGTTCGCCGCCGCGTCGGGCGCGGCGGGCGCCGTGGCGCTGTCGCCGTAGACGTAGCCGACGAACATCTGGCCGACCTTCTGCTCCAGCGTGAGGCCCTTGAGGAGCCGCTCGACCGGGTCGGCGGGGGAGGCCGAGGCCTCATCGGGCAGCCCCGCGACGACGAGCGCGCCAAGGCCGCCGGCAAGCACCGAACGTCTCAACATATGTAAATCTCTATGCCGATCGATGGCTTCCGTCAACCAGGGCGGCGATGCCGTCCAGCACCCGGGTGAGGCCGAACGTGAACTCGGCCTCGGCGTCGTAGGTGGCGTCGTCGTCGATCGCACCGCCGGCGATCGCGGCGGCGACGGCCGGGAACCGGGCCGGGTCGGCCAGGCGGGTCAGCGCCCGGCCGTAGTCGATCGGCGGCCGCTCGCCCGGGCCTCGCATCGCGGCCGCGGCGGTGCCGGCCCAGCTGCGCACGAACCCGGACAGCAGCATGACGACGGAGAGCTTCTCGCGCTCGGCGAGCGCGGTGCCGGCCAGCGCCGCCAGGCAGCGCTCCAGCCAGGCGATCTGGTTCGGGGTGATCGGCGGTGCGCCCACGGGGACCTGCAGCGTCCACGGCGCACCCAGCAGCGCATCCAGGTAGGCGCGGGCCCAGCGCTGCAGGCCGGGGCGCCAGCCGGGCTCGGCGCCGGGCGGCTCGCCGGGCGGTGCGCCCACGCCGGCGTCGAGCATGAGGTCCAGCAGTTCGTCCTTGGCGGCGACGTAGCGGTACAGCGCCATCGCCGACGTGCCGAGCTCCTTGCCCAGCCGGACCATCGACACCGCCGCGAGGCCCTCGGCGGCCGCCACCCGGACCCCGGCCTCCACGATCCGCTCGAGGCTCAGCCCCGGCCGCGGGCCGTAGCCCGCCCGCTCGCGCAGGCCCCACGCCGCCGCGATGCTCGCCGGAACCCCGGCGTCGTCAACGTCACTCACCCCTTGTTTATACCATAAGCAGTGGTGTTTAATCCTTAAACAGTCGAGCGGGGAGGAGACCCTCATGCACGTGCTGATCTCGGGCGCCGGCGTCGCCGGGCAGGCCCTGGCCTACTGGCTCAACCGCGGCGGAGCCGCCGTCACCGTCGTGGAGCGCGCGCCCGCGCTGCGCGAGGGCGGGCACGCCGTGGACTTCCGCGGCGCCGCGCACCTGGACGTCCTGCGCCGCATGGGCGCGCTGGAGGAGATCGAGCGGCGGCGAACCGGCATGGGCGCCATGTACTACGTCAACGCGGCCGGCCGGCGGGTCAGCCGCATGCCGGCCGACCTGTTCGCCGGCGACGTGGAGATCCTGCGCAGCGACCTGGCCAAGGTGTTCTACGAGCTGACCGCGCCTGCCGGGGTCGAGTACCGCTTCGGCGACTCGGTCCGGGCGCTGCGGGAGGAGCCGGGCGGGGTCGCCGTCGCCTTCGAGCACGCCCCGCAGGCCCGCTACGACCTCGTCATCGGCGCCGACGGGCTGCACTCCGCGGTGCGCGCGCTCGCGTTCGGCCCGGAGGAGGACTACGTGCACCACCTCGGGCTGCACTGCGCGATCTTCCCGGTGGAGAACTTCCTCGGCCTCGATCACACCGCGGAGGCCTACCGCACCACGAGCCGGGTCGTCATCGTCACCAGCGCCAACCACAACGCCGAGGCGCGGGCGCAGCTGTTCTTCCCATCGCCGAAGGTGTACGACCGGCGCGACCTCGACGCGCAGCGCCGCGCCGTCGCCGAGGCGTTCGCCGGGGTCGGCTGGCACACGCCGCGCCTGCTGGACGCGTTGCGCGCCACGCCGGAGCTGTACCTCGACTCCGTCGCGCAGGTCCGGATGCCGCGCTGGTCGGCCGGGCGGGTCGCGCTGCTCGGCGACGCCGCCTACTCGCCGTGCCTGCTGTCCGGCATGGGCTCCGGCCTCGCCGTCGTCGGCGCCTACGTGCTCGCCGGCGAGCTGCTGCGCGCCGGTGCCGACCACGCGGCCGGGTTCTCCGCGTACGAACGCATCATGCGCCCGTACGCGGAGGGTGCCCAGCGCGGCGCCGAGGGCAACGCCGCGATGATGGTGCCGCAGGGGCGGCTGCTCACCGCGTTCCTGAACCAGTACATCAAGCTGGTGCCGTACCTGCCCGGCAAGCAGATGATCGCCAACGCCGCCCGCCGCACCGCCGAGGCCGTCGAGCTGCCGGCCTACGCCTGGGCCGGCTCGTGACGCCCGCTCATGCGTTCGCCCCCTCCGTCACCAGCACGGCGCGGAAGCGTGCCGCGCCGGAGATCATCAGCTCGTACGCCTTCTCGGCCTCGGCCAGCGGGAACGTCTCGAGCATGGGCCGGATGCCCCGCTGCGCGGCGAACGCCAGGTTGTCCTCGTTCTCGATCGCGGTGCCGGTGAGGCTGCCGGCGATCGACCGCGTGCCGAAGATGAGTGCGAGGGTGTCGACCTGCACCGGGTCCGCGGCCGCGCCGACCACGACGAGGCGGCCCCGCGGCGCCAGGCCGTGCACGAGCGGCGACATCGAGGACCCGCTGGCGGCGGTGGCGACGATGGCCGCGGCCCCGCCGAGCGCCTGCAGCGCCTCGCCCGGGTCCTGCGCGGTGCTGTCGACGTAGTGCTCGGCGCCGAGCCGCTCGGCGAGGGCCCGCTTGTCCTCGCCGCGGGCGACGACGGCGACGCGGTAGCCGAGCCGGGCCGCGTACTGCACGCCGAGGTGCCCGAGCCCGCCGAGCCCCTGGATCGCGACCAGGGCGCCGGGCCTGGCGCCGCCCTGCTGCAGCGCCTGAAACGTGGTGAGCCCGGCGCACAGCAGCGGCGCGGCCTCGACCGCGCTCAGCTCGTCCGGGATGCGCACGAGGCCGCTGGAGCGGGCATAGAGCACCTCGGCGTAGCCGCCGTCCGCGGTGAGGCCGAGGCGCGGCTGGTCGGCGCAGTTCACGAAGTCCCCGCGCCGGCAGGGCGTGCAGCGCCCGCAGTGCCCGCCGAGGAAGCCGACGCCGACCCGCTCGCCCACGCGCCAGTCCTGTGCCGGCGCCGGCCCGATCGCCTCGATGACGCCGACGACCTCGTGCCCCGGCACGATCGCCGCGCCGCCGCCGGCCTCGACGGCGACCGCGTCGGTGTGGCAGATGCCGCAGGCGTGCACGCGGATGCGCACCTCGTCCCATCCCGGCTCGCGCAGGGCCCGCTCGACGGCGGCGAACCGCCGCCCGCCGGTCGTCTCGATTGCTAGGTAGTTCGCCATGCCGCCAATATGACCGGTCGTCTTAGTTCGCCGCCAGGTCGCCTGCGTCACGTTGACGACAGGGAGACGACCGGTCATATTGTGGGGTTGTGGCACGCAGGAGCATGCGCGAGGAGATCGTCGGCGCCGGGCTGCGCCGTTTTCACGAGCTGGGCTACAACGCCGCGGGCGTCAAGGACATCACCGACGAGGCGGGCGTGCCGAAGGGGTCGTTCTACAACCACTTCGAGAGCAAGGAGGCCCTGGCCGTCGAGGCGCTGGAGCGGTACGGCGCGGGCCTGCGCCTGACCGACCTGGCCGACGGCTCGGTGGCGCCCCTGGCCCGCATCCGCGGCCACTTCGAGTTCATGCGCGACCGGATCGTGGCCCTGGAGGGCCGGCAGGGCTGCCTGCTGGGCAACCTCGGCGCCGAGGTCGCCGACCACAGCGAGGTGATCCGCTCCGCGGTGGCCGGCGGCTGGCGCTCGTGGGTGGCGCTGCTGTCGGCGGCGATCGCGCAGGCACAGGCGGCGGGCGAGGTCGGCCCGACGGACCCGGAGGCGACGGCCCGCTTCCTCATCAACGCGTGGGAAGGCACCCTGCTCGAGGTCCGCGTGACCGCCTCCGTCGAGGCGTTCGAGCCCTTCTTCGCGCTCGCCTTCGGCCGCCTGCTGGCCCCCTGAGCCTAGGCGACCTCGCGGCGCGCGGTGCGGATCGCGCCCAGCAGCACCGGCAGCGCCGCCCACAGCAGCGCCGAGGCGCCGAAGTGCGCCCAGTCCTGCGGGGTAACGCCGGCACCGGCCAGCGGAACCCGGGTGCGGCTCATGTCCAGCCACCGCGCCGCCGGCTCGAGGGCGGGCACGAGGCGCCCGGCGGCCGCCCAGCCGACCGGCACCGCGTAGTACGCCGCGACGGCCGCCGCCGAACCGCCCATCAGCAGCCCGAACCCGAACCCGCACAGCATGGTCGCGACGTCCACGAGCGTGAGCCGCGCGGCGAGCCCGGCCGGCAGGTCCCACACGCCGTCGGCGCGCCCGGCGGCGCTCGCGGCCGCGAACGCCGCCGCGCCGGCCCCGAGCGCGACCACCGCGGCGCCCAGCCCGAGCGCGACGACGGCGAGCAGCTTCGCCGCCACGACCCGCCACCGGCCCGGCACCAGCGCGAACGTCGTCAGGGCCGTGCGCTGCGACCACTCGCTCGTCACGGACAGCACGGCGAGGACGGGCAGCAGTACCGACACCGGAATGTGCCCTGTCGCGGCGAGCGCGGACAGGGTCCTCCCGCCCGGCCCACCGAACGCCGCCTGCAGCCCCGGCGCCGCGGCGGTCAGCGCGACCACGGCCGCGAGCAGCCATCGGGCCGCCCGCGTGTCGGTCGCCTTGCGCAGCTCCACCCCGGCGAGCGCGACCGCGCTCATGACCGTGCCCCGTCCGTGAGCCGCAGGAACTCCTCCTCGAGGTCGCCGGCGCCGGCCAGCTGCGCCCGGGTGCCCTGCGCGACGACCCGCCCGCCCGCGATGACGACGAGCCGGTCCGCGACCCGCTCCACCTCGGCGAGCAGGTGCGAGGACAGCAGCACGGTGCCGCCGCCGTCGGCGTGCGCGCGCAGCAGCCGGCGCATCCACCGGATGCCCTCCGGGTCGAGCCCGTTGGCCGGCTCGTCGAGCACCAGCACCTCCGGCTCGCCCAGCAGCGCGTGCGCGACGCCGAGGCGCTGGCGCATGCCCAGCGAGTACGCGCCCACGCGCCGCCGCGCGGCCGGGCCGGCGAGGCCGACGAGCTCGAGCAGCTCGTCGACCCGGCCCGGCGGCGCGCCCACGATCCGGGCCGACAGCGCGAGGGCCTCCCGCCCGGTCCGCCCGGCGTGCTGCGCCGCCGCGTCCAGCAGCACGCCGCACCGCCGGCCCGGGTTCGCCAGGGCCCGGAACGGCGCGCCGCACACCAGGGCCCGCCCCCTCGTCGGGCGCGTCAGCCCGCAGATCATCCGCAGCGTGGTGGACTTGCCGGCGCCGTTCGGGCCCAGGAAACCGGTCACGGTGCCCCGTTCGCAGCGGAAGGAGACCCCGTCCACCGCGGCGCGGCGGCCGTAGGACTTCGACAGCTCGTCGACCTCGATCACGCCCGCCAGCCTGTCGCCGGATCGGGCATCCCGGCATCCACCCGCGGTCGGGGACCACCCCCGACTTTGGTCGGTCCCCGGGCGACCCGCCCCGGCGTACCCTTCGCCCATGGCACGCACCCGGAGAGGCAGGATCGTCGATCTCGCCTGCGTCGTGGCGTGCCTGGCCCTCGGCGCGCTGCTGCTGCGCTTCGGCGACGCCGGCTGGTCCCGCCCCGCCGCGCCGGCGACCCCGCCGTGGCCCGTCGACGCCGCGGTGGGAGCCGCGTGCGGCCTGCTGATGTGGTACCGCGACAGATGGCCCCTGCCCGTCGCCCTCGCCGTCGTCCCGGCCGGCGCGTTCGCGGGCTCGGCGACCCCGGCGCTGGCACTGGCCGTGTTCACCGTCGCCGTGCACCGCCCGGCGCGCGAGGCGATCCTCGTGGCGCTCGCCGACGTGGCGAGCGTGGTGGTGTACTTCGCGCTGCAGGCCGACCCGCGCCACCCCCTCGCCGTCGACCTGGCCGTCCGCGGCGCCGTCGTGGCCGGCGCGCTCGGCTGGGGCATGTTCGCGGGAGCGCAGCGCCGCCTGGTCGCCTCCCTGCGCGAGCGCGCCGCCCGCCTGGAGGCCGAGCAGGCGCTGCGGGTCGAGCAGGCGCGCCTGACCGAGCGGACCCGGATCGCCCGCGAGATGCACGACACGCTCGCGCACCGCCTGTCACTGGTGAGCCTGCACGCTGGCGCGCTGGAGGTGCGCACCGACGCCTCGAACGAGGAGGTCTCGGCCGCGGCCGCCGTCATACGCACCAACACCCACGCGGCGCTGCAGGAGCTGCGCCAGGTGATCGGCGTGCTGCGCGCACCGCCGGACGCACCGCCCGACGCGGACGCCGTCGCCGACCTCGTCGCCGCGGCCCGCGCCGCCGGCACGCCGGTCGACTACGCCGAGCGCCTGCCGCCGGGGGCGCTGGACGGGGTGCTGGGCCGCACCGTGTACCGCATCGTGCAGGAGGGCCTGACCAACGCCCGCAAGCACGCGCCCGGCGAGACCGCCACGGTGCTCGTCGAGGCGGCCCCGGACGGCGGCGTCCAGGTGAGCGTCACGAACCCGCTGCCCCGGCCCGCCGCCGCGGTCGTGCCGGGCGCCGGTGCCGGGCTGATCGGCCTGGCCGAGCGGGTCGAGCTGGCCGGCGGCCGCATCGAGCACGGCCGGCACGAGGGCGGGTTCCGGCTTCGCGCCCGGCTGCCGTGGCCCGGCCGGTGCGGCGAGGGCGTCGCCGAGGCGGCACGGCCGGGGCGGGCCGGATGAGCGGCGGGCGGCCGATCCGCCTGGCCATCGTGGACGATGACCCGTTCGTGCGCTCCGGACTGGCCATGCTGCTGCGCGGCGCCGAGGACATCGAGGTGGTCGCGGAGGCGGCGGACGGCTTCGAGGCGGTCGCGGTCGTCGACGCGCACGCGCCGGACGTGCTGCTCATGGACATCCGGATGCCGCGCATGGACGGGCTGGTGGCCACCGAGCGGCTGCGCCGGCGGGCGCGGGCGCCGCAGATCATCGTGCTGACCACGTTCGATGCCGACGACGACGTGTTGCGGGCGCTGCGAGCCGGTGCCGGCGGGTTTCTGCTCAAGGACACGCCGCCGCGGGACATCCTGCAGGCTGTGCGCACCGTTGCCGCCGGTGAGGCGATGCTCTCGCCCGCCGTCACCCGGCGGCTGATCGAGCGCGTTGCCGATCCGGTCGCCGCCGCTCGCCGGGCCGGCGCGCGGTCGCGGCTGGAGCGGCTCACCGAGCGGGAGCGTGCGGTTGCCGACGCGGTCGGGCGGGGGCGCTCCAACGCGGAGATCGGCGCCGACCTGGGCATGGGCGTGCCGACCGTGAAGGCGCACGTGTCGCGCCTGCTGGCCAAGCTGGGCCTGAACAACCGGGTGCAGGTGGCCCTGCTGGTGCACGACGCCGACGACTGACCTCGTCAGCTGCCGAGCTGCGCTCTCGGGGTCAGCTGCCGAGCTGGGCGAAGAAGTCCCCGAAGCCGTTGGCGATGTCCAGCAGGCTGCCGCCGATGGTGCTCACCACGTTGGCCGCGGACTGCGGCCGATACGCGATGAAGAACACCAAAAACGCCAGGCCGCCCCATCTGAGGATCTTCTTGACCATGGTCGCCGTTTCCTCCCCATCCGGACGCCGGGCATTCAGAGTAGCCGTTGAATGACGCTGCGTGAAGTTGCTCTACGCGGTACCGCACTGTCGATCGGAACACACTGAGGACATTCACGGTGGTTTCACTCAGTTCCCAGGCGTGGCACGGGATGGAACGCCCTTCCGGCGTGCGGCGCGCACCGGATCGCGCGCCGCGCTGACGCCATCGTCTCGACAGGGAGCCATCACGTGTCGTACCCCGCATACCAGCCCGTGCCCGCGTTCGCGCCCGCACCGCCGCCGTCGCGCCCGGCCACGCTCGGGCTCGCCTTCCTCGGTGCCCTGCTCTCCGGGGTGCTCGCCCTGGCCGGCTCGATCCTGCTGTACACCGGCGCGCACGACGTCGCCGTCAAGCAGGGCATCGGCGCCGACAACGCCGACGCGCTCGGCCAGGAGCTCACCGACTCGATCGTGAGCGACGCCGTGCACACCCTGCAGCTGCGCGGCATCTCCGGCATCGTCTCCGCCGTGCTGATCCTCGCCGTTGCGCTGGCCGCGCGCAACGCCGCCACGTGGGCCCGGGTCGTGCTCACCGTGCTGCTCGTCGGCGGGCTGTGCGCCGGCGGCGTCCAGGTCGCCGACATCGCCCCGGCCGCGACGAAAGCCCTGGACGTGGCCGCGATCGTGCTGAACCTCGCGGTCGTGGTGCTGCTGTTCCTGCCCGCCACGAACGCCTACGCGAAGGCACGCAAGCAGCGCGTTGCCTGATCTTGTTGGTAAGTTTTGGCGATGGGGCACGTGCGGGCGGCGTTCTTCCTCGACTTCGACAACGTGTTCAGCGGGCTGTTCAAGCTCGACCCGGAGGTGGCGGTGCTGTTCGCCACCGAGCCGGGCGACTGGTTGCGCCGCCTGGCCACGACGTTGACCGCCGACGCGCCCCGCCGCTGGCTCATCCTGCGGTGCTACCTCAACCCGGCGGGGTGGGTGAACCACCGCGACGCCGCGGGGGAGCCCACCCGGCTGTACTTCTCGCGGTTCCGCCCGTCGTTCGTGCGCGCCGGGTTCGAGGTGATCGACTGCCCGCGGTACAACGCCACGAAGAACGCCGCCGACATCCGCATCGTCGTCGATGCCGTGGACGCGCTGGCCGACGACACCCGCTACGACGAGTTCGTCATCGCCTCTGGCGACTCCGACATGACGCCGCTGCTGCATCGGCTGCGCCGGGCCGACCGGCGCACGATGGTGGTGTCGCCGGCCGACGCGGCCGAGGCTTTCACCGCGATCGCCGACCAGCTGCTCGACAGCCAGCAGCTGCTGGCGCTCGTGCAGGGCGAGCCGGTCGACCTCGACGACGACGCCGACGAGGTGAGCGCGACCTTCTCCGACGCGGCGAGCGTCGACGAGGCCTATGCGCAGTTCCGCGCCATCGTCACCGCCGACTACGAGGCCGCCGACACGCCGCTGAACATGGCGGCGCTGGCGTACCGGCTGCGGGGCGAGCTCGGCCCGGTCGTCGGGGTGAGCAACTGGTTCGGCTTCGGCAGCTTCGCCCGGGCCCTCGAGGCGCTGGAGCTGCCCAACCTGCGCTTGTCCCAGCACCTGCTGTGGGATGAGGACCGGCACGAGGCGCCGGAGCTCGCCGCGCCCGGCGCGCCCCGCGCCGTGCTGCCCGAGCCCGTCGAGCGCCTCGCCGACCAGCTCAGCCTGCCGCGGCTGCCGCAGGCGTGGTGGCCGTCGATCTACGAGACGCTGTCGGCGTACGCCCGCTCGTACCGCTTCAACCTCACCCAGTGCACGAGCTGGTCGCGCGACCAGCTGCGCGACGCCGGCGTGCCCGTCAGCCGGGGCGCGGTGGCGTTCGTGGTGCGTGGGACGTCGTTCGGCGGATACCCGCTGCACCGCCAGCCGCCGCCCACCCCGGCCGAGATCGGCACCGCCTTCGTCAACAACGTGCTCAGCCGCGCCGAGGCCGCCCAGATCCCCTTCAGCGAGGACGAGGCGGCCACGGTGCGCGCCTGGCTCAACCCGGAGGTCAGCCCCGAGCCGTGAGTCCGGCGACCGCGGGCTCGATGGCGACCGGGGCCGCCGCGGTGCGCCGGGCCGCGGCCGCGTCGAGAGCGCCCTGATCCCTCACCTTGCGCCGGCTCACCGTCAACCGCGCGGCCTGCGTCAGGTCATCGGCCCAGAATCCTTGGAGGCGAGTGACGGCGATGGAACCAGCGTTTCAGACGGCACGGGCGATCGGCTCATCGGCTCTGTGCGTGTACCGAGGCGTTCGACCGCTGCTGCCGGAGTTTCCTTGCGAGGACAGCCGCGTCGGCACGCGTACCTCAGAGGTCTTGTTCGGCCTTCAGCGTCGCCAGTGGCGTGCCGTGAGCCAGGCTCCGGTGCTCAGGACGGTGGCCCCGACTCCCATCCCGATGAAGACCAGCACCGCCCCGACCGCCCACAGCCCGGTCTCATCCCGCGCCGCATCTGCGGACCAGACGGCCGTGAAGGTGACGGTCATAGTGGGCGCGACGAGCCACGGGCTCAGCAACCACCCACCCACGGCTGCGATGGCCCCCAGACAGAGCACACAGCCGATCACCTGCCACCCTTGGTAGGGTCCGCTCATCGCCCCGGTCACCGGGTCGACCTGGTACCCGGTATCCCAGCCGAGCCACAGCCACCACGTAGCCGCTGTCGCCGCGGCGACGGCGAGCACACCCGCACCGCGCCTGCCCCACCCGGTCGTCAATGCCATGCACCGAGTGTGCCGACGGGTTGATCGTTCGGGATGAGTACGGATACTCAGTGTCGGTTGGTGTCGCACCCGATGTCGCAGCCCGGCGCCGGGCGCTGTTGGCCTACACCGCATACGTCGGCCAGGCGCAACTCGTCGCGCACCTACCTGAACTGCTCCCGCAACACACCGACGAGCAGGCCACCCACCTCGACGACATGCTCAGCACACTCCTTCGGAGCCGCCGAGCCCACGCGGCCTAACTCTGGACCGAACGGTCACTCGCGGAACACGGTTACAGCAGTCGATGAGCCGGCTGACCGGGTGATCAGCTCGTCGGGTGGCCGTCGCGGCGTACCGATGACGTCATTCTGACGCTTTTGCGCGTCCCGGGCATTTCTGTGCCGGTCCGGGACGGTCGGGTGGTGGCCTTGAACCCTTTCCCCCGTAGGGCAGCCGCGACCCACCCGGGGGTGGTCCGGCCCAGTCGTCCCAGGCCGGTCCACCCCCACTTCCTACTTCCCGGCCCGGCTCCTTATTTCGGCCGGCCTACTCGCGGAGTTCCACACCATGACGACGACCACGGCCACCACGAGGCGGTCAGTGCATCTCCGAGCGCAGCTCACGCGTGTGATTTCACGCTGGCGGCGACGCCGCTCGCCCGATGACGTCGAGTGCGCGGTCCGATGCCACTGGACGACTGCGTCGCGGGACACGGTGTGTCACGACTTCATGCGGTTCACCACGAGCCGGCAGCGGGCGACTCGCGGCGGCGTTCCTCGTGATCACCCGAGACGCCGCCCAAAGGGGGAGCCGCTGCCGGCGGCAGCGAACCCTGATTCCCTTGTCCGTCAACGAGATCCGACGGTTGTTCAATCGGATCACGGCCCCGTTGACGCGCGTCATCGAACACGTTGTGCACTGGTCGACCTGGCGGCGAACAAGCCAGACCCGGGAATTTCGTCGATGGATGGCGAGCTGTCGCCAGGGCGACAACAGCCGTCACTGCCGGCGATCCCGTGGCGCCCCGGTTCGATCCGCTGCCGTGCATCTTGTGGGTGGTGCTCGGCGTGACCAGGACGGTGGGCAGTTCGGCGACGCGTGGTGCCGGGCCTCAGCCGCTGCTCGCCGTACCGCTGGTGGGCCCGGCCTCGGCTTGGACGAGTTCGATGAGATTGCCTTCAGGGTCTCGGATGTAGGCGAAGCGGATCCCTGGTCGTTGTGCGTTCGCGGGCGCGGAGACGCGTTCGGCACCCGCCGCGGTGGCTGTTGCGATGGCGTCTTCGAGATCGGCCACGGCGAGCGCCCAGTGGAAGTAGGTCTGCAATCCGGCTCCCTTGAGGGCGTCGGTGACCCGGTGTGGTGCGGACCCGGCGCGTTCGACCAGTTCGATCTGTAGCCCGGTGGCGGCCCGCAGGAAGGCGATCCGGGTCCGCGGCTGCGGTATCTCGGCGTAGCTGTGCTCCTCGAGTCCGAACGCCTCTGCGTAGAAGCGGCGCTGGGCGTCGAGGTCGGCGACTGACAGGCCGACGTGGTCGTAGTTGAACGTGGTCATGGTGGTGGCGTTCAACGGGCGACGTAGCCGCCGTCGACCGGCATCGTTACGCCGGTGACGAAGGTGGACCGGGACGAGAGCAGGTAAAGCACCGCGTCGGCGATTTCCTCCGGCCGGGCGATCCGCCCCAGCGGGTGCGCGGCGATCCGGGCGGCCTGGATCTCGGGTGACCGGCCCTCGGCGATCAACGGGGTCTCCACCAGACCGGCGGCGATCGCGTTGACCCGGATGTGCTGGGCGCCGTAGTCGAGGGCGGCGACCTTGGTCAGGCCGGCCACGCCGTGCTTGGCGGCCACGTAACCGGCGAAGCCGGGCACGCCGACCAGCGACGTACCGGAGGCGATGTTGGCGATCGCGCCGAAGCCCTGTGTCGCCATCTGCCGCAGCTCGTGCTTCATCGCAAGGAACGTGCCGCGCAGGTCGACCGCGATCATCCGATCGAACATCTCGGTGGAGTACTCGGCGAACGGCTTCAGGTTGTCCCCGCCGCTGATGCCCGCGCTGTTGACGCCGAAGTCGAGCCGGCCGGAATCGCCGATGGCGATCCGCACCGCACGCTGGATGGCTTCCTCGTCGGAGACGTCGGCGACTGCGTAACGGGCCTTGCCGCCGGCCGCCTCGATCTGCTCGACCGTCTCGACGAGTGTCTGCTCGGTGCGGCCGGAGACGGTGACCGTGCAGCCCCCGGCCGCCAGGGCCAGCGCGGCCGCCCGGCCGATGCCGGTACCGCCGCCGGTGATCAGCGCCGTCGTGTCCGCGAATTCGGGATACATCAAATCCACACCCTTCCTCAACGGATCGTGGTGGCGATCATGTCGGTGGAGACCTGCCAGAGTCGGGCGGCGGCTTCGGGGTCGAGCGCGTAGCTGGCCACCCCGCGGCGCACGCCCGGCTGGTGCGGGCCGGCCTCGTTGCAGTCCTCGAAGTAGCGTCCGGTGACGCCCTCCACCAGCGGTGACCCGGCGAGCAGGACCGAGGTCGCGGCGCCCTGCTCGATGTTCTTCCAGGACACATCGGTGCTGGTCGGATCGAACGACGCCGGTGCGTTCACGATGTCGCCGATGTGCCGGCCCAGGTTCGTGCCGGTTATGCGGCCCGGGTTCAGCGCGTTCGCCGTGATCCCGTCGGCAGCCCACCGTTTCGCGGCCTCGACCGCGAACAGGATGTTGGCCGTCTTCGACTGCCCGTACGCCAACCACGGGTCGTACGGCCGGTGGTCGAAGTTGACGTCGTCGAAGTCGACGTCGCCGTTGATGTGCCCGACCGAGCTGACCGCCACGATCCGGGCACCGCCGGCGGCGGCCAGGGCATCGTGTAGGCCGGTCGCCAGGGCGAAGTGGCCGAGGTGGTTGGTGGCGAACTGCATCTCCCACCCCTGCGGCGTCCGCGACAGTGGGGTGGCCATGATCCCGGCGTTGTCGACCAGCATGTGCAGCGGCTCGGACCAGGCCGACACGAACGCGGCCACCGACCCCTGGTCCGACAGGTCCAACGGCGCAACCAGGACCTGCCTGTTGCCCGTCGTCGCGATCAGGTCCTGGGCGACCCGCTCGCCGGCCGCGAGGTCACGCACCGCGAGGGTGACCGCCGCACCGGCGCCGGCCAGTGCCCGGGCGGTCTCGACGCCGAGGCCGGATGACCCGCCGGTCACGATCGCGCGGTGCCCGCTCAGGTCGACGCCGGCGATGACCTCGGCGGCCGTCGAGGTGGCCCCGAACGGTGTAGTGATGCGTCCACTCATGGTTCTTACTCCTTGCTGGATGGGCGGCTGGTCGGCTACTAAGCTGGTAACCGGACCCGGCTCCGCTAAGCCGACAGTAAGCGGACCCGGCTCCGCTTAACAAGAGATCCGGGTCACACGCACCGTACGATGAGGAGATTCGTGACTGATCGACCGCTTCGGGCCGACGCCCAAACCAACCACGAGCGCCTGCTGGTCGTGGCTGCGGAGGCCTTCGCCCGCGAGGGCACTCAGACATCACTGAAGGCGATCGCCCGGGAGGCCGGTGTCGGGATCGGCACGCTGTACCGGCGCTTCCCCACCCGGGAGACCCTCGTCGAGGCGGTCTACCGCAACGAGGTCACCCGGCTCTGCGCGGCCGCCCCCGAACTGCTCGAGACGCTACAGCCGGCGGCGGCGCTGCCCGCCTGGATGGAGAAGTTCGTCGACTTCATGGCGGCGAAACACGGCATGGCGGACGTCCTGCGCGCGGTGCTGCTGTCGGAGGAGGACCGCATGCACACCCGCGACCTGCTCCGGACCGCGATCGCGACGCTGCTCGACGCGGGCACGGCCACCGGCACCGTGCGCCCCGGCATCGACCCGAACGACGTGCTCATGGGTCTCGGCGGCGTCACCATGATCGCCGGCGAGGAGAACCAGCGGGACCTGGCAACCCGCCTCATCGACCTGCTGTTGTACGGCGTCACTACTATCGACGCCCGCACCTGACCAGCCGCCATCACCCCGGTCGCCAGGCGCCTCCGACAGCAGCGCGGCCCTGGCCCGAGGGTCGCCGGCCCGGCCTGCCTCGGCGATCAGGGACTGGAACCTGCCGGCGTCGGTATTGCCGTTCAACCTGGTAGCCGCGGAATGGTGCACTACCAACCCCGGCCACCCGGCTCGGCGTCCTGCATCTCCCAGCTCAGCTGCAAGACCTTCGCCGACAAGGCGCCTGCTGGGGTTGCTGGGCGGTCGTCTCCGGCCGACTCCTGTGCACCAGAAGGTCAGCCAACAGGGCGCGGACCTTCAGCCCGGCACCACAACCGGTGTGCCGCGGGTCGTCCACACCATCAACGGACCGAGCACCCCAAACCGTACGACGGCCACCACAGCCGTGTGCCGGCGCCGGTCATGTCCACGTACGCGGTGCGTGAGCTGCGCCGTAAGCCGGCGAGCAAGAAGCCGTAAACGGCCTGCGACACAGTGGGTCACGTCGAGCCGGAGACGACCGCGACGGAGGTCAGGACATGTCGGAGCACGACCGGCTACGGCTGGCGGTCATCATCGGCAGCACT
>NZ_BAABAT010000062.1:0-51608 GCF_039537565.1 Dactylosporangium darangshiense
GCGGCGAGGACACAGGCGCGGACGCGGCGGCGACGGCGCGGGAGTGGCGGCGAGGGCGCGGGAGCGGCGGACGGGGCGGGGTGCGGGGGCCGGGGCGGGAGCACTGGGCGTACCGACGACTAGCGGGAAATGATCGTGAACACGCCGCCGTTGGGGTCCTCGATCACGGCCAGGCGGCCGTGCGGGGAGTCGAACGGGCCGTGCTGCACGCGGCCGCCCGCGGCCACGACGCGCTGTGCGGCGGCGTCGGTGTCGTCGGTGGCGAAGTAGACCGTCCAGTGCGCCGGCACGCCGTCCCAGGCCGACGTCATCGTGAGGCGGCCCGCGACCGGGTCCGCGTCACCGAGGCTCCACGCTGAGTAGTCGAAGGGTTGGTCCCCCGAATCGGACACGGTGCCGGCGATGCGGGTTTGGCGGTAACCGAAGAGGCCGTGGTAGAAGAAGTCGGTCACCGTGGGTTCACGGGTGTTCACCTCGGCCCAGCACATGGCGCCGTTCTCGTCGAACAGCTGCGAGCCGGTGTGCCGGCCCGGCTCCCACGCGCCGAACGTCGCGCCCGACGGGTCCATCGCGAACAGCATGCGGCCGTTGTCCGGGATGTCCATCGGCGCGACGAGCAGCTTGCCGCCGTGCTCCTCGATGCGGTGCGCGGTGCCCGGCAGGTCGTGCGACATGAGGTACAGGCTCCAGGCGGCGGGGAGCTGCTCGGACCCTGGCATCGGCGGGCTCATCCCGGCGACGATGCGGCCGTCCTTCAGGCACATCACGTAGTGGCCGAACTCGGCACCGGTGTCCACGTACGTCCACCCGAACAACGCCTCGTAGAAGTGCCGCGCGGCCGGCAGGTCGGCCGCGACGACGTCCGCCCAGCACGGCTCGCCGTCGATGTACCCGGTGCGCTCGACCATCGCTACGCCGCCTCCCGTCGAATCGGTCAACTGCCTCCCTACCAGCCGCAACGGCAGCGCGCGGGCGAATCGCGACAGACGGCACGATCGGCTTAACCGCAAAGTGGGCAACCCGAACCGCGAACCGGCGAAAATGGCAACGGTCGCGGGGGCGGTCAGCCGATACCATGAAGAGCCTGGACATGAGTGCAGGCTGGAGCGAGCCCGGAAGCAGGTGCTTGAGGCCCAACGCGGCCAAGGTATGACCGAGACCCCAAACCCCGTGCCGGCAGCATCGTCGGAGCAGCCCGTGCGGGCCATCAGCAAGATCACGGTTCCCGACCCGCACGTCATGGTCAGGCTGCTCGGCGCCGGGGACGAGATCCTCAAGCTCGTCGAGCGGTCGGTGCAGAGCGATGTGCACGTGCGGGGCAACGAGATCACCATCACCGGCGCGGCCGCGGACAACGCGCTGGCCGAGCGCATCTTCAGCGAACTCATCGAGCTGGTACGCAAGGGCGAGATCCTGACCACGGACAACGTCCGGCGTACCGTCGGGATGCTGCAGCAGAACACGGCCGAGCGCCCGGCCGAGGTGCTGACCCTCAACATCCTGTCCCGCCGCGGCCGCACGATCCGGCCCAAGACCCTGGGCCAGAAGCGCTACGTCGACTCCATCGACCAGCACACCATCGTGTTCGGCATCGGCCCGGCAGGTACGGGTAAGACCTACCTCGCCATGGCCAAGGCCGTCCAGGCGCTGCAGGCCAAGCAGGTCAACCGGATCATCCTGACCCGCCCGGCGGTCGAGGCCGGCGAGCGGCTGGGCTTCCTGCCCGGCACGCTCTACGACAAGATCGACCCCTACCTGCGGCCGCTGTACGACGCGCTGCACGACATGATCGACCCCGAGTCCATCCCGAAGCTGATGGCCGCCGGGACGATCGAGGTGGCGCCGCTGGCGTACATGCGCGGCCGCACCCTCAACGACGCCTTCATCATCCTGGACGAGGCGCAGAACACCACGCCCGAGCAGATGAAGATGTTCCTGACCCGCCTCGGCTTCGGGTCGAGGATCGTCGTCACCGGCGACGTGACGCAGGTCGACCTCCCCGGGGGGACCCGCAGCGGCCTTCGCGTCGTACGTGAGATCCTCGACGGCGTCGAGGATGTCCACTTCGCCCAGCTCGGCAGCGCCGACGTCGTGCGCCACCGGCTGGTCAGTGACATCGTCGACGCATACGCCCGCTGGGACGAAGCGCAGGAGGCACAGCAGCCGGTGCGCGCCGTCCCGGACCGAGCCGCACAGGGCGGCCGGCCCGGGCGACGCAGATAGCCACGGGAGCGCTGTTGTCCATCGAGATCGCCAATGAGTCCGGCGTCGACGTCAACTCCGACACCATTCTCGCGGTGGCCCGGCACGCCCTCGACGACATGGGCGTCAACCCGCTCGCCGAGCTGTCGATCCTGCTCGTCGACGTGGAGTACATGACCGAGCTCAACCACCGCTGGATGGACGGCGACGGCCCGACGGACGTGCTGGCCTTCCCGATGGACGAGGGCAGCGTCGACCACGGGCCCGGCGAGGGCTCCGGCGAGCCGGCCCTGCTCGGCGACATCGTGCTCTGCCCGGAGGTGGCCGCCAAGCAGGCCGCCACCGCCGGGCACGCCACGATCGACGAGCTCGCGCTGCTCACCGTCCACGGCATCCTGCATCTGCTCGGGTACGACCACGCCGAGCCCGAGGAGGAGGCCGAGATGTTCGGCCTGCAGGCTCGTCTACTGGAGAGCTGGCGAAAGTCATGACCGCGAGCGGTTCGGAGCGGGACGGAGGGGCCGGGCACCATACGCACCGCCGGCTCCCGCGCGGGAGCCGGAACGAAGCGGAGGTGGCGGCGTGAGTGATGTCACGCTGTTGACCACGGCGGCCGGCCTGGTCGTGCTGGCAGGCCTGTTCGCCATGACCGACGCCGCGCTCAACGTGGTCTCGCCGGCGCGCGCACACGAGCTGGCCCGCGAGGGCCGCCCGGGCGCGGGCGCGCTGGAGGTCATCGCCGCCGACCCGGCCCGATACATCAACCTGCTCCTGCTGCTGCGCCTGCTGTGCGAGCTGACCGCGACCACGCTCGTGGCGCTGGAGACCGCCGCCTGGGTCGGCGGCGACCGGGACTGGCTCGCCGCGCTCATCACCGCCGGCGTCATGAGCGTCGTCAGCTTCGTCGTCGTCGGCGTTGCGCCGCGCACGATGGGGCGCCAGCACGCCTATAACGTGGCCCGGTTCGCCGCGCCGCCGGTGCGCTGGCTCGGCACGGCGCTGGGCCCCCTCGCACGCCTGCTGATCCTCATCGGCAACGCGGTCACGCCCGGCAAGGGGTACCGCGAAGGCCCCTTCGCCACCACCATCGAGCTCCGCGAGCTCGTCGACATCGCCGAACAGCGCGGCGTCGTCGAGCACGGCGAGCGGGACATGATCCACTCCGTCTTCGCCCTGGGCACCACGATCGCCCGCGAGGTGATGGTGCCCCGCACCGAGATGGTCTGGATCGAGGCGCACAAGACCGTCCGGCAGGGGCTCATGCTCGCGATGCGCAGCGGCTTCTCGCGCATCCCCGTCGTCGGCGAGAACGTCGACGACGTGCTCGGCATCGTGTACCTCAAGGACCTCGTGCGCCGCACCGCCGGCGACGACCCGGCGGCGTCGGAGATGCCCGTGGCCCAGGTCATGCGCGACGCCACGTTCGTGCCGGAGTCCAAGCCGGTCGACGACCTGCTGCGCGAGATGCAGGCCAAGCGCACCCACATGGCGGTCATCATCGACGAGTACGGCGGAACGGCCGGCCTCGTCACCATCGAGGACATCCTCGAGGAGATCGTCGGCGAGATCACCGACGAGTACGACGTGGCCGAGCGCCCGCCCGTCGAGGAACTGCCCGACGGCGCCGTCCGGGTCACCAGCCGCCTGCCGATCGAGGACCTCGGCGAGCTGTTCGACGTGGAGCTGCCCGCCGACGAGGTCGAGACGGTCGCCGGCCTGCTCGCACAGGCCCTGGGCCGCGTCCCGATCCCCGGCGCGACCGCGGTCGTCGGCGGCCTCGTCCTCGTCGCCGAGGGCACCGCGGGCCGGCGCAACCGCATCGACACCCTGCTCGTCCGGCGGGCCGAGCCGTCCGACGAGGACCAGGCCAGCCACGACACCGAGAGGCAGCACGCCGATGCCTGACCTGTCCGCCGAGGACGCCAAGCTGGTCACCCTGGCCCGGGCGGCGCGCGCCCGGGTCGGCGCCGCGGAGGGTGCGGCCGTGCGCGACCAGGACGGCCGCACGTACAACGCGGCCTCCATCGCCCTGCCGTCCCTCTCGCTGACGGCCCTGCAGCTGGCGGTCGCGGCCGCGGTGTCCTCGGGGGCGACGAAGCTGGAGGCGGCGGCGGTGGTCACGGAGGCCTCGACCCTCGACGGGCTCGGGCACGCTGCGGTGCGCGACGTGTCCCCGGCGGCGCCGATCCACCTGGCCGCCCCGGACGCCACGGTCTTCGCCACCGTCGACGACTGACCGGCCGCGCCCTGCGGCGCTTTCTGTCCACGATCGTGCATTTTCGACCCTCGTGCGGGCCGGTTTCTCGTGATCGTGGAGCAACAGCGTCGCCCTGGGTACGTTATGTCTCCACGTTGATGCAGAACCGGCCTGAACGCATCATCGTGGAGCGAAAATGCTGCCCGTCGACCGATGACGGCGGCGTTGTGGCTTACGCGCCGATGTATCTCCTGCCGGGGTATAAATCCGACAAGTCGTGGCGCGCCAGCGCCCGACTTGTCGCAAAAGCCCGCGCCTACGTGGTCAGCGTGGGGATGACCGGGTTGGGGATGGCGCCGCCGAAGCGGCGGTCGCGCTTCGCGTAGACCTCGCAGGCGTACCAGAGGTGGCGGCGGTCGAAGTCGGGCCACAGGGTGTCGATGGAGACGAACTCGGCGTACGCGGCCTGCCAGATCATGAAGTTCGACGTGCGCATCTCGCCGGAGCTGCGGATCATCAGGTCCACGTCCGGGAGGTCGGGCTCGTCGAGGTAACGCGCGAAGGTCTTCTCCGAGATGCGGTCGGCCTTCAGGCGGCCGGCGGCCACGTCCGCGGCGATGCGGGCCGCGGCGTCGGCGACCTCGGCGCGGCCGCCGTAGTTGACGCACATGGTGAACGTCAGCTTGTCGTTGTGGCGGGTGAGGTGCTCCGCGTACTCGAGCTCGTTGATCACCGAGCGCCACAGGCGGGGGCGGCGGCCGGCCCAGCGCACGCGGATGCCCATCTCGTGGAACTCGTCGCGGCGGCGGTGGATCGTGTCGCGGTTGAAGTTCATGAGAAAGCGGACCTCGTCGGGGGAGCGCTTCCAGTTCTCGGTGGAGAAGGCGTAGGCGCTGACGTACTTGACGCCGAGCTCCAGCGCGCCCTCGATGACGTCGAAGAGCGCCGCCTCGCCCGCCGTGTGGCCGGCGGTGCGCGGCAGGCCGCGCTGCTTCGCCCAGCGGCCGTTGCCGTCCATGATGATCGCCACGTGCTGCGGCACGGCCTCCTTCGGCAGCGCCGGCGGGCGCGCACCGCTGGGGTGCGTCGACGGCGGGCGGAAGTCCCTGTCCCTGCTCACGAGCGTTCCTTTCCAAGCGGGCGATCGTCCCGGAGGGGGCGTTCATCGCGGTCGACCAGCGGGAGCGAGCGTAGTGCGCGCTCCAGGTGCCACTGCAAGTGCGCGGCGACCAGGCCGCTCGCCTCGCGCTGGTGGTTGGGCGCGGAGGCGTCCGCCACCGTCCAGTCTCCCTCGGCCAGCGCCGACATCAGCTCCAGCGTGGCGGGGGCCGGATGGGCGGCGCCGGGCGGGCGGCAGTCGGGGCACACGGCGCCGCCGGCCGGGACGGAGAAGCCCCGGTGCGGGCCGGGCGTGCCGCAGACCGCGCACCCGCGCAGCGCGGGCGCCCAGCCGGCCACGCTCATCGCGCGCAGCAGGTAGGCGTCCAGCACCAGGCCGCCGGCGTGCTCGGCGACGGCGAGCGCGCGCAGGGCGCCGAGCGTGAGCTGGAAGAGCCGCAGCGACGGCTCCTGCTCGATCGGCGTGAGCCGCTCGGCGGTCTCGGCGATGGCGCTGGCCAGGGTGTACCGCGAATAGTCCTCGAGGAACCGCCGCCCGAACAGGTCGACGCCCTCCACCTGGCTGATCACGTCGAGGCTGCGCCCCTCCAGCAGCTGCACGTCGACGTGGCCGAACGGTTCGAGGCGGCCGCCGAACTTCGAGGTGGTGCGGCGCACGCCCTTCGCCACGGCGCGGATGCGGCCGTGGTGGCGCGTGAACAGCGTGATGATCCGGTCCGACTCGCCGAGCTTCTGCACCCGCAGCACCACGGCGTCGTCCCGGTAGAGCTTCCCCCTGAAGCCGGAGCCGGGCATCAGAAGCCCAGGCGGCGCAACTGCTTCGGGTCGCGCTGCCAGTCCTTGGCCACCCGCACGTGCAGGTCCAGGTACACGCGCCCGCCGAGCAGGTCCTCGATCGCGCGGCGGGCCCGGGTGCCGACCTCCTTGAGCCGGCTCGCCTGGTGGCCGATCACGATCGCCTTCTGGCTCGAGCGCTCCACGTAGATGTCGGCGAAGATGCGGGTCAGCCCGCTGTCCTCCACCAGTACCTCCTCGACCAGAACGGCGATCGAGTGCGGCAGCTCGTCGCGCACGCCGTCCAGGGCGGCCTCGCGGATGAGCTCGGCCATCAGCACCTGCTCGGGCTCGTCGGTGAGCATGTCGTCCGGGTACAGCTGCGGCGAGCGCGGCAGATGCCCGATTATGACGTCGACGAGGGTCTGCAACTGCGCGCCGGAGACGGCGCTCACCGGCACGATGTCGGCGAACTCACCCAGCTCCTGCACGGCCAGCAGGCGCTGGGCCAGGGTGCCCCGGTCCACCAGGTCGGTCTTCGTGACGATCGCGACCAGCTTCGCCTTGAGCTCGGCGATCTCGCCGCTGATGAACCGGTCGCCGCGGCCGATCTCCTCGTCCGCGGGCAGGCACAGGCCGATCACGTCGACCTCGCTCCACGTCGAGCGCACGAGGTCGTTGAGGCGCTCGCCGAGCAGCGTCCGCGGGCGGTGCAGCCCGGGCGTGTCGACGAGGACGAGCTGGGCGTCCGGCCGATGTACCACGCCGCGCACCGTGTGCCGCGTCGTCTGCGGCTTGGGCGAGGTGATCGCGATCTTCTGGCCGACGATGGCGTTGGTCAGCGTCGACTTGCCGGCGTTGGGACGGCCGACGAAGCAGGCGAAGCCCGCGCGGTACTCACCTTCACGTTGCTGCACGATGCTTCAGGGTACTCAGACTTCCAGCTGCAACTGGCGGGGGCGCTGTGAAGGAGTTGTGGGCAACGCCTGCGCGGCCCGCTCGCCGGCGGTGGCCACCTGCAGTTCGATGGTGTTCTCGACCAGTCCCCGGCCCGCCGAGCGCAGCACGATCCGCCCCGGCATGAGCCGCGACAGCGACGTCGGCACGGCGCTGCGCTGCTCGGTGGCGAGCACCAGGTGCACGCCGACCGCCCTGCCGCCGGCGGCCACCGCGGTGAGCGCGTCGTTGAGCTGCGGGTCGTGGCCGTCGACCAGCACCAGCACCCGGGCGACGTCCGGCTCCTGCAGGTCGGCCCGCTCGGCGACCAGGTCCCCGAGGATGCCCAGCAGCTCCGCCGCGGTCGCCGCGTTGGTGCCGTCGATGCGGCACACCCGCAGCGCGGCGGCGTCGTAGAGCCGGCCGAAGGACGCCGCGATGGTGTCGAGCAGCGTGGTCTTGCCGGAGCCGACCGGGCCGTACACGAGCACGTGCCCGATCTCGTCGAGGTCCAGCGGCCACACCTGCACCGACTGGGAGCCGGGCAGGTCGACCATCCCGATCGGCGCGGCGAACGCGGCCTTCGCGCCGATCGCCCGCGCGCCGTGCTCGCTGTCGCGTCCCGGCGCGCCCGGCGAACCGGAGAAATCCGAAATCTCCGAGATGTCGTACGTGGCGGCCAGCGGCGGCTGCCACGCCCGCGGCTGGTCCGGCACGCGAGCCTCGCGATGCGCCCCACCGATCGCCGCCACGAGCCGCTGCAGGTCGCTCGGGCCGTCGAGCGGCACCAGGGCCGAACCGGAAGCATCGGAGACATCCGATGCTTCCGTCGCCTCCAGCAGGCCGGACTCGAAACGCCACTCGGTGACGATCGTCGGGCCGGCCGAGCGGTCCGAAGGCGAGCGAGCACCGCCGTAGGCGACCTGCACCGGCTCCGGGTCCGAGGCGCCCGAGCGCACGAACGCCCGCCCGGGCAGCAGCGGCGACAGGTGCGCCGCGTCCGGCCGCTCGAGGATCTCGAGGCTGTCCTGCTCCGTCTCCACGCGCAGCGCGATCCGCAGCGGCGCCTCGGCGCGCAGGTCGTCGTCGAGGACGTCGTGCGGCTGCGCGGTCGACAGCAGCAGGTGTACCCCGGCCGGCCGCCCTCGCCGCGCCAGCTCCCGCAGCCCGGTCACGAAGTCGGCGGGCGTCGCCGCGAGCTCGGCGACGACGATGAGCAGGTTGGCCGGGGCCGCGCCCGGGTGGCGCCGCTCCATCTCCACGATGTCCTTGACCGCGTGCCGGCGCAGGACCGCCTCCCGGCGGCGCACCTCGGCGCCGAGGGAGACGAGCACGCGCCGGGCCTGGTAGCCGTCGTCGCTGGTGAAGACCCCGACGGTGTGCGGCAGGTCGGCGCACTCCCCGAACGTGTCGCCGTCGGGGTCGACGAGGACGAAGGTCAGCCGGCTGGCCGGGTACGTCGCGGCGAGCCCGGCCAGGTAGGAGCGCAGCAGCCAGGAGCGGCCCGACCCGGCGGCGCCGGCGATGATGCCGTGTGGCCCGTCGCGGCGAAGGTCGACCACGACCGGGCCGGCGCCGCCGAGCCCGATCGGCGCGGCGAGGCCCCGGTCGCGGGTCGACGGGACCCAGCGCTTCACGATCGCGCTCGGGGCCGGCTCCCCGCCGAGCCTGAGCGCCTCGCCGAGCGTGGCGATGCGCGGCGCCGCGCCGCCCACGGTGTCGCGGGTGGCGGCCAGGGCGTGCGCGACCCGGTCGGCGACGGCGTGCGCGATGCCCTCGCCGTCCAGGGCGACGACGCCGGGCGGCAGCCGGTGCGCCGTCTCGGCGGCGGTGAGCAGGCTGATCCCGCCACGGGGGCCGTCCTCGACGAGGCGGGCCAGCGACTCCCGCGGTACCGAATCCGGATCCGGAAGCACCACCACCACATGCGGCGTGAACTGCTCGGCGATCGCGTGCCGGCCCAGCCGCCGCTGCCGCAGCAGCGCCTCGACCAGGGCGAGCACCCGCCGCCGGTCGTCCTCCTGGGCCGCCACCGTGCGCGCGCCGGGCGCGAACGCGCTGGTCAGCGTCCTGGTGTGCGGCAGCCAGCCGGTCCACACCCAGTGCTCGGCCTCCTGCGGCGAGCACAGCACGACCAGGGCCAGGTCGGCGGCCCCGGCGAGCGTCGTGAGCTGCACGATCCAGGAGCGCAGCACCGCGCGGCGCTGCTCGGGCGGGCCGGCCGCGCCGAGCGCGCCGAGGGCCCGCAGGTCGGCCTCGAGCGGCACGTCGGGGTCGACGGCGTAGCGCCGGCGCAGCGCCGCGATCCGGCCGGTGTGCGCGGGGTCGACGTCGCCGGCCGGCGGCGCCTGCTCGAAGCGCAGCCGGCTCGGCTGGTCGGCGGTGGCCAGGCGCAGCGCGAGGAAGTCCCGGTCGTCGGGGCGGCGGGCCGGCTTCTCCTGCCGGTCGGCGGCCCGCGCCAGGTGCGCGACGCTGGGCGCCTCGGCCCGCCGCGCCTGCACCACGGCCCGGTGCTTGATCGCCGCGTCCACCTCCGCGCGGTCCATCGCCGCCGCGAACTCCGCGGCCGGATCGGGGCCACGGCGGCGCAGCGTGAGACGGCGTCGTTTCGGCGGTTGCGGTACCACGGGAAGCCACACCGCCGGCGGCGGACCCTTCGGCGCGGGCGGCTCCGCCGGCACCTCTTCGACGGCGATGAGCGTGTCGCCGAGGCGCAGCACCTGTCCGCCGGCCAGCGTCACGGTCCCGCGCAGCGGCTCCCCGTCGAGGCGGGTGCCGCCCGGCGAGCGCAGGTCGGTGGCGGCCACCTCGTGGCTGCCGATGCCCAGGTGCAGGTGGCGGCGCCCGGCGCCGGCGTCGGTGAGCACGAGGTCGCTCGCCGGGTCGGTGCCGATCACGAACTCGCCCGGCGGCAGCGGCGCCCAGGCGCCGGCGTCCGGCCCGGCCACGACGAGCAGCTCGAAGCGGTGCGCCTCGCAGCGGGCCGGCTGCTCGGGCCGCTGCTCGGGCGGGGCCAGCAGGATCGTGTCGCCGCAGCGCAGGCCCTGGTCGCCGAGCGGCCGGCCCGGGTCGAGGCGGCGGCCGGTGCGCGCCAGCCAGGCCCACGTCGTCTGCTGCGGCCGGTCGGCCGGGTCGAGGAGGTCCAGCAGTGCGGTGACCAGCTCCGCCACCGCGCCGCTCGGGTCGGCCCGCAGCCGTACGGTGCGATCCAGTGTCGCGGTCGAATCTCGCCTCGCCACTCGCACGTCGATCAGCAGGTCCATCGACCAGCCCCTTTCTTCCCGCGCAGCATCGATCCGTCGTCGGTTCCAGAAAGCCTGGTGGCGGGGCGGGCGCACTGCAGGGCTCTGCCTCGACAGTAAGCGCCGCAACGCCGAGTGGATCGCATCGACGCGCGCCAGGATTTCGCGCTATTCGCAGTAAAACGGGCGGAACGCCGCGTGGGTTACCCTCGTGGACCATGACGGTGCGAGTCGCGATGTGGTCAGGACCCCGCAACATCTCCACGGCGATGATGCGCAGCTTCGGCGCGCGGCCCGACACGGTGGTCGTCGACGAGCCGCTGTACGCGCACTACCTGGCCGAGACCGGGCTCGAGCACCCCGGCCGGGAGGAGATCCTCGCCTCGCAGCCGCGACGCTGGGCCGACGCCGTCGCCGGGCTGCTCGCGCCGGTGGGCGCCGGGGTGTACTACCAGAAGCACATGACGCACCACCTGCTGGCGCAGGTCGGGCGGGAGTGGCTCGGCGAGGTCGCCAACGCCTACCTGATCCGCGACCCGGCGCACGTCGTCGCCTCCTACGCCAAGGTGCGCGGTGAGCCGACCCTGGAGGATCTCGGGTACCCGCAGCAGGTCGAGATCTTCCGCGCGCACGGCGGCCCGGTCGTCGACGCGGCCGACGTGCTGCGCGACCCGGCGGGCACGCTGTCGGCCCTGTGCGCGGCGCTGGGGCTGCCCTGGGACCCGGCGATGCTGTCCTGGCCGGCCGGCCGGCGCGACACCGACGGGGTGTGGGCGCCGCACTGGTACGCCGCGGTCGAGCGCTCCACCGGCTTCGCGCCCTACGACCCGCGCCCGGCCGAGGTGCCGGTTCGACTGTTGCCGCTCGTCGAGCGCGCGATGCCGCTCTACGAGGAGCTCGCCGCGCGACGGCTCTAGACGGGCACCGCGTTGGCGCGGGCGTGCGCGCGGTAGAGCTCGGCGATCTGCCGGGTCACCGGGCCGACCTTGCCGTCGCCGATGGGGCGGCCGTCGATCGTCACCACGCCCGCGATCTCGCCCATGGTGCCGGTGCAGAAGACCTCGTCGGCGGTGTACATCTCCACCTGGGCCAGGTCCCGCACGTGCACCGCAACGGGGGAGATGCGCAGCACCGTGTCGCGGGTGATGCCCTCCGGGCAGGCGACCGCGCGCGGGGTGTGCAGCTCGCCGCCGGCGACGGCGAAGAGGTGCGTGGCGTTGGTCTCGGCCACGAAGCCGCGCCCGTCGAGCATCATCGCATCGTCGGCACCGGCCACGTTCGCCTCGATCTTGGCCAGGATCGAGTTGATCAGGTTGTTGTGGTGGATGCGCGGGTCCAGCACGTCCGGGCCCGGCCGGCGCACGCTGCTCGTCACGAGCGTGAGGCCGCCGGTGTCGTACACCGGCGCCTTGAACTCGGCGAGCACGATGAGCGTGCAGCCCGAGGCGTTGAGGCGCGGGTCCATGCCGCTGGTGACCTTGACGCCGCGGGTCAGCGTGAGCCGCACGTGCGCGCCGTCGCGCATCCCGTTGGCGGCCAGGGTCTCGCGCAGTGCCGCGATGATCTCCGCGTCGGCGGGCACGCCCTCGAAGCCGAGCGCGACCGCCGAGCGCCGCAGCCGGGCCAGGTGCTCGTGCAGGCCGTAGATGCCGCCGTCGTAGAGCCGCAGGCCCTCCCACACGGCGTCGCCGCCCTGCACGACGGAGTCGAACGGCGAGATGCCGGGCTCGTCGCGATGGCGCAGGGCGCCGTTCACCCAGTAGCGCAGGTCCGCGTTGCGTTCGTCGTAGCGCTGCAGCATCAGTCTTCCTTTGCGATGTCCCCGAGGGCGATCAACACGTCGCGCAGCCGGTCCGCGGCCTCGCCGACGAGCGCGTCCGGCGCCGGCGCGAACAGCCGCGCCTGCGCGCCGGTGACGGCCCGCACGATCTTCTCGGCCGCGGCGACGCCGGCCTCGCTCAGGCGCACCCAGGCCACCCGCGCGTCGGCGGCGTCGCCCGCCCGCTCGATGAGGCCGTCCTGCTGCAGCCGGCGCAGCACGTTGCTGATCCCGCCGGAGGTGAGCAGCAGCCCGCTGGCCAGGTCCGAGGGCTTCACCGCGTAGGGCGGGCCGGCCCGGCGCAGCGCGGAGAGTACGTCGTACTCGGCCGGGGTCAGCCCGGCGGCGGCGGTCTCGCTGCGCACGACCTCCTGCAGCCGCAGCGCCAGGCGGTGGATGCGCTTGCCCAGGGCCATGGACGGCCCGACGACGTCGGGCAGCTGCTCGCGCCACTCGTCGATGACGGCGTCGAGGTGGTCTCTGGGCATGTCAGAAGACTAGTAGGGCCCGCCGCGATGCGACGGGCCCCCTGATCAGTGCTGCTCAGTGATCGGCGCAGCAGGGCCGGTTGTTCGGCGGTTCGAACGGGACCAGCACGCCGTTGCGAGCGAACTGGGTCACCAGCGTCAGGACGCCGTCGCGCCAGATGGGGCGCACGAAGTCCCGCGTGTCGACGAGCATCTCCGGCACCGCCGTCATGCCGCCGAGGATCACCACCTGGTCGATCGCCGACCCGGCCAGGATGGCCTGGACTGCGACCGTGCCCTTGAGCCGCTCCGCGCCCTCGAAGAGCACCTGGCGGGCGCCCTCCGGTGGCGTTTGCGCCTCGGCGCCGACGGCGACCTGGCCGCCGTCGAAGTACGTGAACGCGGGGCGGCCGGCCGCCAGGATGTGGTGGTCGGCCGCCTGCACGTCGGCGAAGCGCGTCATTACCGCGGGTAGACGAAGATCGGGTTCGCGTAGAACCAGAGGTCCTTCCACGGGTCGGCGTCGCCGAGCACGTCGATCGCCGGGCCGACCGGGTCGATGGCCGCGCCGAGGTAGCCGGGGGCGGTGCGGTTGCCGTCGGTGCCGCGCAGGCGGACGTAGAACGGCTGGTCGGCGACGCCCAGGTCGTAGGTGAACGACACGGTGCCGGTCGACTTGTTGACCTCGAAGGACTGCACGACCTTCGTGTTCGGGGCCTTGAACGTGTCCTGGTCGGACACGGCGCCCTTGATGTCGCCGCGGATGACGTCGACGCGGGCCAGGGTCGGCACGAAGTTCGCCCAGTTCGGCGTGTTCGCCAGGTTGATCTTGATGACCAGCTCGGCGCGCTGGCCGCGCCGCAGCACCAGCGAGTCGCCCAGGGTCACGCCGAACGGCGTGCCCTTGACCCGCACCTGGACGTCGAGGTCGCTGATCAGGGCGCCGTGGTCGACCCAGACGCGACCGGCGCGCAGGCCGTCCATGACCGAGGCGTAGCTGAAGTTGCGCGAGCCGACGTGGGTGCGGCTGTAGTAGCCCGGCCAGAAGTCACCGGCGGTGAGGTTGGTCGGCTGGCCGTACACCGGGTCGAAGTGGAACCCGTTGGTGTTGAAGTCCGTGTTGTCGGGGCGCTTCGCCGTCTCCTCGTAGACGACGTGCGAGTCCGAGTTCGCGGTGATCCACCACGTCTTGCCCTCGGCCAGGAGGCTGTCCCAGAGGCCGCCGACGGTCGCGGTCATCCAGTCGAAGCCGCCCCAGGTGCGGTAGCTCTCCAGCGGGAAGCCGGGGAACGACTTGGCGTTGGGGGCGTTCTCGTAGAAGCCACGGCCGGCGCCGCCGCCGTTCGGCTTCGCGATGCCCGCGGCCTGGTGGCCCGGCGCGCCCTCGAAGCCGATCGCGATCTTCGGGTTGGCGTCGCGCCAGCCGCGGATCTCGTGCGGCGAGTCGATGCCGTTGCGGGCCGGGTGGTTGGCCAGGAACAGCGCGTCCTGGACCCGCCGCTTGGTGACCTGGTCGCCGAGGAACTTGATGCCGGCGATGGCCAGGGCCTCGGTGACGGCGTTGGGGTCAACGGCGCCGACGACCGAGCCGTCGAACGTGCCCTCGAACTCCTTGAGCACGGCGAGCTCGTTGGCGCCCGGGTGCACGAACACGGTGCCGTGCTCGGCAGCCGGGATGTTCCACTCCAGGCCCTGGAAGACCAGCATGTCCTTGAAGTCGTCGCGGGCGGCCCGGATGAGCGGGTTGACCTTGTCGACGCCGATCTTGGAGTGCTGGACGGTGCCGTGGTCGGTGATGACCATCCAGTCCAGGCCGTAGGCGGAGGCGTGCTTCACGTGGTCGGAGACCCGGTACATGCCGTCGCTGGAGAACTGGGTGTGGATGTGGTGGTCGCCGGCGAGCCACTTGAAGTTGTTGAACGTCGGGCGGCTGTGCCCGTGGCGGTCCCAGCCGTCGAAGTCGTGGTCGCCGTTCTCGTCGTGCGCGTGCGCGACGCCGGCGTTGGCCAGCGCGCCGCCCGCGGCGGCGGCGGCGCCGAGCAGGCCGGCGCGGCGCAGGAACCCGCGGCGGGAGACGTCACCGGGGGAGAGCTCGCTGTCGGGGATCGACGCGTCGAGCACCGCGGGGACGTCGCCGGCGGCCTGCGGCATGTCCTCGTGGTGGTGGTGATGGTGGCCACTAGAGCTGCCCATGGAGGCTCCGTTCAGGGTCGATGGTCCTCACGGGCGAATCTCGACGGCTCGGGCGAACAACAGGTAGCGATATGCCTATGTCCGCGCGAACTTCAGCGCGATCACGGCCGTCGCGAGTGCCACACCAGCGATGACCACCAATGCGTCCGACCAGCCGAAACGGGTCTCGCGGGCGATGGTGCGCGGCCCCCGGTCGAAGCCGCGGGCCTCCATCGCCGTCGCCAGCCGGATGCCCCGGCGGATGGCGGCCACCAGCAGCCCGAACAGGGTGGAGAAGAGCCCGCGGCGGGTACCGCGGGCCCGCCGCGCCAGCCGGATCAGCCGGTACTCGGCGGCCAGCAACGGCGCCAGGCGCAGCGCCGCCAGGGCGCCGATCGCGAAGCGGGGCGAGATGCGCAGGTGCGCCACGAGCGAGTCGGCGAGGTCCGTCGGGTCGATGGTGGCGAAGACCACGAACCCGGGCAGCCCGACCGCGAGCAGCCGCAGCGCGTACCCGGCGGCGTTCTCGCGCACCGCGAGCCCGCCCAGCTGCCACACGACCGGCGAGTCCGCGGCGCCGAAGAGCACGCCGAAGGTGAGGATGCCGGCGGCGGAGGCGAGCAGCGGCCAGCCGCGCCGCCACAGCGCGGCGGGGGAGTACCCGGTGAACGGCAGCACCACCAGCAGCACGCCGATGACGGTCAGCGAGGCGAGCGGGTCGAGGGTGGTGACCACCGCCGCGGTGACGAGCAGCGCGGCGAGCAGCTTCGCGGTGGCGTCGCGCCGTCCCAGCCAGGTCGTCATCGGGTCAGCTCCAGGCGCCGGTCGCCGATCGCGTCGACCAGCTGGGGGTCGTGGGTGACGAGCACGAGCGCGCGGCCCTCGTCGCGCAGGTCGGCCAGCAGCCCGACCAGCTCCCGCCAGGTGCGCAGGTCCTGGCCGAACGTCGGCTCGTCGAGGACCAGCACCCGCGGCGCCGCGGCCAGCGCGGTCGCCACGCTGAGCCGGCGCTGCTCGCCGCCGGAGAGCGTGAACGGGTTGGCCAGGGCGAGCCGGTCGAGGTGCAGCCGGGCCAGCAGCTCGTCCACGACCGCGGGGCTCGCGCCGCCCAGCGCGAGCTCGGCGCGCACGGTGTCGGTCACGAACTGGTGCTCCGGGTTCTGGAACACCGAGCCGATGCGCTGCGCCAGCCGGGCCGCGCGCCACCGGTGCGGCGGGCGGCCCGCGTCGCGCCCGGCGAGCGCCGCCGACGCCACGACCCGGCCGGCGGCGGGCTTCGTGAGGCCGCCGAGCAGCAGCGCGAGCGTGGTCTTGCCGGCGCCGTTGGGCCCCTGCACGGCCAGGGCCTCGCCCTGGCGTACCACCTCGTCGAGCTCGGTGAACGGCAGCCGCAGCGCCTCCGCGGTGAGCAGCGCGTCGCCCGGCGGCCCGGGCGCGCGGCGCGCGGGCAGCGCCGCGCCCGGCGCCCACACCGCGCCGGAGTCCTCGCCGATCACGATCGTGCGGTCGACCAGCGGCATCGCCTCCTCGACCCGGTGCTCGACGAGCACCATCGTCGCGTCGAGGTCCTGCAGCGCCTTGGCGATGGCCGTGCGCACCAGCTGCGCCCCGTCCGGGTCCAGGTTGGCGGTCGGCTCGTCGAGCAGCAGCAGGCGGGGCCGCAGCGCGATGGCGCCGGCGATGGCGAGGCGCTGCTGCTCGCCGCCGGACAGCGCCGCGGTGTCGCGGTCGCGGCCGTAGGGGAAGCCGACGGCGGCCAGCGCCGCGTCGACCGCGGGCCAGATCTGCTCGCGCGGCACGGCCCGGTTCTCCAGGCCGAACGCGACGTCGTCGCCGCTGCGGCGCATCACCAGCTGGGTCTGCGGGTCCTGGAAGACGATGCCGGTCTCGTGGCGGGCCTGCGTCGCGGGCCTGCCGTCGACGAGGACCTCGCCCTCCTGCTCGCCGGAGTCCTCGGCGAGCAGGCCGGCGAGCGCGGCGAGCAGGGTCGACTTGCCCGCGCCGGAGGCGCCGAGCAGCAGGACCCGCTCGCCGTGCTCGATGCGCAGGTCCAGGTGGCGCACCGCCCAGGCTTTACGCCCGGCGTGGCGCCACCCGAACCCGCGGAGTTCGACCGTGCTCAGACCGCGACCCGCTCCCGGCCGGAGGGGAAGCGGTCCAGCACGCCGGTCCTGGACAGCGCGCGCTGCAGCGCCCAGCTGCCGGCGCCGGCGACCACGGCGCCGCTGAGGACGACGAGCGCCACGTAGGTCCACTTCTGGCCGACCGTGAACGTGCTGCTGTAGTACACGGTCAGGTCCAGCAGCGACGCGCCCAGCCCGGCCAGGCCGCCCGCGACGACGGCGTTGCCGACGCGGTACCCGCGGTAGCCGGTCGCGGCGAAGCCGAACTCGCCGCCGATGCCCTGCACCAGGCCGGACACGACGACGCCCAGCCCCCACGCGGAGCCGAACAGCGCGGACACGGTCGCGGCGACGATCTCGGTGTAGAGGCCGGCGCCGGGCTTGCGGATGACCATCGGGCCGAGCACGCCCGGGATCAGCCACACGCCGTAGATGACGGCCCGCCACGGCAGCGCGAAGCTGCCCTCCAGGGCGGTCCAGAGGTTGTTCCAGGCGTAGAACACCGCCGCGAACGCCACGGCGATGACGGACGCCACGACGATGTCGACGGTGCGCCAACGGGTCTGCATGGTTGGTGAACCTCCTAGTTCGGGGGGAACCAGAAGGAGACGCGCCGCCACGACCGCCTGATTGTTGGACGGACATGGCGGTCTGGCGTGAGGTGACCGAGCTCCCTGCGCTGGCATTACCCAGATCAGGTTCGAGGGTCTGCGACGCCCGCATGGCGGCCGCCGCACTCTCAGCGCTGTGCGCTCCCCTGTCGGATGTGAAGTTGTTTCCCGAAGGTAACAGTGAACCTTCTTGACTCGTAGTCTCTGGTCATGAAAATCACGGCGCGCGATCTGACGTTCGACGTGGTCGCCGGCGGGCCGGACGGCGGGGCGCCGGTCCTGCTGCTGCACGGCTTCCCCCAGCACAGCGGCGAGTGGGCGGCGGTCACCCCGGCGCTGCACGCCGCCGGCCTGCGCACCTACGCCCTCGACCAGCGCGGCACGTCGCCGGGCGCCCGGCCGCAGGGCGCCGAGGCCTACCGCATCGCCGAGTGCGCCCTGGACGCCGTGGCCGTTCTCGACGCCCTGGATCTTGCGTCGGTACACCTGGTGGGCCACGACTGGGGGGCCATCTGCGCCTGGCATGTGGCGCTTCGCCATCCGGCGCGGGTCCGCACGCTCACGGCGGTCTCGGTGCCGCACCCGCACGCCTCGGCGTACGCCTACGCCAACGACCCCGACCAGCGCGCCCGCTCCGCCTACATCAAGCTCTTCCGCCAGCCCGGCAAGGCCGAGGAGGTGCTGCTGGAGGGCGACGCGCGGCGGCTGCGGGCGATCTTCGACGGCGCCGGGCTCGATGCGGCCGGCGTGGACGCCTACGTGCGGCCGCTGCTCGAGCCGGGCGCGCTGACGGCGGCGCTGAACTGGTACCGGGCGATGAGCTCACTCGACCTGGTGGGCCTGGGGCAGGCGACGGTCCCGACGACGTACGTGTGGAGCGACGGCGACCTGGCCATCGGCGCCACGGCCGCCCGGGCCTGCGCGGAGTACGTGAGCGCGGACTACCGGTTCGTCCCCCTTGCGGGGGTCAGTCACTGGATCCCCGATCAGGCGCCATCTGAGGTCGCCGCCGCCGTGGTTGCCCGCTGCCTGGCTTGAGGCATGGTGCCGGCTACCCGCGGGTAATAACCTGGTGTTAGGCCCGTCTACCTGGGGGTGGCCATGGTTTCCACGGAGGTGCGCGCGGAACGGGAGGCGCGCAAGGTCATCGAGGAGAGTCGCGAAACCGAGTGGAGGAAGCCCAGCTTCGGCAAGGAGCTCTTCCTCGGCCGGCTCCGCCTCGATCTCATCGACCCACTGCCGGAGCTCGACCCGGTAGCCGAGGCCCGCGGCGCCGAGTTCCGCGCGAAGCTGGCCGCGTTCATGTCCGCCGAGGTCGACGGGCAGCAGATCGAGCGCGACGCGCGCATCCCGGACGAGGTGCTCACCTCCCTCGGTGAGCTGGGCGCCTTCGGGATGAAGATCGACGAGAAGTACGGCGGGCTCGGCCTGACCAACCTGGACTACTGCCGCGCGCTGATGCTCGTCGGCTCGGTCAACCCGTCCATCGGCGCGCTGCTGTCGGCGCACCAGTCCATCGGCGTGCCGCAGCCGCTCAAGCTGGTCGGCACCGACGAGCAGAAGCAGCGCTTCCTGCCCCGCCTGGCCGGCGGCGAGGTGTCGGCGTTCCTGCTCACCGAGCCGGAGGTCGGCTCCTACCCGGCCAACATGCGCACGTCCGCGGTACCGACGCCGGAGGGTGACTACCTGCTCAACGGGGTCAAGCTGTGGGCCACCAACGGCACCCTGGCCACACTGTTCGTGGTCATGGCGCTGGTGCCCAAGAGCGAGGGCCACCGCGGCGGCATCACCGCGTTCGTGGTCGAGGGCGACGCGCCCGGCGTCACGATCGAGCGGCGCAACGCCTTCATGGGCCTGCGCGGCCTGGAGAACAGCGTCACCCGCTTCCACGACGTGCGGGTGCCGGCGGCCAACGTCATCGGCGGCGAGGGCCAGGGCCTTCGCATCGCGCTGAGCACGCTCAACACGGGCCGGCTGTCGCTGCCCGCGATGTGCGTCGGCGCCGGCAAGTGGTGCCTCGGCGTCGCGCGCTCCTGGTCGGCCGAGCGCGTGCAGATGGGCCGCCCGATCGGCGCCTACGAGGCGATCGCGAAGAAGATCGCGTTCATCGCGGGCTCGACGTACGGCATGGAGGCGATGCTCGAGGTCTCCTGCCGCCTGGCCGACGACAACCGCAACGACATCCGCATCGAGGCGGCCCTGGTCAAGCTCTACGCCAGCGAGCTGGCCTGGAAGGTCGCCGACGAGCTGGTGCAGATCCGCGGCGGCCGCGGCTACGAAACCGCGGACTCGCTGGCCGCGCGCGGCGAGCGCCCGATCCCGGCCGAGCAGATCCTGCGCGACCTGCGGATCAACCGCATCTTCGAGGGCTCGACCGAGATCATGCACCTGGCGATCGCCCGCGAGGCCGTCGACGCCCACCTCTCGGTCGCCGGCGACATCATCGACCCGGAGGCCGGCCTGGGCCGCAAGGCCCGCGCGGCGGGCCGGGCGGGCGGCTTCTACGCCAAGTGGCTCCCGACGCTGGTCGCCGGCAAGGGCCAGCTGCCCGGCGGCTACGGCGAGTTCGGCCCCCTGGCCGCGCACCTGCGCTACGTCGAGCGCGCGTCGCGCCGCCTCGCGCGCGAGACGTTCTACGCGATGGCCCGCTGGCAGGGCAAGCTCGAGCACAAGCAGGGCTTCCTCGGCCGGGTCGTGGACATCGGCGCCGAGCTCTTCGCCATGTCCGCGGCCTGCGTCAAGGCGCGCGCCGAGCGGGCGGAGCGGCCCGAGGGCGTCGAGCTCGCCGACCTGTTCTGCCGGCAGGCCGCGCTTCGGGCCGAGGCGCTCTTCCGCGAGCTGTGGGACAACGCCGACGCCGTCGAAGTGGCGGCCACCAAGCGGGTGCTCCAGGGACGGTACCTGTCGCTGGAGGAAGGCGTCGTGCCCGCGCCCGCGGAAGGCTCGTCCACGGCGTCGTGGTCGCCGGGGCCGTCCACCGAATCCGACGTCCGTCGCCGGCCGCAGTGACGGATGCCAGGTGCCGTGAGCGCGCCTCCTGCTTCATCGCACGCTACACCCGGCCACCAAACCGCTCGGACAAAACGGGCGGCGTAACTCCGGAACGTAACCGCAACGCTACCTGAGGCCGAGGGACCGCAGTTCCAGGCGGGCCAGGGCCTCGACCGCATCGGGATCGCCGCGCCGCCACAGCGCGGCGATCTCCGGGTCGACCCGCAGGAGACGCCGCAAGGGCTGCGTCGCCAGGGCGCGCAACGCCAGCAGGTCCCGGCCGGCCGCCACCGACCGCAGGCGCGCGGCCGAGCCGGCCCGGCGGATCCAGCGGATGCGCAGCGGCAGCCACACGCCGACCACCAACAGCAGCGGCACCACCACGACCACGATCGACAGGACCCACGCCAGGTCGTTGACGATGTCCTGCTGCTCGCGGCCGGCGTTGGCCAGCGACATGGCGGCGTTCGCGGCGTTGGTGAACGGCGCGGCCACCGAGTCGGGCACGCCCGGCACGCCCTTGATCTTGTCGCCGGCCGAGTTGAGATTGGCGGCGAGCCCGTCGCCGGCGCCCTCGAGCTTGCGGCCCGGTGCGGCCAGACGCTGGATCAGGTCGAACAGTGCCATGCCCAGCCTCACCCAGGCGTAGACCCACGCCACGACGAGGGCGTCGGTGAGGAGCTGCCGGATGGCGACGGGGGTGCGGTCGGCATAGAGCTTCATGACTCCAGCGTGCGGCACCCGGCCGTCCGCCGCAGCGCACGCCGGCGTGGGGTTACTGCAGGGCCTGGTACAGCTCGTCCGGCGCCTGCTGGACCTCCGCGGAGTCCGGCCGCTCGATGGCGATCGGCTGTGCGAAGTCGGCGAACTTCGACGTCGACGTCGAGGCGGGGCCGCTGCCGACCGGCGGGGTGTGGATGACCAGCGACGTGACGTACCCCTGCGGATTGACCGTCGCCTCGAACGGCACGCTCTTGAGCGCCTCGCTCACCCCGCCGGCGCCGGCGACGACCGGGTTCTTCGTGCGGTCGAGGGTGCCGCTGTAGGCGCCGGGCGCGGTCCGGGTCACCGCGACCACCTCGGCGTCCAGCGTGCCGAGGTTGGTGGGGTTGCCGCTGGCGTCCAGGCCGAGCTTGGACAGCGACTTCACCTTCGTCATGTCCATGTGGGCCCAGCGGTCGCCGCTGGTGACGCCGGGCACCTTCAGGTACAGGTCGGAGCCCACGAGGATCGCATCGATCGTGACGCTGCGGCCCGACAGGGTGAGGTCGGAGTGGTACCCGGTCGCCTTCGCCTTCGGGTCGGCCGCGCCGCTGGCCTTCTGTGAGCCCAGGGTGCCGAGGTCGGCGTCGATCGTGAACGTCATCGTCGCCTGGTTGGTCTTCGTCACCGCCGCCTTGAACGCGGTCGCCGGGTCGGAGGCCTCCACGGTCGGGGCGGCGCTCGCCACCGCGCCGTTCTCGGCCGATTTATCCGATTTATCGGTACACCCGGACAGCGCCACCAGCGCCACCAGGCAGACGGCCGCGGCGCGCTTACCCCTCACGGGCGTGGCTGACCGCATCGGCGACGATGTGCGCAATGTGCTCATCAATCAGAGAATATGCGATTTCGCGGCCCCGCCGAGCGCCGTGCACCACGCCGGCGCCGCGCAGCACGCGCAGGTGCTGCGAGATCAGCGGCTGCGGCGCCTCGAGCGTCTCGACCAGCTCGTGCACGCACCTGGGCCCCTCGGCGAGCTCGGTGACGATCCGGATACGCAGCGGCGCGGACAACGCCCGCAGCAGCTCCCCGGCGGCCTCGTAGCCGTCGGGCCGAGTGGCCGCGCGGCGGCCCTCAGGCGCCGGCCCGCTGCGGCCGTCAGGCGCCGGCCCGCTGCGGCCGTCAGGCGCCGGCCCGCTGCGGCCGTCAGGCCCCGGCACGCGCTTCACCCGTGTGGTCCAGCGGCCCGGCCCCGCCCGGCGCCGCGGCGGTCAGGCCCGGTTCGGCGGGTGCGGACGGTTCGCCGGCGCCGGTATCCGACGACCGGTGCCGTGCGCCGCGCGCGGCCCGCGCGGCCGAGGCGCCGACCGTGACCGCGAAGAAGCCGGCGATCGCGAGCAGCACCACCGTGGCACCGGGCCCGGTGTCGATCGCGGTGGACAGCCACACCCCGCCGCCGGAGACGAGCAGGCCGAGCCCGATCGCGGCCAGCATGGTGGCCCGGAAGCCGCGGGTGAGCTGCTGCGCGGTCGCCACCGGCACCACCATGAGCGCGCTGACGAGCAGCAGCCCGACGGCCCGCATGGCGACGGTGACGGTGACCGCGGTGGTGATGGCGAGGATGAGGTTGAGGGTGCGCACCGGCAGGCCCGACACCCGCGCGTACTCCTCGTCGTGGCACACCGCGAACAGCCACGGCCGCAGCAGGATCGACACGGCGAGCACGGCGACGCCGAGGATGAGCATCACCGTCAGGTCCTGCCGGCTGGTCGTCAGCGGCGAGCCGAACAGGTAGGTCACCAGGCTGCGGCTGCTCTGCGCGTCGGAGAGGTTCACCAGCACCACGCCGCCGGAGATGCCGCCGTAGAACAGCATCGACAACGCGATGTCGCCGGAGGTGCGGCCCCGCTCGCGGACCAGCTCGATGACGACCGCGCCCGCCGCGGCGGCGATGACCGCCATGATCACGGGGGAGCGGTGCAGCAGCAGGCCGAGCCCGACGCCGGTGAGCGCGACGTGTCCGAGGCCGTCGCCGATGAGCGAGAGCCGCCGCTGCACCAGGTACACCCCGATGGCCGGCGCCGCCGCGCCCGTGATCAGCGCCCCGAGCAGGGCGCGGATCATGAAGTCGTACGTAAAGATGCTCATGCCGTGGCGGCGTGCGGGTGCACGTGGTCGTTGTCGATCGCCGGCGGCGCACCGTCGTGGACGATCTCGCCGCGACTCACCACGACCGCGCGGGTGATCAGCGGGCGCAGCGGGCCCAACTCGTGCGCGACGAACACGACCGTGCCGCCGTACGTGACGAAGCGTTGCAGGCACCCGGCGAACAGCTCCTGGCTGACCGCGTCGACGCCCGCCGTGGGCTCGTCGAGCACCAGCAGCTCGGGGCCGCCGGCCAGGGCGCGGGCGATGAGCACCCGCTGCTGCTGGCCGCCGGAGAGCACCGAGACGGGCTCGCGGGCGCGCTCGGCGAGGCCGACCGCGTCGAGCGCCTCGGCGACGGCGCGCCGGTCGGCGGTGGACGCGGGGCGCAGGAAGCCGCGCCGGGCCAGCCGCCCCTCGGCGACGACCTCGGCGACGGTGGCGGGCACACCGCTGCCGGCGCCGACGCGCTGCGGGACGTAGCCGATGCGGTGCCAGCCGCGGAAGCGCCGCAGCGGGGTGCCGAACAGCCGCACCTCGCCGGCGGTCAGCGGTGCGAGGCCCATCGCGGCCTTGACGAGCGTGGACTTGCCGGAGCCGTTGGCGCCGAGCACGGCGACCACCTCGCCGGCGTGCACCGTGAGCGAGACCCCGTCGAGCACGGGCCGGCCATCGTAGGCGACGACCGCCCGTTCGACCTGGAGAACCACCCTCCGAGCGTGCCTGATAATGGGAATCGTTGTCAACTTGCCTCGTAGGCGGCCACGCAGACGAGCAGCAGGAGAATGATCACGCGGACGGCTCGCAGCGGGGGAGGCGTCACCGCCCAGGTGCGGCTGAGCACCCAGCCCAGGCCGGCCGCCAGGACCAGCAGGATCGCCGAGCCCACGACGCCCGGCAGCAGCATGCCGGCGAACACGACGGCGGCGCCGGCCAGGAAGACGAGGGTCTTGTTGAGCCGGGCCAGCCGGATGAGCACGCGCTCGGTCATGGGGCGGGGGTCCTTCCGTATGCTCGTTGCATGCTCGTGATCACCAGATTTGTGGTCGAGGACGGCGAGGACTTCGCGGGGCGCGCCCACGCCGCGCTCAACGCCCTCGCGGCCTGCCCAGGGTACCGGCGCGGAGCGCTCGGACGCGCGTACGACGACCCGGAGCACTGGAGCATCCTCACCGAATGGGAGTCCGTCGGGTCCTACCGGCGGGCGCTGTCGAACTTCGACGTGAAGGTGCACGCCACCCCGCTGCTCGCACAGGCGCACGACGAGCCCTCGGCCTTCGAGGTGCTGGCCGAGAGCGCGCCGGGCGGGGCGCTCGAGGTCACGACGAGTGACCGCGCCTGACGTTGGATAGGCTGATCGCATGATGCCGCCTCAGGTCGGCCCCCAGCCGCAGTGGCAGGCACCCGACGAGGTTCCACCGCCGCCGCGCGGACCGGGCGTGCTCACCCCCTTCGCCGCGCCGCCGCGCGACCGCGACCTGCGCGGGCTGTGGATCGGCCTGGGCATCGGCGGCCTGGCGCTGGTGCTGTGCTGCATCGGCGGCGTGGTCGGCATCGCCTTCCTGCTGCCATATGCCGACAACATCGCCAAGTCGCAGGTCGCCTCTGTCGTGGAGGTGTATCTCGCCGCCGTGCGCGACGAGGACTACACCACGGCCCGGCGCCAGCTGTGCGACGCCGAGCAGCGCACGCACACCATCGGCTGGTTCGAGGACCACTTCGGCCAGTCGCCGATCATGGACTACCGGGTCGACCCGGCCGACGTGCGGATCGGCAACGAGAGCATCACCGTCGACGCCCAGGTCCTGCAGAACGGCAGGTGGGCCGACGAACGCTACGACATGGAACAGGCCGGCAGCCGCTACGTGATCTGCGGCGGACTGGATTAGGCCGCCCGGCGGCCCGCCGCCCGGCGCTCGCCGGTTAATCTGGTGCGGCCCGCCCCGGCGTAACCGTACCGTCGATGGTGACGTTGACGGTTTGTCCAGGGTCGACCGGCTTTTTGCGCTGAACCCGACCAATCCGACAAACACGACCAGCCTTGCCGACAGCCAGTCGCCGTAAGGCCGAGGAGGAACCATGGCCGCAGATCGCATCGATTCCGTCGTCAGCCTCGCGAAGCGCCGCGGCTTTGTCTTCCCGTCGAGCGAGATCTACGGGGGCACGCGCTCGGCCTGGGACTACGGCCCGCTGGGCGTGGAGCTCAAGGACAACGTCCGCCGGCAGTGGTGGCGCACCATGGTCCAGCAGCGCGACGACATCGTCGGCCTGGACTCCGCGGTCATCCTGGCCCGCGACGTGTGGGTCGCCTCCGGCCACGTCGACGCCTTCGTCGACCCGCTGACCGAGTGCGCCTCCTGCCACAAGCGCTTCCGCGCCGACCACCTCGAGGAGGCCTGGGTCGAGAAGAACGGCACGAGCAAGCCGTTCGTGCTGAGCGAGATCAACTGCCCGAACTGCGGCAACAAGGGCACCTTCAGCGAGCCGCGCATGTTCAACGGCCTCATGAAGACCTACCTCGGCGCCGTTGAGAACGACGAGGGCCTGCACTACCTGCGCCCGGAGACGGCGCAGGGCATCTTCGTCAACTTCAACAACGTCGCCCTCGCCGCGCGCAAGAAGCCGCCGTTCGGCATCGCGCAGGTCGGCAAGAGCTTCCGCAACGAGATCACCCCGGGCAACTTCATCTTCCGCACCCGCGAGTTCGAGCAGATGGAGATGGAGTTCTTCGTCGAGCCCGGCAGCGACGAGCAGTGGCACGAGTACTGGCTCCAGGAGCGCTGGAACTGGTACATCGACCTCGGCATCTCCCCGGAGAACATGCGCTTCTACGAGCACCCGAAGGAGAAGCTGTCGCACTACTCGAAGCGCACCGTCGACATCGAGTACCGCTTCCGCTTCGGCGGCCAGGAGTTCTCCGAGCTCGAGGGCATCGCCAACCGCACCGACTTCGACCTGAACACGCACTCGAAGCACTCCGGCGTCGACCTGTCCTACTTCGACCAGGAGAAGAAGGAGCGCTGGGTCCCCTTCGTCATCGAGCCGGCCGCCGGCCTCACCCGCGCGGTGCTCGCCTTCCTGCTCGAGGCCTACGACGAGGACGAGGCCCCGAACACCAGCGGCGGCGTCGACCGGCGCACCGTCATGCGGTTCGACAAGCGCCTCGCCCCGGTGAAGGCGGCCGTGCTGCCGCTGTCGCGCAACGCCGACCTGTCGCCGAAGGCGCGCGACCTCGCCGCCCAGCTGCGCAAGCGCTGGACGGTCGACTTCGACGACGCGCAGGGCATCGGCCGGCGGTACCGCCGCCAGGACGAGATCGGCACGCCGTTCTGCCTCACGGTGGACTTCGAGACGCTCAACGACGACTCGGTGACCGTCCGCGACCGCGACTCGATGAGCCAGGACCGGGTGTCGCTCGACCAGGTCGAGCGCTACCTGATCGAGCGCCTCCCGGGCTGCTAACCCCAAGAACGGGCTGCCAGCTACGAGAAGCTGAACCCGCCGGGCCGGTCGTTCCTGTCGGCGACCAGCCCGGCGAGGGTCGCCAGCGCGATCTCCGCCGGCGTGCGGGAGCCGATGTTGAGGCCGATCGGCCGGTGCACCCGGGCGATGTCCGCCTCGGCGACGCCCAGCTCCCGCAGGGCCGCCACGTGCGGCGCGGTGTGCCGCGGGCTGCCCATCACCCCGACCCAGCGGGCCGGCGAGGCCAGCGCGTCGCGCAGCGCCGCGCCGAGCTCGGGCCGATCGTGGTCGCACACCACCACGTCGGTGTTCGCGTCGATGCTCACCCCGGACAGGCCCGGCTCGGCCAGCGCCACCCGGTAGCCCAGCGTGGCGGCGAGGTGCAGCAGGTGGGTGGCGACGGGCGAGTCGAAGACCGCTACCACGGCGCGGCCGTCGGGCGCAGCCTCGACGGCGCCGTGTGCCAGTGCGCACGCCTGAGAGTCAAACATGGATTCACGCTCCGAAGTATTCGTCGGCGCTTCATGCCGACGGTACCTAACGGCTTACCGTCAATCGGGCGCGCCGCCCAGCGCACGCGGTAGCCTCCTCACCGTGACGCTGACCGCCGGCCCCGATCCCGCGACGAGCGCGCCGCCGGAGGCGCCGCCCGAGCGGAAGCGGTGGCGACCCGGCTCGGTCGAGGTGCTCGCGGCACTGCTCGTCCTCGTGGTGCTGCTGCGCGGGCCGATCGCCCGGTCGCTGGCCACGCCGGCGCTGCAGACCTGGCTCACCGTGTTCGTGTCGGTGCTGACCCAGGCGATCCCGTTCCTCGTCTTCGGCGTCGTGCTCTCCGCGGTCATCGCCGTCTTCGTGCCGCCGTCGTTCTTCGCCAAGGCGTTGCCGCGGCACCCGGCCCTCGCGGTGCCGACGGCGAGCGTCGCCGGCGTCGTGCTGCCCGGATGCGAGTGTGCCTCGGTGCCGGTCGCCGGCGCCCTGGTTCGCCGCGGCGTCACCCCGGCGGCCGCGTTCGCGTTCCTGCTCGCCTCGCCCGCCGTCAACCCGGTCGTGCTCGTCTCCACCGCCGTCGCCTTCCCGGGCCAGCCGCGGATGGTGCTCGCCCGGGCCGTGGCCAGCCTCGTGACCGCCTGCGTCATGGGCTGGCTGTGGCAGGCGTTCGGCAAGGGCAGCTGGCTGCGCATGCCGTCGCGCGCCCATCTGGACGGCATGGCGAAGTGGCCGGCGTTCTGGGCGTCGGTACGTCACGATGTGCTGCACGCCGGCGGCTTCCTCGTCGTCGGGGCCGCGTGCGCCGCCGTCATCGCCGTGGTGGTGCCCAAGTCGTGGCTCGAGCACGTGGCGTCCAACCCGGCCCTCGCGATCGTCGTGCTCGGCCTGCTCGCCGTGCTGCTGTCGATCTGCTCCGAGGCCGACGCGTTCGTGGCCGCCTCGCTGACCCAGTTCTCGCTCACCGCGCGGCTGGCGTTCCTGGTCGTCGGCCCGATGATCGACCTCAAGCTGTTCGCGATGCAGGCCGGGATCTTCGGCCGCCGCTTCGCCATGCGCTTCGCGCCCGCCACCTTCGTCGTGGCGATCCTCGTCTCCGCCGCGTTGGGACCGGTACTGCTGTGAACAAGCAAGCCCAGGCCGTCATTCTGCTGCTCGTGGGCGGCGCGGTGCTGCGCGCCAGCCTCACGGGGCAGTACCTCAACTATGTGAAGCCCGGCCTGCAGCCCTACCTCGTGGCCGCCGGCGCCATCCTCGTGCTCGCCGGGGCGTTCACGCTGTGGTACGAGCTGCGTGGCCCCAAGAACGCGGCAGCGCACACGAACGCCGAAGAGCGCACGAACGCCGAAGAGCACAAGGGGGCCGAAGAGCACGCGCACGACGACGACGGGCACGGGCACGCGCACGGCGGGCCGAAGGTGGCCTGGCTGCTGCTCGCCCCGGTGCTCGGCCTGCTGCTGTTCGCGCCGCCGGCGCTGGGCTCCTACGCGGCCGGGCGCTCCGGCTCGGCGGTCACGGCCCGCTCGGAGTACGCGCCGCTGCCGGCCGGCGACCCGCTGCGCCTGACGATGCTCGACTACGCCTCCCGGGCCGTGTTCGACAAGGGCGCCTCCCTCGGCGAGCGGCGCATCCGGCTCACCGGCTTCGCGATGCGCGGCCCGCAGGACACCTGGCTGCTGGCCCGGATGATGGTCAGCTGCTGCGCTGCCGACGCCCGGCCGGTGAAGGTCGCGCTCGGCGGCGACCTGCCCGACGGCCTCGCCGACCAGCAGTGGCTCGACATCACCGGCAAGTACAGCGGCCGCGAGCTGCAGGACGAGGTCAACGGCGAGGCGATCCCGTTCATCGAGGTGTCGGAGGTCACCTTGATACCCGTGCCGCAGGAGCAGTACGAGTCGTAGGTGGCCTTTTCACACCCCGCACTGCTCGTCCTCGTGCGGCACGCCGAGTCCGCGCGCAACATCGCCAAGAAGGGCAGCGTCTACTTCGCCGACGACGCGGCCCGCCAGGTGGTGCGCGGCGTGCCCGACCACCTCATCGAGCTCACGCCGGACGGCCGCAAGCAGGCCCTGCAGACCGGCAATGGCATCCGGGAACGTTTCGGGACCTTCGACTACGTGTACACCAGCGGCTATGCCCGAACCGAGCAGACCGCCGAGGGGATTCTCGAGGCATATCCGGCCGCCGAGCGCTCCGCGATGCGCGTCAAGCCGGAGCTGTTCATCCGCGAGCGCGACTCGGGCTTCGCCTACGACATGACGACCGCCGAGGCCGAGGCGGCGTTCCCCTGGCTGAACGAGTACTGGCAGACCTTCGGCGGCTTCATGGCCCGCCCGCCGGGCGGCGAGAGCCTCGCCGACGTCGCCGGCCGCGTGCACATGTTCCTCGTCGAGCTGGCCGCCCGCCACGCCGGGCAGAAGATCCTCGTCGTCACGCACGGCGGCACACTGCGCTGCTTCCGGTTCCTGCTGGAGGGCTGGAGCTACTCGCAGGCCCAGCAGTGGCCCGAGGGCGGCGCACCGGCCAACTGCGGCGTCACCACCTACCGCGGCACCGGCTCCGGCCTCGAGCTGGAGGACTACAACCGCGTCTACTGGACCGTCGGTTCCTCCACCGACGGCATCTGAGCCATCTGAGCCACCGCCGGGACCTGGGCCGCTCGCAGCTGGTCGACCTCCGCCCGGAGGCTGGCCAGCTCCGCGAGGACGAGCGCGATGTCGCTCTTCGTCGCGTCCTGCGTCTTGTCGTCCTTCACCGAGATCCGGTCCACGATCCACGTCGCCAGCGACCCGGTCACGAAGCCGATGAGCCCGATACCGCCGATCATCAGCCCGACGGCGACGAGCCGGCCGTCGGTGGTGACCGGGAAGTGGTCGCCGTAGCCGACGGTCGTGATCGTCACGCACGACCACCACAGCGCCTCGGTGTAGCTGGTGATGTTCGCGTCCGGGTTGTTCCGCTCGGCGTCGAGGACGGCCAGCGCGGCGACGAAGATGAGCAGCACGCTCGTGGCGCCGACGTACAGCGCGAGCCGCCCGCGAGCCCACTCCTCGGTCCGCCGGGTCAGCACCAGCACCGCGGTGAACAGCCGCATGACCCGCAACGGGCGCAGCGCCGGCAGCAGCAGCACGGCGAGGTCGAACATGTGGCTGCGGACAAACCGGGCCCGGTTGACATGCAGCCAGAAGCGCACCGAGTAGTCGGCCACGAAAAGCGCCCAGATCGCAACATTGGCCGCCTCGCAGGCATCGTGCCAGGCCCGGGGGATGCCGGGGCGCAGGATCGGCACCGCGTACGCCACCAGGAACACGACCGCGAGCCCCGTCAGCGGGCCGGCGGTGCGCCGCTCCCAGGCGTCCGCGCGCAGGTCACTGCGGATGTTCATGCCGACAGCATGCACCCCGGGTGCCGCGGCGGACAGGGATCGGCGATGGCGTACTGTCGCCCCAGCAATCGATGAACGGGGAACCATGCACATCACGCTGACGGTCCAGCCGGACAGCGGCCGGACGCGCAGGTCGCTGCGGGCGCGGATGCGCGGCGGGCTGCGTTCGTGGAACCTCATCGGCGGCGGGCTCTCGGCGGCCGGCCTCGGCGCGCTGCTGCTCGGCGCCCCGGTCGGCGGCGGAGTCATGCTGACCCCCGGCGTGGTCATGCTGGTCGGGCCGTGGCTGCTCACCCGCGCGGCGGCGAACGCCCGCACGGGCGTGTTCGTCGAGATCGCCACCTACGAGCTCACCGACGACGCCGTCCGCGTGCGCACCCCGAGCCTGCGGGCCGGCTACAAGTGGTCGACGGTCGAGCGCGTCGAGGACAACGGCGAGTTCTGGGTCGTGGTGACCGGCGGCACCGGCGTGCTCGTGCTGCCGTGGACGCTGCTGCCGGCCGTCGACGTCGCCCAGGCCCGCGACTTCCTACGCCAGCGCGGCCTGCTCGTCGCCGTCTAGGCGCTCAACGCCGCACCGCCACTGCGTAGAAGCGGTCCTCGCCGTCGTCGTACTCGCACAGCTCCCACCCCGACCGCTCGCACGTCGCGGCGAGGGGCCCGCGGGCCAGCGGCTCGTCCGGGCGCAGCACCCGGCCGTGGCGCGCGGCCAGCGCCGCCCGGCCCGACGGGTGGAACAGCACGAGCCGGCCGCCCGGCCGCGTGACCCGGGCCAGCTCGCGGAAGCCCTCGCCGGCGTCGGGCAGGTGCATGACGAGCCCGGCGGCGAAGATCGCGTCCAGGGCGCCGTCGGCGAACGGCAGCCGCCGCGCGTCCGCCAGGACCAGTCGCTCGCCCCGGGCGCGGGCCACGTCGAGCATCTGCGGGGTGTGGTCCAGGCCCAGGACCAGGCCCGCCGGGCCGACGGCGTTGCGCAGGGCCGGCAGCGCGCGGCCGGTGCCGCAGCCGGCGTCGAGCACGACGCCGCCGCACGGCAGGGCGGCGCGGCGGACCGCGGCGGCGTAGGCGGGCCCGTCGTCGCCGAACTTCGCGTCCCACGTCGCGGCCCGCACGCCGAAGAAGGCGCGGGACTCCCGCAGATACCACCGGCCGTGCTCGAGCAGCCGCGGCGCGACGTGGCGCACCACCGGCCACGCCGGGTCGTGCAGGTCGACGACGATGTCGGCGGCGTCGCCCCGGTTGGCCTCCGCGGCGTGGTGATGCCGGGACGTCCGCAGCCACACCAGCACCGCGTCGCCGCCGCCGTCGACCGCGATGGTGCGCTCGTCGTCGACGGCGGCGCGCAGGGTGTCGGCCAGCCGCGTCGAGGTCGAGCGCACGGTCGCCGGGTCCGTGCCGTCGACCACCACGGTGACCGGGCCGCGGGCCGTGACGGCCGCCGCCACCAGGTCGAGCACCTCGCGCCACCGCTGCGTCATGCCTCCATCATGCCCCGCGCCGATTCTCTTGGGCAGATGCGAGCCCATTGGCCTATTCGTCCTCGCAAGTGCGGCCACTAGGCTTTCGTTCATGACCATGTTCCGGATCGGCGAAGCGGCCGAACTGCTCGGCGTCAGCGCCGACACGCTGCGCCGCTGGGTCGACTCCGGGCGGCTCGCAGCGGGCCGGGACGACAACGGCCACCGCGTGATCGACGGCGTCGACCTGGCCGCGTTCGCGCGGGCGCAGGCCGCCGAGGCGGAGGAGCGCTCCGACGGCTCGTCGGCCCGCAACCGCCTGCGCGGCATCGTCACCGCGGTGGTCAAGGACACGGTCATGGCGCAGGTCGACATCCAGGCCGGGCCGTTCCGGATCGTTTCGCTGATGAGCCGCGAGGCCGCCGACGAACTCGACCTGCAGGTCGGCTCGCTGGCCGTCGCGGTGATCAAGTCGACCACCGTTGTGGTGGAGCGTGTCGACAAGGGGAGGAGTCACTCATGAGGCGCACCGCACTGGCGGCGCTCATGGTCGCGCTGGTCGGGCTCGCCGGGTGCGGCGACAATGCCGACAAGCCCGCGAATACCGCACAGCCCACATCGAGCGGCACCGCGAGCACGGTCAAGGGCACCGTCACCGTCTTCGCGGCGGCGTCGCTGACCGAGTCGTTCAACCAGATCGGCAAGGACTTCGAGGCGGCCAACCCGGGCGCCAAGGTGACGTTCAACTACGCCGGCAGCTCGGCCCTGGCGACCCAGATCAACAACGGCGCGCCGGCGGACGTGTTCGCCTCGGCGGCGCCGGCCAACATGAAGACCGTGACCGACGCCGGCAACGGCTCCGGCGCCCCGACCACGTTCGTCAAGAACCAGCTCGTGATCGCCGTGCCGAAGGGCAACCCGAAGGGCGTCAAGGGCCTGTCCGACCTCACCAAGCCCGGCGTGAAGGTGGCGCTGTGCGCGGAGCAGGTGCCGTGCGGCGCGGCCGCGAAGAAGGCCCTCGACGCCGCCGGCGTGAAGCTCACCCCGGTCACGCTGGAGCAGGACGTCAAGGGCGCCCTGTCGAAGGTGAAGCTCGGCGAGGTCGACGCGGCGCTGGTGTACCGCACCGACGCCAAGGCCTCCGCCGCCGACGTCGAGGGCGTCGAGTTCCCCGAGTCGGCGGGTGCCATCAACGACTACCCGATCGTCGTGCTCAAGAACGCGCCCAACGCGGCCGGAGCACAGGCGTTCGTGGCCTGGGTGCTGTCCGACAAGGGCAAGACCGTCCTGGCGAATGCCGGCTTCCAGGCGCCGTGACCGCTCGCGGCGGGTGCCGGCAGCACTGCTGGTACCCGCCGCGCTCGGCCTCGCCTTCCTCGTCCTGCCGCTGGCCGGCCTGCTGATCCGGGCGCCGTGGACCACGCTGCCGCAGCGGCTCACCCAGCCGGGCGTGCTCACCGCGCTGCGGCTGTCATTGCAGAGCGCCACGATCGCGACGGTGGTGTGCATGCTGCTGGGGGTGCCGCTGGCCTGGCTGCTCGCCCGGGTCGAGTTCCCGGGCCGGCGGGTCGTGCGCGCGCTGGTGACGGTGCCGCTGGTGCTGCCGCCCGTGGTCGGCGGTGTCGCGCTGCTGCTCGTCTTCGGCCGCCGCGGCCTGCTCGGCGAGTGGCTGGACCGCACGTTCGGCGTCACGCTGCCGTTCACCACGACCGCGGTCGTGCTCGCCGAGGCGTTCGTGGCGATGCCGTTCCTCATCATCGCCGTCGAGGGCGCCCTGCGCGGCGCCGACAGCCGCTACGAGGAGGCCGCCGCCACGCTGGGCGCCGGGCGGTGGACGACGTTCACGCACGTGACGCTGCCGCTGGTGGCGCCCGGCATCGCCGCCGGCGGCGTGCTGTGCTGGGCGCGGGCGCTGGGCGAGTTCGGCGCCACCATCACGTTCGCCGGCAGCTTCCCGGGCAGGACCAGGACGATGCCGCTGGAGGTTTACCTGGCGTTGGAGACCGACCTGCAGGCGGCGATCGTGCTGAGCCTCATCCTCTTGGCCGTCTCGGTGGCGATCCTGGCCTCGCTGCGCGACAAATGGGTCACCACGGCATGACCTACCTCGATGCGCACCTGGTTGTGGAGCGGGGCTCGTTCCGGCTCGACGCACGCCTCGGCATCGCCGCCGGCGAGGTCGTCGCGCTGCTCGGCCCCAACGGCGCCGGCAAGACCACGGCGCTGCGGGCCCTCGCCGGCCTCGCCGCGCTCACCGACGGGCACATCGCGCTCGACGGGCGCGATCTGGACCGGCCCGAAACGAGGCTGTGGACGCCGCCGGAGAACCGGCCGATCGGCGTGGTGTTCCAGGACTACCTGCTGTTCCCGCACCTGAGCGCGCTCGACAACGTGGCGTTCGGGCCGCGCCGGCACGGCCGCGACCGGCGCGCCGCCCGGGTCGAGGCGCTGGCCTGGCTCGACCGCGTCGGCCTGGCCGACCATGCGCGCCGCAAGCCCCGCCAGCTCTCCGGCGGCCAGGCGCAGCGGGTGGCCCTGGCGCGGGCTCTTGCGGTACAACCGCGGCTGTTGCTCTTGGATGAACCCCTCGCCGCGCTCGACGCCGGCACGCGGGCCGACACCCGGGCCGAGCTGCAGCGGCACCTCACGGATCATCCGGGCGCCACGCTGCTGGTGACACACGACCCGCTCGACGCGCTGGTGCTCGCCGACCGGCTGGTGATCCTCGAGGGCGGCGCCGTGGTGCAGGAGGGCGACGCGGCCGAGATCACCGCGCGGCCCCGCACCGAGTACGTGGCGCGGCTGGTCGGGCTCAACCTGTACCGCGGGCGGGCCGACGGCCACGCGGTCGACGTCGGCGGCGTGGCGCTGACCACGGCCGACGCGCTGCAGGGCGAGGCGTTCGTGGCGTTCCCGCCTGCCGCGGTCGCGCTGCACCCGGCCCGGCCCGACGGCAGCCCGCGCAACGCCTGGCCGGCCACCATCGCCGGCATCCAGCGCCACGGCGACAACCTGCGCATCCAGCTGACCGGCGCGCTGAGCGTGGCCGCCGACGTCACGCCCGCGGCGGCGGCGCACCTGCAGCTCACGCCGGGCCGCGAGGTCTGGGTGGCGGTCAAGGCGGCCGAGACCCGGGCATATCCCGCCTCCTAGGATGGGCGGATGCGCACAGTGTTGATCATCGGTGTCGGCGCCGGCGACCCGGAGCAGGTGACCGTCCAGGCGATCAACGCGATGAACGCCTGCGACGCGTTCTTCGTCCTCGACAAGGGCGAGGCCGCGGCGGAGCTGACCGAGGCCCGGCGGGCGCTGTGTTCGCGATACGTCACCGGCTCGTACCGCACGGTGATCATCCCCGATCCGCCCCGCGACCGCGCCGCGGCCGACTACGAGGGCGCCGTGCGCGACTGGCGCGACGAGCGCGCCCGGCTGCTCGCCGAGGCGGTCGAGCGCGAGCTGCCCGACGGCGGCGTCGGCGGCATCCTGGCGTGGGGGGACCCGGCGCTGTACGACGGCACCATCCGCGTGCTGGACAGCATCCGGGCGGCGGGGCACGACGTCGGCTACGAGGTGATCCCGGGCATCTCCAGCGTGCAGATCCTGACGGCGCGGCACCGGGTGACGCTCAACCGGGTCGCGGGGCCGGTGCACATCACCACGGGGCGCCGGCTCGCGGCGGGGTGGCCCGCCGGCTGCTCCGACGTGGTGGTGATGCTGGACGCGGGGCTGGCCTGCTCGGCGTACCGCGACCTGCCGATCGACATCTACTGGGGCGCCTACCTCGGTACCCCCGACGAGATCCTGATCGCGGGCCGCCTCGACGCGGTGATCGACGAGATCGCGTCGGTCCGCGCCGAGGCCCGTGCCCGCAAGGGCTGGATCATGGATACATATCTACTGCGGCTGCACCCAGAACCCACGGCGTCGTCTGACTGATGAAGTCGGCGGGGAAGCCCTTTTGGAAGCCCGTCGCTGCTTCGAGGGTCTCGGCCTGCTCATCGGTCAGGTTGATCTGCAGGCAGCCCAGGTTGTCGCGGATCTGGGCCTCGCTGCGGGCGCCCAGGATGGGTAGGACGCCCTTGCGCCGTCGTGTCCACGCCAGCGCTACCTGGGCCGACGTGGCGCCGATCTCGTCGGCCACGTTGCGCACGGCTTGGGCGATGGCGCGGTCGCGGTCGCTGAGGGCGTCGGGGGCTAGCCGGAATTTTCCGGACATTTCAGATTTATCGTATTTTCCGGTGAGGATGCCGCCGCCGAGCGGGCTCCAGGCCGTCACGGCCATGCCGTAGGCCTCGGCCATCGGCAGCAGTTCGCGCTCGGCGTCGCGGTTGACCAGGCTGTACGGCACCTGCAGCCCAGCGAACGGCGTCCAGCCGCGCCACTCGGCGAGCGTGTTCGCGCGCGACACCACCCAGGCCGGCGCGTCGGAAATGCCCACGTAGAGCACCTTGCCGGCCGACACCGCGTCGTCGAGCGCGCGCATCGTCTCCTCGATCGGCGTGTGCCGGTCCCAGATGTGCACCCAGTAGACGTCGACGTGGTCGGTGCGCAGCCGCCGAAGGCTCGTCTCCAGCGACAGCCGCAGGTTGCGCCGGTGGTTGCCGCCCCCGTTCGGATCGGCGGCGTCCCTCGTCACCGTGTACTTCGTGGCGAGCACGAACCGGTCCCGTTCGCCGATGATCTGACCGAGGATCTCCTCGCTCGCCCCGCCGCGGTAGTTGATCGCCGTGTCGATCATGTTGCCGCCGGCCTCGGCGTAGGCATCGAGGATGCGCCGGCACTCCTCGAGCGGCGCCCCGACGCCGCCCTGCTCCCCGAAGGTCATCGCCCCGAGCACCAACTCGGGCACCCGCAGTCCCGTGCGCCCGAACGTCGTGTACCGCATTCCCATGGGGGCGACCATACAATCTGTCTGGTCACTATGTCCAGACTGCATATACGGTACCGTGGGAGCCGTGAACGCCCGCCATCCTTCGTCGGGGGACCTTCGCGAACGAGTCCTGGACGCGCTGCGCGACCTGCTCGCCGAGCGCACCTTCGACTCGCTGAGCGTCGCCGAGATCATCGCCGCCGCCGGGGTGTCCCGCGCGAGCTTCTACTTCTACTTCCCGGGCAAGCAGGCGGTCCTCGCTGAGCTCGTGCGCCGCGCCGTCGGCGCCGGCCACGAGGCCGCGCAGCCGTGGATCGCCGCGGAGACGCCCCCGCGCGAGGCCCTGCGGGCCGGCATCGACGCCGGCGCAACCTTGTGGCTGGCCAACGCGGGCGTGCTGCGCGCGATCGTGGAGAGCTGGGGCTCCGACCCGCAGCTGCGCGAGCTCTGGCTCGCCCAGATGGCGACGTTCACCGAGGCCACCGTGGCCCGCATCCGGTCCGACACGCATCTGGCAGGCGTCGACGTGCCGGCATTGGCCGCGTCGCTCACGTGGCTCGGCGAGCGCCTGTACTACCTGGCCGCCTGCGGGGTGGCGCCGTTCTCCGACCGCGCGGTGCTCGTCGACACGCTGACCCACCTGTGGGTCTCGGCCTTGTATCCGCAGGCTTCTTCGGAGGCTTCTGCGCACGCTTCTTCGGAGGCTTCTGCGGAGGCTTCTCCGCAGGCTGGAACTAACTCGCCGTGAGCGGCGACAATCCAACCGTGGAGTGTGTGCGGTACCGAGAGGCGCTGTCGGCCCGGATCGACGGCGAGGACGAAGCGATCGAGCCGGCGCTGGTCGACGCCCACCTGGCGTCCTGCGCGGCCTGCCGGGACTGGGAGCGAGAGGCCCTGGCCGTGACCCGGCTCGTGCGCCTGCAGCCGATGCCCGCGTCCCCGCCGCCGGTCTCCCGGCTGATGGCGGGTTTCCCGAAGCAGCGCCGCCGCCTGGTGCTCGTCCTGCGCACCCTGCTCGGCGCATTCGGCGCCGCCCAGTTCGTGCTCGGCATCACCCAGGCCGCCGCCGCCGCGACCGCCACCCACCTGCACGGCTCCGGCCACGTCTTCCACGAGTCCGCCGCCTGGAACGTGGCCATCGGCGCGGGCTTCGCCTGGATCGCCACCCGCCGCGCCACCCCGGCCGGCGCCCTGCCCATGCTGACCGCGTTCGTGGCCCTGCTGGCCCTGCTCAGCACGAGTGACCTGATGGCCGGCACCGTGGAGACGACGAGGCTGATCAGCCACGGCTTCGTCCTGGCCGGCTACGCGATCGTCATCGCGCTGTCCCGCCCGGCCCTGGACCCCGGCCGCCCGCCCGCCGGCCGCCAGGGCCCACCGTGGCGCTTCCGCCGCCCACCGGCGCTGGACGAGGAGCCGGCCGCACCGACTCCCGCCCCGGCCCGCCTGCGCCTGATCCAGGGCGAGGCCCATGTCAGTCGCCCCCTGCGCCGGGCAGCTTAACCACGGAGGGTTGTGGATTATCGCTCTGCGTGGTCGGCTCGGGCTTTGATTTGGTGGCCTCATGTACGGTTGAGGGAGATCTGACGGCCCGCCGCCGAAGTCGCGCCGTTGACGCTCACGAGGACGGCATTCGCTTCGACACACGGCTCTCGCATCGAGGAGATCGCTTACGCGCGCGCTACTTTTTCCCGAGACCGGCTTGATTCACGGAAACTGCGGCACCCCGTCGGGTCGCACCAGCGGCGCCCGCTCCGGCCCGATACCCGGTGACGCGGCCGTCAGGTGATCGAGCCGGCGGACCACGACCGGCGGCCCGGCCGGCTGGGTTACCGCCCCCACGAACCCGGGCACGGCGAGTAGCGGTGAGCCATGGGTCCGAGCAGATCGCCGAACGCAGGGGTCAACCGCGGACGGCGTAGATTCGGCAGCATGCGCGTCGTCTTCGCCAGCCTTGCGGCACCGGGTCATGCCTACCCGCTGGTGCCGCTCGCCGTCGCCGCGCAGCGCGCCGGGCACGACGTGCACTTCGCCGTGGGTGAGGAGGTCCACGCGGCGCTGCGCGGGGCCGGGCTCGCCGTGCTGCGGCCGGGGGACTGCTTCTACGAGATGTACCCGGAGGACCTCCAGCCGGAGCTCGAGCGCCTGCGCGCCGAGCTCGTCGTGCACGAGTGGGGGCTGCCGGGCGCCGCCGTCGCGGCCCAGCGGGCGGGGATTCCCTCGCTCTGGCACGGGTTCGGGCGGATGTACCCGGCGGGGATCGGGCTCGACCTGCCCGCCGATGTCGCCGACCGGCCGCACCTGGACATCTGCCCGGCCTCGTTGCAGGAGCCCGGGTTCCTGGCCACGGCCGAGCGGATCCCGCTGCGGCCGGTGGCGTTCTCGCCGCCGGGCGAGGCCGTGCGGATCGACGGGCCGTTCGTCTACGTCACGCTCGGCACCTCGTTCGGCACCCCCGAGGTGCTGCGTGCGGCCGTCGCCGGGGTCGCCGGGCTCGGGATGCGGGTCGTGGTGGCCGCCGGTCAGGTGCCGCCGGCGCGGCTCGGGCACCTGCCGCGCAACGTCGCCGTGCACGGGTGGGTGGCGCAGGCCGACGTGCTGCCGCGCGCCACGCTCGTCGTGCACCACGGCGGGAGCGGCACGACGCTGGGCGCGCTCGCCGCCGGGGTGCCGCAGCTGCTCCTGCCCCAGGGCGCGGACCAGTTCGGCAACGCCGAGGCGGTGACCACCGCGGGCGCGGGGCTCACCGCGGAGTCCGGCGCCAACGCGGACGCGATCGAGGACCTCGCCTGGCGGCTGCTGCCGGGGCGCGGCGACGAGTTCCGGGCCGCGGCCCGCACGATCGCCGCCGAGATCGCCCGGATGCCGCCGCCCGACGACGTCGTCCGGGACCTCATGACATAGACCACCCCCTGCGGCATACACTCATTGCGATCTATGCCGACCATGCGGGGGAGCAGTCCGCCATGAGATGCGTTTCATGAAGGCCGTCACATTGGCGCGCAGCTGATGGCGGCCGGCCTCGACTACGCGTTCTCCAACGACGACCCGGAGGCCGTCGACCGGCACCAGTTCCTGGCGGCGATGCTCGACCCGGCGACCCGCGAGCGGCTGGCCGGCCTCGGCCCGCTGGCCGGCCGGCGCTGCCTGGAGCTCGGCGCCGGCGGCGGCAGCGTCGCGGCGTGGCTGGCCGCCGAGGCGGGTCCGGCCGGGCGGGTGCTGGCCACCGACATCAACCTGCGGCACCTGCCCGACGGCGCCGCATACGAGACGCTGCGGCACGACCTGCGCAGCGAGCCGGTGCCGCCGGGCCCGTGGGACCTCATCCATGCCCGGCTGGTACTGCTGCACATACCCGACCGCGAGGACATCCTGCGCCGGCTGGCGGCCGCGCTCGCGCCCGGCGGCGCGCTGGTGCTCGAGGAGTGGTCGACCACCACCCTCAACCCGGGGCTGGTGCTCTCGGCGCCGAGCGTGCGGGCGCGGGAGCTGGTCGAGGAGTACCACCGCACGCTCATCACCGACGTGCTGCCGGCCCGCGGCAACGACCCGAGCTGGGCGCCCCGGCTGCACCGGGCGATGGAGGACGCCGGCCTGACCGGCGTCACCACCCGCATCAGCGCAGACTCGTGGCCCGGCGGCTCGCCCGGCGCCCGCCTGATCCACGCCAACGTCGCGCAGCTGCGCGACGACTTCCTCGCCGCCGGCTTCACCCCCGAGCGCCTCGACGAGCTGCGCGACGTCGTGCACGACCCGCGGCTGGTGCTGCGCAGCCACCTGCTCTACTCCACCGCGGGCCGCCGGCCGTGACGGCCCGCGGCCCGGTCCCGCCGCTGCCCACCCGGGCTGCGGCGACTAGCGGTGCTGTTCCTTCTCCTTGCGCGACCAGACCATCCGCTCGATGATTCGCTGCACCTGCCCGTTCTTCCACGCCATCTGCAGCCGACCGTGGTCGTCGTGCCCGTCGGACACGCCGACTCCGACCTGGATCTTGTCGCCGTCGAGCAGCGACAGCACGAAGCTTTGGTCCAGGAAGGTCTCCTGGTACTGCCCGGAGCCGTCGTCGAACAGCATCCGGCCGGCCTCGTCGATCTCCTTGCGAGACGAGATGGTGTGCGAAGAGATGGCGACAACGTCGGCGTAGTGGAACGCCTGTGTGGCGTGGCTCGTGGCTCGGCCCGTCGCGAAGTCGAGCTCGCAGCGGTACACGCACACCCGATGCTTGCTCAGGTACGTCACCAGGACGTGGTAGTGATCGGAGCGGATCTTTCCGTCAGCGCCGACGCGGCTGCGCGCCACCAGCGTGTTGGTCTGCGTCCGCACGATGCGGTACGCGTGCCGCAACGGCCCGTCCTGGACCCGCCGGTATTCGGCCCGCTTCTGGCGCAGCCGCGAGACGCCGACCACCGTCTGGGGCTCCGCGAGCAGGTCGCCGCCGCGATCCTGTGAGCCCGGGTCGAGCCGGTGCCGCTGTGCCCCCTCGGCCTGTATCCGCTCGACGTCCTGCCGCAGCCACTCGTCGAGCTGCGCGTCGCTGGGCCGCATCGCCGCGATCTCCTGGCCCTCCTCGTAGATCGCGAGCTTGCGGCGGTACACGCGGACGTCCTGGTAGAGGATCATGCCGACGACGACGGCCACCGCCGCCACGACGAGGGCGGCGACGACGATCGCGACGCGAGCCGCCATCGCGATGGAGCTCGTCGCGATCGCGATCGCCGTCGCGCCGCTGAGTGGCCCGCCGATCAGCAGGGCGACGGTGGTCCGGATCGGCACGTCGTCCGGGCGGGGTGGCAGCTCCTTGAAGTACCGGCGGACACCAATGCGACGCTCGTCGTCGGGCACACGAACCTGCGGGCCGCCGGTCTCGTGTTCGAGCACCTCGATGTCCAGCTCGGCGGCCCGCTCCACGAGCAGGCGCCAGGTCACGCCCGGCGTGGGCACGAGGTGCTTGGTCACGAGCCGCACCTCGTCGGCGTTGAGGCGCGCGACGGCACCGCGGTCGGCGATCCGCCCGAGCGGGCGAGGCTCGCTCATGCTGTCCGCCTGGTACCAGTCCTCCTGTACGAGCGCCGCGAGGAACCCGGCGAGCGGCATCTTCTGGGCGTTGCTCAGACACATGACCACGTGGTCGATCTCGGCCGGTGGACGGTACGCGGGCCTGACACGTGCCAGCTTCGCCAGCGCCGTGTAGCAGTAGGCGGCGGCCCGCTCCTCGTCCCGGCGGTCCTGGTGCAGTGCCTTCTCGAATGCCTCGATGGCTGCGGGGTAGTACTCCTCGGCGAGCTCGCGTTGACCGATGGCGAGCCAGTCGGTCTGGTCGCCGTACGCAACGTTGATGTTGTTGATGTTGTCGGCGTTGTTGATGACGCCGAACTGGTCGCCCGCGATCCGATCTCGGATGCTCATCATGTGCTCATCGCAGGATGCCGGCCGCCGCAGCCGCAGCGGCGGTCAATGCGGCGCCGAGCTGGGCATACGGCAGGGCGGTCGAGGCCGCCTGAACCAGGCGTGCCGCGCGGCCCAGGTGCGCGGCCGCGGCGGGCGCCGGACCGGAGCGGACGACGTCGCCCGCCGCGACCAGCTCCGCATCGACCGCATCGGCGACGCCGGGCTCGATGAGGTTCTCCTCGCGCGCTCGAACGACATCGGCGCGCAGCGCATCGATCGTCCGCTCGAGCGAACGAGCGTCGATGCTCGCGCCGGCGCCCACTCCGCCGTAGTTGTTGATCGCGTCGGCGTTCTGGATCACTCCGTACTGATTGCCCTTGATCTCCACAGAAGCCCCCCTAAATCCATGGAAGTCGATTAGGCAATGCTAGGAGCGTTCATGCCTGCCTGTCGATGGCGTGCGGTTACGTCAATCAGACAGGGCCTGCGGGGGCGATCACCGCGGATAGGGAAGTAAGCGTCAGGACGGTCTCCGGGTGGTCGGGGCCGAGCGTGCGGCGCTTGCCGTCCAGGGCGCGCCGGTAGAGGGCCGCCGCCTCGGCCTTGTCGCCCAGGTCGGCGCGCACCGCGGCCAGGTTGTGCAGGGCGGCGAGGACGTCGATGTGGTCCGGGCCGTAGCGCCCGGGCGCGGCGAGGGTCGCGATCGCGGCGCGCAGCAGCGGCTCGGCCTCGGCCGGGTGGCCCGCCGCGTGCAGCAGCGCGGCGAGCTGCGCCTCGTCGGCGGCGATGGCCGGGTGGCCGGGCGGGTACGCGAGCCGGTGCAGCGCCAGCGAACGCCGGGCGTATGCCACGCCCTCGGCGGGCTCGCCGCGGGCGTGCGCTAGGCCGGCGAGGTTGTGCCAGACGGGGGCCAGCTCGGGCGCGTCCGGGCCGTGCGCCGCCTCCAGTGCGGCGCGCGCCCGCGCGTAGCAGGCGTGCGCCTCGTCGAGCCGGCCGGCGAAGCGGTGGAGCACGCCGAGGTCGTTGTGCAGCGGCGCCAGTTCGAGCTCGGTGCAGCCCGCGGCGTCGTCGCGCGCGGCGCGGTACAGCCGCTCGGACTCCGCGTAGCGGCCCTGCCGGCGCAGGCAGCCGGCCAGGCCCAGGGCCGCCTGGACGCGCAGGCGCAGCAGGTCGCCGCCGGCGTGCGGGAAGGCGGCCAGCACCGCGACCGCGCGGCGGTGTCCGGCCTCGGCCTCGCGGTGCGCGCCGAGCTCGTCCTGCGCGCCGGCCAGCAGCGTCAGCACGTTGGCGACGTCGGGGTGGCCCGCGCCGGCCTGCGCCTCGAGCAGTTCGAGGGCCCGCCGGCACAGGCGCACCGTCTCGGCGTAGCGGCCCTCGTCCCACGCCGTCAGGGCCGCCGCGTGCCGCGCTACCGCCTCGTCAACGGGGTCCGGCGGCGCGGTCACGGTCGGTGCCGGCCGGGGCGGCCTGGCTGTGGTTGGTGGCGAGGCCGCCCGAGCGCACCGCGGTGCGCACGACGGGCGTGGAATCGGTCTTCTGCATCTCAGTCTCCTCGAACGAGCTCCGGTGGTACGACCAAAGGCTCCCGCGCCCCGCTTGGCCGGAACTTGCGGCGGACTTGGAGCGGCGGCTCAAGCGGGCGCCAATCGGCCCGCCGCAGACTGCCGCCATGAACCGTGCGGTCCGATGGTTGTTCCTCGGCGACGTGATCTCGGCGGCCGGCATCGGGCTCACGCAGCCCTACCTCGTGATCCTGCTGCACGGCGCGAAGGGCGTGCCGCTGGCGACCGCGACGGCGATGACGTCGCTGCTGGCCCTCGCGAGCCTGCCCGGCAACGGGCTCAGCGGCGCCCTAGCCGACCGCTACGGCGGGCGCCGCGCGATGACCGCCGGGCTCGTGGCCACCGTCGCCGGCCTGTCCCTGGTCGCCGCCGCCCGGGACCCGGTCCTGCTCGGGCTCGCCGTCGCCGCGGTCGGCTTCGGGTGGTCGGTGACGCTGCCGGCGTACTCGGCGCTGCTGGCCGCCCTCGTGCCCGCCGGCGCGCAGGGGCGCGCGTTCACGCTGCAGTTCGCGCTGTTCAACGCCGGCATGGGTGCCGGCGCGGCCATCGGCGGCCCGATCGTCGGCGGTTCGGCCGGCGTCGATCCTTCGGCGCTGTGGTGGGTCGCCGCCGCCACCTGCGCGGCCGCGGTGGCCTGCGTGTGGGCGTCGGGCGCCCGCCCGGCGGGCCAGGCGCGCGACGCGGGCGGCTACCGGGCGCTGCTGGCCGACCGGGCGCTGCTGCGGCTGCTGCTCGTCGCCGGGCTGGTGTCGGCCGCGGGCTACGGCGTGTACAACGCCGGTCTGCCCGTCCTCGCGGTCCTCGCCGGCGACCCGGCCGGCATGTCGTGGGCGAGCGTGACGAACTGCCTCACCATCGTCGCGGGCCTGCCCGTGGCGCTGCGCCTCGGCCGCCGCCTGCGCCCGGCGGGGCTGATCGCCGCGGCGGCGGCCGTGTGGTCGGCGGGCTGGGTGCTGTGCGCCGTGCAGGCGGCCGCGCACCCGCTCGGCGGCCGCGCGGCGCTGGCGGTGGCCGCGGCGCTCATGGGCGCGGGCGAGCTGCTGCTGTCCGGGGCGCTGCCGGCGCTGGTGAACGCGCTGGCCCCGGAGGCGCTGCGCGGCCGCTACAACGCGGCGCTGACCTTCGCCATGACGGCCGGGATGTGGGCCGGCCCGCTGCTGGCCGCCGGCGCCACCGCCCTGGGCGAGGTGTGGCTGCTCTTCGCCCTGGCGGTGGCGCTCCTGGCCGTCGTGGTGCCCCTGGTCCGGGCCCCTCAGGCGAGCAGGTCAGCCAGCGGGACCTCGGGGTCGGCGAGGCGGTCCAGGTCGACGGCGCGGCCGGCGAAGCCGGCGCGGACCAGGTTCTGGATGTCGTCGGTGACGTCCCAGACGTTGACGTTCATGCCGGCCAGCACCCGGCCGTCCTTGGTCCAGAAGACCACGACCTCCGGTGCCTTGCCGTCCACGATGGACGGGTCGCCACGGAACACCACCCGGTCGTAGCCGCCCGGTGCCGCATAGCCGCTGTACTCCATGCCGAGGTCGTACTGGTCGGAGAAGAAGTACGGCACCCGGTCGTAGACGACGTCCTCGCCGAGCAGGGCGCGCCCGGCGTACTTGCCGCCGTTGAGGGCGTTGGCCCAGTGCTCGACCCGGACCCGCTCGCCCAGCAGCGGGTGGTTGAGGTTCACCACGTCGCCGGCGGCGTAGACGTCCTCGGCCGACGTGCGCAGGTTGGCGTCGACGAGGATGCCGTTGTCGACGGCGAGGCCGCCGTCCACCGCGAGCTCCGTGCTGGGCCGGATGCCGATGCCGATGACGGCGACGTCGGCGGGCAGCTCGGTGCCGTCGGAGAGCACGACGGAGGTGAGCCGGCCGTCGCTGCCGCGGAACTCGGCCGCCGACGTGCCGAACCGGAAGTCCACCCCGTTCGCGCGATGCAGCTCGGCGAAGATGGCGGCCACCTCGTCGCCGAGGACGCGCTGCAGCGGCAGGTCGGCCATCTCGGCGACGGTGACGTTCGCGCCGTGGTGGCGGGCCGCGGCGGCGGTCTCCAGGCCGATCCAGCCGGCGCCGATGACCACGACGTTGGCGGCCTTGCGCAGGTGGTCCAGCAGCGCGTCGGACTCGTCGATCGTGCGCAGGTAGCGCACGCCGGTGAGGTCGGAGCCGGGGATGTCCAGGGTCCGCACCCGCGAACCGGTGGTCAGCAGCAGCTTGTCGTAGCGCAGCTCGTCGACCCCGTCGAGGGTGATCGTGTGGGCCGCCGGGTCGAGGTGCGTCACCCGGGTAGCCAGGCGCAGGTCGACGTCGTTGTCGGCATACCAGTCCGGGGAATGCACGAACGCCTTCTCGCGGGCCCCCTCCTTGCCCTGCAGGTGGCCCTTCGACAGCGGCGGGCGCTCGTAGGGCCGCTCCATCTCCTCGCCGATCAGGACCACCTTGCCGGTGAAGCCCTCGGCGCGCAGCGTCTCCGCCGCCTTCGCGCCGGCCAGGCTCGCCCCGACGATCACAAAGATGCGCTCATCAGCCATGTCTCCAGCCTTTCACGGTCCGGTCAGGCGCGCGTGGCACGCCACTCACGATCGGGTAAGGCGCGCGTGCCACGCCACCGCGGCTGGATCGGTCAGGCTCGCCACCTGGTCGATCACCACCCGCAGGCGCGCCGCGTCGTCGGGGGCGCTTCGCCACATCGGGGCGAAGACCGGGTCGAGGCCGTCGCCCTCGCGCGCCAGGAGCGCGGCCACGAGCGACTGCAGGATGTGTACCTCGTCGGCGTACCGCTGCGAGGAACCCGGCCGCCGCATGACGTAGCGCAGCGCGATCCCCTTCAGCAGTGCGCAGTGCGCGCGCACCAGGGGCGGCACGAGCAGGTCCGCGTCGTAGCGGCGCAACGGGCGGGGGCCGTAGCGCTCCCGAGTGGCGGCCACCGCGGCGGCGGCGAACCGGCCGGTCAGCACGCTCGTCATCCGCTTCAGCGCGATCTGCGCGCCGTGGCTGCCGTCGTAGTCGTCCAGCGGCTCGAAGACCGGGTCGGCGAGCAGCTCCAGCAGGATGGCGTCAAGGTCGGCGGCCGGTTCCTGCGAGTACGCGGCGGCGACGTCGGCGCACAGCGCCTCCCGCTCGTCCGCGTCGGTGCGCAGGGGCGCCAGGTGGACGTACCCACCGTGAATGCCGTCCTCGAGATCGTGCACCGAATAGGCCACGTCGTCGGCCCAGTCCATGACCTGCGCCTCCAGGCAGCGCCGGGAGCCCGGCTCGAGGCGCAGCCACTCGAAGACCGCGAGGTCGTCGGGGTACACGCCGAACTTGCGCCGCCCCGGCTGCCGCTGCCACGGATACTTCGACACCGCGTCGAGCGAGGCGCGGGTGAGGTTGAGCCCGGCGCCGGCCACCTTCGCCTCCAGGCGGGTGAGCACCCGCAGTGTCTGCGCGTTGCCCTCGAAGCCGCCGCACGCCGCGGAGACCGCGTCGAGCGCGTCCTCGCCGTTGTGGCCGAAGGGCGGGTGGCCGAGGTCGTGCGCGAGCCCGGCCACGTCGACGACGTCGGGGTCGCAGCCCAGGCGCGCGCCCATCTCGCGGCCGATCTGCGCCACCTCCAGCGAGTGGGTGAGCCGGGTGCGCAGGAACGCGTCGGTGCCGGCCGTGTGCACCTGCGTCTTGGTGGCGAGGCGGCGGAACCCGGCCGAGTGCAGCACGCGGGCCCGGTCGCGCTGGAACGGGCCGCGGCCGTTGTCAGCGGGCGTGGTGACCGTGTCCTTGACCGGTTCGGCCACGAAGCGATCGGCATCGGCGTTGGTCACGTGTCGAGCTTAGAAGAGTCCTCATCTCGCGGCGTCGGGATCGGCACCGGCGGATCGGCCGGCGGCTCGTCGCGGGCCGGCGGCTCGTTGAGCGCCTCCACCACCGGGGTCATGAGCACCTTGGCCGCGGCGACGACCGGGATCGCCATCAGCGCGCCGACGACGCCGAGGATGGCGCCGCCGGTCAGCGCGGCCAGCAGGACCGCGATCGAGGACAGGTCGACGGTGTTGCGCAGCACCCGCGGCGCGATCAGGTAGTTCTCCACCTGCTGGTAGGCCACGAAGAACACCACGAGCACGATCGTGGACACGATGTCGCCGGTCACCAGGGCGACCAGGCAGCAGCCGGCGGCGCCGACCGTCGCGCCGATCATCGGGATGAGGTCGGTGAGCGCCACCCACACGGCCAGCGGCAGCGCGTAGGGCACGTCCAGCACGAACAGGCACACGCCCGAGGTGACGCCGGCGAAGACCGAGATGATCAGGTTGCCGATCATGTATCCGCCGACCTTGTCGACGACCACGTTGATCGCCTGCGCGGCCCGCGGCCGCCTCGAGCGCGGCACCAGGCGGACCAGGCCGCGGCGGATGCGCGGCAGGTCGGCCATGAAGTAGATCGTGAGCACGCTGACCAGCAGGATGTTGATCAGCGCGCTGAAGACGCCGGTGAGCACGCCGAGCGCGCCGCCGCCGATCTTGGCCGGCAGGGACTTGGCGAGGTCGGTCAGGCGCTCGGTGAGCCCGTAGCGGTCGGCGATCTCGCGGTAGGCGCGCGAGCGGTCCGGCAGCTCCTGCAGGTAGCGCGGCACGTTGTCCAGCAGCTGGCCGGCCTGCCCGACCAGCGGCGGCGCCAGCGACCAGATGAACCCGGCCAGGATCGCCAGCCCCAGCAGCAGGATGATGCCGACCGCGATCGAGCGGCGCACGCCGTGGCGGATCAGCAGCCGCACCGCGGGGTCGAGGCTCACCGCGACGAACAGCGCGATGATCACCTGGACGAGGACCTGCCGGACGGAGTACAGCGCGAAGGCCCCGGCGGCGACCGTGAGCAGGCCGAGGCCCGCCGCGATCGCCAGCCGGTAGGTCTTGGCGAAGGTCATCGCTTCGGCCGGATGATGCAGAACTCGTTGCCCTCGGGGTCGGCCAGCACCACCCAGGCGGCACTCTCGGGCTGGCCGACGTCCACGTGCCGGGCGCCCATGTTCACGAGCCGCTCCAGCTCGGCGTCGAGGTCGTCGGGGCGCAGGTCGAGGTGCAGCCGGTTCTTGGACTGCTTGGCGTCGTCGTGACGGAGGAAGACGATACGTGGATGACCGTCGATGGCCGGGCCGATCACGACCTCACGCGGCGATACGCTCTCGATGCGGTGGTCGAGCACCTCGGCCCACCACCGGGCCAGGCGTTCCGGGTCGACCGCGTCCACGATCAGGGCGTACCAGCGACTCCCCATACACACCTCCGCGGTCGACGTGGGGACCCACCATACGCCGGGTCGACGACCGTCGCAGCCGCAAGTTGCACCGTGGGGAGAGGGCACGGTATTCCCTTTCCGGCACGCATGTAGGTCAAACGTGCACATTGCAAAATTCGAAAACCGTCCGGTCAGTCATTCCTGGACGGATGCGGGGAGTGCTGATCACCGAACGCACGGTAATCTGCCCGTTGTGCTGGCCCGCCGGCTGGGCGCGGACGGCTCGGTAAACGCGGACCAGGTGTGCGACCACGCCGACCGCCGGCGGCGCATGCTCGAGGAGGCGCAGCCCGCTGTGGTGGGCGTTCGCCCTCGGCGCCGGCCGGACGAAGTGCCGAACCTTCCCCTAGCAGAAAGCTCACGGAGGCTGCCATGGCGGACATGGAGACCGCGCTCAAGGAACTCATGCAGATCGACGGCGCGATCGGCGTCGCGCTCGTGGACTACAACAGCGGCGCGGCGCTCGGCGTGCTCGGCGGGTCGAAGGACCTCGACCTGACCGTCGCGGCGGCCGGCAACACGGACGTGGTGCGGGCCAAGATGCGCACCATCGAGATGCTGAACGTGCAGGACGACATCGAGGACATCCTGATCACGCTGGCGAACCAATACCACCTGATCCGCCCGGTCACCGGCCGCTCGGGCAAGGACCTGTTCCTCTACCTCGTGCTGCTGCGCACGCGGGCCAACCTGGCCCTGGCGCGCCACCAGCTCGGGCGCGTCGAGGATGACCTCGAAATCTAGGTCGGCGCCTGGAAAAAGGCCGGGGCGCCGTTGCCCCGGCCTTTCTCGTGCCTCATCGGGGACTCGAAACCCGACGACGCTCACCGGGGACTCGAAACCCGGTGACCTTGCACCTGCCCGACTCGCCGGCGCTGCCTAGCGCGAGTCGGAGCCGGTGGACTCGATGGCGGCGCGGCCCGCCTCCAGGCGCGCGACCGGCACCCGGAACGGCGAGCAGGACACGTAGTCCAGGCCGACCTCGTGGAAGAAGTGCACGGAGTCGGGGTCGCCGCCGTGCTCGCCGCAGACACCGAAATGCAGCTCCGGGCGGGCGGCGCGGCCCTCGTCGACCGCGATGCGCACCAGCCGGCCGACCCCGTCGCGGTCGATCGACTCGAACGGCGAGACGCCGAAGATGCCCAGCTCGAGGTACCGCCAGAAGAACGCCCCTTCGACGTCGTCCCGGGAGAACCCCCAGCCCATCTGGGTCAGGTCGTTGGTGCCGAACGAGAAGAAGTCGGCGGCCTGCGCGATGTCGCCGGCGGTCAGCGCCGCCCGCGGCACTTCGATCATCGTGCCGATCTTCACGTCGACGTCGAACTCGCCGATGATCTTCTCGGCCTCGGCCCGGATCGTCTCCAGCTCCTGCACCGCGCCGACGAGCGGCACCATGATCTCCGGTTGCGCGCCCGGCACGGCGGCGGCCGCCTCGACGATCGCCCGCACCTGCATCGCGAAGAGCCCCGGGATCACCAGGCCGAGGCGCACGCCCCGCAGGCCCAGCATCGGGTTCTCCTCGTGCATCCGGCGCACGGCGTCGAGCAGGTCCTTGTCCCGGCCCGGGTCCTCGCCGCGCTCCTCGGCGACGGCGACCTTCACCGCGAGGTCCTCCAGGGGCGGCAGGAACTCGTGCAGCGGCGGGTCGATGAGGCGCACCGTGACCGGCAGGCCGGCCATCGCGCGGAACAGCTCGGTGAAGTCGGCGCGCTGCAGGGGCAGCAGCTCGGCGAGGGCGGCGTCGCGCTGCTCGGCGGTGCGGGCCAGGATCAGCCGCTCCACGAGGGCCCGGCGCTCGCCGAGGAACATGTGCTCGGTGCGGCACAGGCCGATGCCCTGCGCGCCGAAGCGCCGCGCCCGGGCCGCGTCCTCGCCGGTGTCGGCGTTGGTGCGCACCCGCAGCCGGCGCCGCTCGTCGGCGTGGGTGAGGATGCGGTGTACCGCGGAGACGAGCGGGTCGGCCTGCGGGTCGAGGGTGCCCTCGAAGTACTGGACCACGGGCGAGGGCTGGACGGGCACCTCGCCGAGGTAGACGCGTCCGGTCGTGCCGTCGATGGAGATGACGTCGCCCTCGGACACCACGTGGCCGTTCACGTTGAACTGTCCCTTGTGGACGTTCACGTCGAGCTCGTCGGCGCCGCACACGCAGGTCTTGCCCATGCCGCGGGCGACCACGGCGGCGTGCGAGGTCTTGCCGCCCCGGCTGGTCAGGATGCCCTGCGCGGCGATCATGCCCGGCAGGTCGT
>NZ_BAABAT010000063.1:0-51371 GCF_039537565.1 Dactylosporangium darangshiense
GCCCGCGCTGCCCGCGCTGCCCGCGCTGCCCGCGCTGCCCGCGCTGCCCGCGCTGCCCGCGCTGCCCGCGCTGCCCGCGCTGCCCGCGCTGCCCGCGCTGCGGGAACTCTCGGATGGCGTATCCGGTTGCCGTGGCCGCCGAACGCCACTTGTCGTGTTCGCGACACTTTTGACACGAGTTCCGGGCGCCGGGCTGCGCCCCGCAGGGCCGCGCGACGGCGGGCCGCGGCGGGCGCCGGCGGTGACCGGCGCGCGGGCGGAATGCCTTGTACAGCCCGGTTCGCGGGGGGTTACGGTCCATGCCGCGCGGTGGCCGCGGCCGGGGTGGTGAGCGGTGCCGCCCTGCTCCCGGCTGCGATGATCCGCGGTCGATCAAGCTTCACATCGACGTACCGCGCCGTTCTCCGGCCGTTGCGACGAACGGGCGTTCGTTAGAGACTCGGCGTCGTGGTGAGCACCTCGTCGGCGCCCATCGGGCGGGCCGATCTCCTGAACCACGCCCGGGAGCGGCTCGCGGCGGGGGGCAGCGTCGTGCTGTGCGGCCCCGCCGGCATCGGCAAGTCCACCATCCTCGACGCCCTCGCCGTCTCCGAGGCCGAGGCGCTGGTCCTGCGCGCGGCGGCCGCGGAGGCCGAGGCCGACCTGCCCTACCTCGCCCTCGTCGACCTCTTCGACGGCGCGCCGGACGCCTCCGACCAGCTGCCGGCCCACCTGCGCGCGGCCCTGGACGGCGCCCTGCTGCGCAGCGCCCTGCCCGCCACGCCGCACGACCAGCTCGCGGTGCGCCTGGCCGTGCTCGAGCTGTTCCGCATCCTCGCCGCCGAGCGGCCGGTGCTGCTCATCCTCGACGACGTGCAGTGGATCGACGAGCCCAGTGCCGGGGTGCTGCGCTTCGTCTCGCGCCGCCTCGGCGAGGTGCCGGTGCGGGTGCTCGCCGCCGAGCGGGTGCCCGACGGCGGCGCGCCCAGCCGGCTCGACCTGTGCCCGCCGCCGACCGTCACGCTGCCGGTGCCGCCGCTGCCGCAGAGCGACGTCGCCGACCTGCTGCGGGCCCGCTTCGGCGCCGAGGCGGGGCGGGCGCACGTGCAGCGCATCTACGAGGCGAGCGCCGGCAACCCGCTCTACGCCGTCGAGCTCGGCCGGGCCATCGGCAGCAGCTCGTACCCGGCCACCGACCCGCTGCCCGTCCCGGAGCGCCTGCGCGAGCTGCTCACCGCGCGGCTGGCCTCCCTGCCCGCGATCGACCGCCCGGCGCTGCTCGTCGTCGCCGCGGCGGCCCGGCCGAGCCTCGCCCTGCTGGGCGCGTGCGGGCTCGCCGAAGGGCTGGTCGAGGCTGCGCTGGCCTCGGGGGTACTGCAGGTCGAGGCCGACGGCGTCATCCGCTTCTCCCACCCGCTGCTGCGCGAGATGGTCTACGCCGACGCCACCCCGGCGGCCCGCCGCGAGACGCACGAGCGGCTCGCCGACACCGTCACCGACCCGGTCGACCGGGCCCGGCACCTCGCCGCCGCCCGCCCCGAGCCCGAAGAGGGCCTCGCCGAGTGCCTGGCCGACGCCGCCTCCGCCGCCCGGCTGCGCGGCGCGCCGGCCATGGCCGCGGACCTCGCCGCGCTCGCGGCCGAGCGCACGCCCCGGGACACTCCGGGAGTGGCTGCGGTACGCCGGCTGAGCGCCGCACAGTACGCGTACTCGGCCGGTTCGCCCGCCGATGCCCGCCGCCACGCCACCGCCGCCCTGCGCGACGCCGCCGACCGGCGCACCCGGGTCGGCGCGCGGCTGCTGCTGGTGGAGATGTCCGGCGAGGACCACTCCAACTCCGGCCCGCTGCTCGACGCCGCCTTCGTCGAGGCCGTCGACACCCCGGACCTGCTGGCGCACGTGCGGCTGTACAAGGCGGTCAAGGCCTACTGGGACGGCGACGGCGAGGCCGCCCTGGCCGAGCTCAAGCGGGCCGAGGAGGCCGCGGAGCTGTGCGGCGACATGGAGCGGCTCGTCGAGGTGCTCAGCTGGCGGGGCAACATCCTGCTCGGCACGGAGGGCGACGAGTACCTCGAGCGGGCCGGCAAGCTCGCCCGCGGCCTGTCGCTCACCCCGGCCACCGTCGCCGCCCGGCAGGTCGCCGCGATGAGCCGGCTGTTCAAGGGCGAGACCGCCGAAGCGGTGCGGCGCATCGAGGCGCTGCGCATCGCGGTCGAGCGGGCCGGCACCGTGCGCGACCTCGCCGCCGTGCTGGTCTCGGTCGCCGGCATCTACTGGCGGGCCGGGCGCTGCGCCGACGCGCTCACCGCCGGGCGGGACTGCGTGCGGCTCTACGTCGACGTCGAGACCACGCCCGGGCCCGGGTACCTGGTGGCGGCGCTGGTGGAGTACGCCGGCGGGACCGCGACCGCCGCCGCCGGGCACGCCGACCGCGGCCTGGCCGCCTGTCTCGCCGCCGGCGACGAGGACTGGATCAAGCTCGCGCACGCGACTAGCGGCCTGGTGCACATGCTGCGCGGCGACCCGGTGGCCGCCGCCGAGGCGATGCGCGAGGCCTACGCCCTCGACCAGCGCCTGGGCCGGCTCGATCCGGGCATCCTGCCGTGGCACGCGGACTTCGTCGAGGCGCTCGTCGGCGCCGGCGCCCGCGCCGAGGCCACCGAGGTCCTCGAGGAGGTCGAGCAGCGCGCCCGCCACCTCGACCGCCAGGTGGTGTTCCTCGGCCTGGCCCGTGCCCGGGCGGTACTCACCGCCGCGACCGGCGAGGCCCGCGAGGGCGCCGAGGCGCTGCACCGGGCCATCGAGCAGTGGCAGGAGCACCCCTACCCGCTGGAGCTGGCCCGCGCCTACTACACCCTCGGCGGCCTCGAGCGGCGCGCGCATCGCCGCGGCGCCGCGCGGGCCGCCCTGTCCGAGGCGGTGCGCCGCTACGCCATGGCGGACGCCCACCCGTGGCGCGAGGTCGCCGCCGCCGACCTGGCCCGCCTGGACGGCGGCCGGGGCGCGGGGCTGTCCGAGACCGAGCGGCGCATCGTCGAGCTGGTGCGGGCGGGCGCGACCAACCGCGAGATCGCCCGGGCACTGTTCCTGTCAATCAAGGCGGTCGAGGCGAACCTGACGCGGCTGTACCGCCGTCTCAACGTCCGCAACCGTTCACAGCTTGCCCGGTTCCTGGATCCCGAATAAGACATAGACTTCCTCCGATTCCTTCTATCGGAGGTCGTTGTGTTGAAGCGTGCCCTGCTCGCCGTCGTGCTCATGACGGCGGGCATCACCTACCTCGCCGGCGCGGCCACATCCCAGGCCGCGGCCGTGCACCGGGTCCTGTTCGACAACTCCAAGGCCGAGACCGCCGGCAACGCCGACTGGATCATCAGCACGTCACAGCCCGACCCGCTCGGGCAGAACGCCAACCCGACGAGCGAGACCTCGTGGACCGGGGCGCTGTCGGCGTGGGGCGTGGCGCTGCAGCGCACCGGGCAGTACAGCCTCAAGACCCTCCCCGCCGGCAGCACCATCACCTACGGCGGGTCGGGCGCGCTGGACCTCAAGAACTTCGACGAGTTCGTCATGCCCGAGCCCAACGCGCCGCTCAGCGCCGCCGAGAAGAGCGCGATCATGCGCTTCGTGCAGGCCGGCGGCGGGTTCTTCCTGATCGTCGACCACACCGCCAGCGACCGTAACAACGACGGCTGGGACTCGGTGCGCATCGCCAACGACCTCATGAGCAACAACGGCGTGGACAACACCGACCCGTTCGGCTTCAGCGTCGACGTGAACAACATCGGCACCGAGAACCCGGTGGCGATCTCCAGCACGACCGACCCGGTCGTCAACGGGCCCTTCGGCAAGGTGCGCGGCAGCATCATCCGCAACGGCAGCACCCAGACGCTGCACCCGGCGGACAACGCCTCGGTCAAGGGGCTGGTGTACCGCAGCGGCTTCACCCCGGGCGGCAACACCGGCGCGTTCTTCACCACCGCGACCTTCGGCTCCGGCCGCGTGGCGGTCTGGGGCGACAGCTCGCCGATCGACGACGGCACCGGGCAGTCGGGCAACACGCTCTACGACGGGTGGAACGACACCGCCGGGACCAACGCCGCCCTAGCCCTCAACGCCACCGCCTGGCTGGCCGGCACCGGCACCACGACCCCGCCGACCTCGACCCCGCCGACGACGCCCGGCGGCGGCACCTGCGGCGGGGCCGAGCTGTTCGGCAACCCCGGCTTCGAGACCGGCTCGGCGAGCCCCTGGACCGCGACCTCGGGCGTGGTGTCGAACGACACGTCGTACGCCGCGCACGGCGGGTCCTGGAAGGCGTGGCTCAACGGGTACGGCTCGGCGCACACCGACACCCTGTCGCAGACGGTGACGATCCCGTCCGGATGCACGCGGGCCACGCTGACCTTCTGGTTGCGGGTGGACACCGACGAGACGGGTAGCACCGCATATGACAAGCTCACGGTGGCGGCCGGCGGGACGACGCTGGCGACGTACTCCAACGTGGACGCCGCGACGACGTACCAGCAGCGGACACTCACCGTGAACGCCACCGGCTCGGTGACCATCACCTTCACGGGTGTCGAGGGCAGCAAGCTGGCCACCTCGTTCCTGCTCGACGACCTGAGCATCAAGGGCGCCTGAGTTACCTGCTTGAAACCTGCGCTTGCATAGAGATACAGTCGAGCGCATGGGAATACGTGTCGCCGTCGCGGGGGCGTCGGGGTACGCCGGCGGTGAGCTGTTGCGGCTCATCGCCGGCCACCCAAACCTCGAGCTCGCCGTGGCCACCGGGTTTGCGCAGGCCGGATCGACGATCGGGAGCGTTCACCCGCACGTGCGATCCTTCCGCGACGTCGTGCTCGCCAAGACCGAGCCGGCCGTGCTCGCCGACGCCGACCTGGTGTTCCTGGCGCTGCCGCACGGCGAGTCGGCGGCCGTCGCCGCGCAGCTGCCCGAGTCGGTGCGCATCGTCGACATCGGCGCCGACTTCCGGCTGAAGGACCCGGCCGACTGGACGAAGTACTACCCCGGCGAGCACGCCGGCACCTGGACCTACGGCCTGCCCGAGCTGCCCGGCCAGCGGGAGCTGATCGCGGCCTCGACCCGGGTCGCCAACACCGGGTGCTACGCGGTGACCACGATCCTCGCCCTCGCGCCGCTCATCGCGGCCGGCGTCGCCGACCCGGACGACGTGGTCGTGGTGGCCTCGTCCGGCACGTCCGGCGCCGGGCGAGCGGCCAAGCAGCACCTGCTCGCCTCCGAGGTCATGGGCTCGATGACGCCGTACAAGGTCGGCGCACACCAGCACGTGGCCGAGATCAAGCAGGCCAGCGGCGCGCGGACGCTGTCGATGACGCCGGTGCTGGCGCCGATGCCCCGGGGCATCCTGGCGACGGTGGCCGCGCGGCCGCTCGGCGCTGCCGACCCGCGGGCCGTGCTCGCCGCCGCCTACGCGGACGAGCCCTTCGTGCACGTGCTGCCCGAGGGCCAGTGGCCGCAGACCGGGGCGACGTTCGGGTCCAACTCCGTCCACCTGCAGGCGACGGCGGACATCGACAGCGGCCGGATCGTGGTCGTCTCGGCCAGCGACAACCTTGTCAAGGGCGCGGCCGGCCAGGCCGTGCAGAACGCCAACATCATGCTGGGCCTGCCGGAGACGGCGGGGCTGGCGATCGACGGGATCGCGCCATGACCGTGACCGCACCGAAGGGTTTCCGGGCCTCGGGAGTCGCCGCCGGCATCAAGGCCACGGCGGGGGCGCTCGACGTGGCGCTCGTCGTCAACGACGGGCCCGACACCACCGCCGCGGCGGTGTTCACCGGCAACCGCATCAAGGCCGCGCCCGTGCTGTGGAGCCAGCAGGTGCTCAAGGCCGGCATCGTGCGGGCCGTCATCCTCAACTCCGGCGGCGCCAACGCCTGCACCGGCCCGGCCGGCTTCCAGGACACCCACGCCACCGCCGAGCACACCGCGGCCGTGCTGTCCGGCCGCGCGTCGCGTTTCCCGGTCGGCGCCGGCGACGTCGCGGTCTGCTCGACCGGGCTCATCGGCGAGCGGCTGCCGATGCCCAAGCTGCTGCACGGCGTCGACGCGGCCGCGCGCGGCCTGTCCCGCGACGGCGGTGCGGAGGCGGCCAAGGCCATCATGACCACCGACACGGTGCCGAAGACCGCCGTGCACAGCGGGCAGGGCTTCACCGTCGGCGGCATGGCCAAGGGCGCCGGCATGCTCGCGCCGGGCCTGGCCACGATGCTCGTGGTGCTCACCACCGACGCCGTCGCCGACGCGTCCATCCTCGACGCCGCGCTGCGCGAGGCGACCGCGGTCACGTTCGACCGCATCGACTCCGACGGCTGCATGTCGACCAACGACACCGTGCTGCTCATGGCCAGCGGCGCCTCCCGGATCGAGCCGACGCCGGCGGAGCTCGCCGAGGCGGTCACCGCGGTCTGCGCGGACCTGGCCCGGCAGCTCATCGCCGACGCCGAGGGCGCGACCAAGGAGATCGCGATCGACGTGACCGGCGCGGCCTCGGCGGCCGACGCGGTCGAGGTGGGCCGCTCCATCGCCCGCAACAACCTGGTGAAGACCGCGTTCTTCGGCAACGACCCCAACTGGGGGCGCATCCTGGCGGCGATCGGCACCACCGCGGCCGCGTTCGAGCCCGACGAGGTCGACGTGGCCATCAACGGCGTGTGGATCTGCAAGGGCGGCGCCGCGGGCGAGGACCGCTCCAAGGTGGACCTGAGCGCCCGGGGCGTCACCGTGACCGTGAACCTGCACGCCGGCGAGGAGTCCGCCACCGTCTGGACGAACGACCTTTCCATGGGGTACGTCCACGAGAACTCGGCCTACAGCTCGTGAACGGGCGGGATCTGGGGATCGCGCTCGGCAAGGCCAACACGCTCATCGAGGCGCTGCCGTGGCTGGAGCGGTTCTCGGGCTCGACGATCGTCGTCAAGTACGGCGGCAACGCCATGGTCGACAACGAGCTCAAGCGCGCCTTCGCCGCCGACATGGTGTTCCTGCGCCACGCGGGCATGAAGCCCGTCGTCGTGCACGGCGGCGGGCCGCAGATCTCGTCGATGCTCAAGCGGCTCGGCATCGCCAGCGAGTTCAAGGGCGGCCTGCGGGTCACCACCGCCGAGACCGCCGACGTGGTGCGCATGGTCCTCGTCGGGCAGGTTGGCCGGGAGCTCGTCGGGCTCATCAACGAGCACGGCCCGCACGCGGTGGGCATGTCGGGCGAGGACGCCGGGCTGTTCACGGCGGTGCGCCGCCCCGCGATCGTCGACGGCGCGCCGGTCGACATCGGCCAGGTCGGCGACGTCGAGCGGGTCAACGTCTCCGCGGTCGCCGACCTCATCGCCGCCGGCCGGATCCCGGTCGTGTCGACGGTCGCCCCCGACGCCGATGGTGTGCTGCACAACCTCAACGCCGACACCGCGGCCGGCGCGCTCGCGGTGGCACTGCAGGCTCGCAAGCTCGTGGTGCTCACCGACGTCGAGGGGCTCTACCGCAACTACCCGGACCCGTCCTCGCTGATCTCGCAGCTGACCGCGGACGAGCTCACCGAGCTGCTGCCGACGCTGCAGTCGGGGATGGTGCCGAAGATGGAGGCCTGCCTGCGGGCGGTCAAGGGCGGGGTGCCGGCCGCGCACGTCGTCGACGGGCGGGTGCCGCACTCGCTCCTGCTGGAAGTGTTCACGTCGGAGGGTTTCGGGACCATGGTGGTGGGGCAATGACGAGTTCACTGACGTCGCGGTTCGAGGCTTCGGTCATGAACACCTACGGTCCGCCGTCGCTGGGTCTGGTCAGCGGCAGCGGCGCAATCGTCGTCGACGAGGCCGGCCGCTCGTACGTCGACTTCCTCGGCGGCATCGCGGTGAACCTGCTCGGCCACGGCCACCCGGCCGTCGTCGCCGCGGTCTCCGAGCAGATCGCCACGCTCGGGCACGTCTCCAACCTCTTCGCCTCGCCGCCCGTCGTGGCCCTCGCCGAGCGGCTGCTGGCCCTCGCCGGCCGCCCCGGCACGGTGTTCTTCGGCAACTCCGGCGCCGAGGCGAACGAGGCCGCGTTCAAGCTGTCCCGGCGCACCGGCCGCACGAAGATCGTCGCGGCGGAGGCCGGCTTCCACGGCCGCACCATGGGCGCCCTCGCGCTCACCGGCCAGCCCGCCAAGCAGCAGCCGTTCCTGCCGCTGCCCGGCGAGGTCGTCCACGTGCCCTACGGCGACGTCGACGCGCTCGCCGCGGCCGTCGACGACGCGACCGCGATGGTGCTGCTGGAGCCGATCCAGGGCGAGTCGGGCGTGGTGGTACCGCCGGCCGGGTATCTGACCGCGGCGCGCGAGATCACCGCGCAGCACCGCGCCCTGCTCGCCCTCGACGAGGTGCAGACCGGCATCGGGCGCACCGGCTACTGGTTCGCGCACCAGGCCGAGGGCGTGCGCCCCGACGTCGTCACGCTCGCCAAGGGCCTCGGCGGCGGCCTGCCGCTCGGCGCGATGATCGCCTTCGACGACGCCGCGACGCTGCTCGGCCCCGGCATGCACGCCTCCACGTTCGGCGGCAACCCGGTCTGCTGCGCCGCCGCGCTCGCCGTGCTCGACACCATCGAGTCCGAGCACCTGCTCGACGCGACCAAGCGGCTCGGCGAGCGCATCCGCCGCGGCGTCGAGGCGCTCGGCCACCCGCTCGTCACCGGCGTGCGCGGCTCCGGCCTGCTGCTCGGCATCGTCCTGCGCGGCCCGGCGGCCGGCGCCCTGGCCGCCGTCATGCGCGACAAGGGCTTCCTGGCCCAGGCCGCGCAGCCGGACGTGCTGCGCATCGCACCGCCACTGATCCTCACAGAGGAGCAGGCCGACGCGTTCGTGGCCGCCCTCGGCCCGTCGCTCACGGCGGTGCAGCCGTCATGACCGTCCGGCACTTTCTCCGCGACGACGACCTGACCCCGGCCGAGCAGCTGCAGGTCCTCGAGCTCGCGGCCGCGATGAAGGCCGACCGCAACGGCGTCAAGCCGCTGGCCGGCAAGGCGGTCGCGGTCATCTTCGAGAAGCCGTCGCTGCGCACCCGGGTGTCCTTCGAGGTCGGCATCGCCCAGCTCGGCGCTGCCCCGATCATCATCGACGCGTCCAAGACCCACTTCGGCCGCGGCGAGACGATCGGCGACGCCGCCAAGGTGCTCTCGCGCTACGTGGACGCGATCGTCATCCGCTCCAACTCCGACGCCCGGCTCGCCGAGCTCGCCGCCGGCGCCACCGTGCCGGTCGTCAACGCCCTCACCGACGGGTTCCACCCCTGTCAGCTGCTCGCCGACCTGCAGACCGTGCGGGAACGGCTCGGCGGGACGCAGGGGCGCATCATGACGTACCTCGGCGACACCGCCAACAACATGGGGCACTCCTACGCCCTCGCGGGCACCACCGCCGGCATGCGGGTGCGGCTGTCCGGCCCGCCCGGCTTCGAGCCCGACCCCGAGATCCTCGCCGCCGCGCGGCAGCGTGGCGTGGTCGAGGTCGTCGATGACCCGGCCGAGGCGGCCAAGGACGCCGACGTGCTCGTGACCGACACGTGGACGTCGATGGGCCAGGAGGGCGACGGGCTGGATCGGCGGACGCCCTTCCTGCCGTACCAGATCAACGGCTCTTTGCTCGTGAGCGCCAAGCCGGGCGCCATTGTCCTGCACTGCCTGCCCGCACACCGTGGCGACGAGATCACCGACGAGGTGATGGACGGACCGCAGTCGGCGATCTGGGACGAGGCCGAGAACCGGCTGCACGCCCAGAAGGCCCTGCTGGCGTTCCTGCTGGAACGACGATGAGCGCTCCGGGCACCAAGGCGGCACGGCTGGACCGCATCTCGGCGCTGATCCGCGGCGCGGCGGTGCACTCGCAGACCGAGCTCGCCGAGCTGCTGGCCGGCGACGGCTTCCAGGTCACGCAGGCGACCCTGTCGCGTGACCTGGAGGAGCTGCGGGCCGTGAAGGTGCGCGGGGCGTATCTCATCCCGGAGGACGGCGAGCGGGCGCTGCGCCCGGCCGAGGAGGCCCCGACGCGCCTCATCCGCCTGCTGCGCGAGCTGCTCACGGGCGTGGACTGGTCCGGCAACCTCGTGGTGCTGCGCACGCCGCCGGGCGCGGCGCAGTTCCTGGCCAGCGCGATCGACCGCACCGGCCTGCCCGACATCGTGGGCACGATCGCGGGCGACGACACGATCCTGGTGGTGGCGCGCGAGGCCCCCGATCCGGCGCGACCGGCGGCGGGGGAGCTGCTGGCCGCAAAGCTGACGGCCTGGAGCCAGCCCGCCGACGAGGCCTCCGAACTATCCCGATAAATACGACGCTCCGCGCCGCATTTATCGGACATTTCCATGATTTAGTAGCCGCTCGTAGGGCCCTTACGTTGCGGTGATCTTGCGCTACGTGCTGTGGAAGGATCGTTGCGTGGCTTCTGAGACCCCGACCCGCCTGTGGGGCGGACGCTTTGCCGGAGGGCCCGCCGAGGCCCTCGCCCGGCTGTCCGTGAGTGTGCAGTTCGACTGGCGGCTCGCACCGTACGACCTCGCCGGCTCCCGCGCACACGCCCGGGTCCTCGCCCGCGCCGGCCTGCTCGACGCCGACGAGCTCGGCCGGATGCTCGCCGCCCTCGACGACCTCGAGTCCGCCTGCGCCGCCGGCGACTTCCGCCCGACCGTCGACGACGAGGACGTGCACACCGCCCTGGAGCGCGGGCTGCTCGAGCGGCTCGGCACGCTCGGCGGCAAGCTGCGCGCCGGGCGCTCGCGCAACGACCAGGTCGCCACCGACCTGCGGCTGTACCTGCGCGACCACGCCCGCGGGGTCGCCTCCCGCATCGTCGAGCTCGCCGACGCGCTCATGGAGCAGGCCGCCCGGCACGTCGACACGCCCGCGCCCGGCTTCACGCACCTGCAGCCGGCCCAGCCGATCGCGTTCGGCCACCAGCTGCTCGCGCACGTCCAGGCGCTGCTGCGCGACCTCGACCGGCTGCGCGACTGGGACGCCCGCGCCTCCGTGAGCCCACTCGGCGCCGGCGCCCTCGCGGGCTCGTCGCTGCCGCTGGACCCGGCGCAGGTGGCCAAGGAGCTCGGCTTCGCCTCCGCGGCGCCCAACTCGATCGACGCCGTCGCCGACCGGGACTTCGTCGCCGAGTTCCTGTTCGTGGCGGCGCTGACCGGCGTACACCTGTCGCGCCTCGGCGAGGAGGTCGTGCTCTGGACGACGCCCGCCTTCGGCTGGGTGCAGCTCGACGACGCCTTCGCGACCGGCTCGTCGATCATGCCGCAGAAGAAGAACCCGGACATCGCCGAGCTCGCCCGCGGCAAGTCGGGCCGGCTCGTCGGGCACCTCACCGGCGTGCTCACGATGCTCAAGGGCCTCGCCCTGGCGTACGACCGGGACCTGCAGGAGGACAAGGAGCCCGTCTTCGACGCCGTCGACACGCTCGAGCTCGTCCTGCCCGCGCTCGCCGGCATGATCTCGACGATGACCGTGCGGGTCGACCGGCTGGCCGCGCAGGCCCCGGTCGGATACACCCTCGCCACCGAGGTCGCCGAGTGGCTCGTCCGCCAGGGCGTCGCCTTCCGCGAGGCGCACGAGATCACCGGCAAGCTCGTGGTCATCTGCGCCGCGCGCGAGATCGGCCTCGATGAGGTCTCCGACTCCGACCTCGCGGCGGTGAGCCCGCACCTGACCCCCGCCGTCCGCGAGGTGTTCTCGGTGCCCGGGGCGCTGGCCGCGCGTACCACGCCCGGCTCCACCGGCCCCGGCCCGGTCTCCGACCAGCTCGCCACCGCCGCCGACAAGCTCGACCGCTGGCGCGACTGGTCCGGTGAGCAGGTCATCCCGCGCGACTGACGTGCGGACACTGATCCCGTGCATGCCTTCCGTTCGGTACTGCTGTACCGCACCCCGTCGGCCTGGCGCACCACGGTGCTCGACGCGGCGGGCGGGATGACCTGCGGCGAGTTGCGCGGGACGCCTCCGGACGCGCCGCCTGAGGTCGCCCGACGGGTCCTGGAGGAGCGCCTGCGTTCGCTGCCCTTGTGGCGTTCCGGGCGGGCGTCGGGCGGCGACGACTCGGCGCCGGTCGGGGATCTCGTGTGGCGCCAGACCGGACCCGACGAGTGGATCGCGGAGCCGGCGGAGACCGTCGGCTGAGGCGCGGCGCGGCATTTTCTTTCCGCGATCACGCGCTTTTCGGTGCGCGGTCCGTAGGAGGGTCGAAAGCGCATTGATCGTGGAAAGAAAATGCGTCCGTCGCATCCTGCAGGTGCGCCGCACTCCACGGGTGCGCTCCAGCAGCAGCACTGCATGCGAGCGAACCCTATAAAATGATGATAAGTCCGAAAAATTCGGCGCCGGAGGCGCCGGATTTTTCGTAAATGGCCACAGGATCAGGGAGTTGCGCGGCGAAGAGCGCCGAACGAGCCGGCGGCCAAGGCCAGGACCAGCAGCAGGGGCCAGCCCGCGAACAGGGCCACGGGGCTCGTGTGTGTCAGCCAGTGGCCCACCGCGCGCCAGCCGTTGTAGTAGCCCAGCAGGGCCGCCGCGGCGCCGAGGAGCAGGATCGTGGCCGCCGTTGCGGTGAGGATGCCGTTGGTGCGCCAGCGGATGTACAGGGCGCCGAGCGTCGTGCCGATCAGGGTCATGAGGAGCAGGGGCACCGCGTACATGACGAACTGCACCGGCGGGGAGTAGTCGTCGAACAGGCCCAGGCCGAAGAAGCGCAGGTGCAGGCCCCAGCCGTCGGTGGCGTTCTCGATGGTCTGCAGGAGCACCAGGACAGCCGAATAGAGGAGGGTCTGCGCCAGTGCGAACAGGCCCAGAGCGGCCGTGAACTCGCGGCGGGTGACGCTCAGGCCCAGCGCGAACGGGAAGTGCTGCGTCACCGCGACCGCGCCGAACGCGAGGGACGTGAAGTAGATGCTGGCCAGGGCGCCGGTGATGGGATCCTCGCCCTTGATCTGGTCGGTGATGGACGCGAAGACCACCACGTTGGTGACGAACGCGATGGCCAGGATCACGATCGGCCAGAGCAGCGCGTCGCGTCGGCCGACGGCCTGCAGGCGTGCGATCGCGGCGAGGCGGTTCATGACACGTGCTCCTTCTGCTCGGCGGTGGTGATGCGGACGACCAGCTGCTGCAGCGACACCGGCTGCAGCTCGACGCCGGCCGCGCGGGCCTGTCCGGGCTCGACCCGGCCGCGGACCGTGGCGCGGGTCAGCGCGCCGAGGCGCTCGCGGTGCAGTTCGTCGGCGTTGGCGGTGAGGGTGTCGACGGCGCTGGCCGGGCCGGTCAGGGTGACGACCTGGCCGCGCAGCGACTCGGCGCTCTCGTCGAGCACGAGCCGGCCGCGCTCGATGAGCAGCACGTGCTCGATCAGGTCGCTGACCTCGTCGATGAGGTGGGTGGAGAGCACGACGGTGCGCGGGAACTCGGCGTAGTCGGCCAGGAGCCGGTCGTAGAACAGCTGGCGGGCCACGGCGTCGAGGCCGAGGTAGGGCTCGTCGAAGAACGTCAGCGGCGCGCGGGAGGCGAGGCCGATGGTCACGCCGAGGGCCGAGAGCATGCCGCGGGACAGCTTCTTGATCTGGCGTTTCGGCGGCAGGTCGAAGTCCTGCAGGAGCCTTCGGGCGAAGGCCTCGTCCCAGTTCGGGAACAGCATCCGGCCGGCGAACATCGCGTCGCGGACGCGGAAGGTGTCCGGGTATCGCTGGCTCTCCTTGATGAAGCAGACCTGCCGCAGGACCTGTGCGTTCTCGTAGGGGTGGGCGCCGAACACCTCGATCGCGCCCGCCGTGGCGATCTGCTGGCCGGTCAGGACCTGCATCAGCGTGGTCTTGCCGGCGCCGTTGCGCCCGAGCAGGCCGTAGATGCGGTCGCGTTGCAGCTCGAAGCTCACGTCGTCGAGGGCGGTGACCGAGCCGTAGCGCTTGGTCACCCCGGAAACGCGTACCACCGTGCTCATCGGTTCTCCTCGTACCGCTCGATCATCGACTTCAGCTCGGAGGTGTGGATGCCGAGCTTCGCCGCCTCGGCGAGCAGCGGCTGGAGGTACAGCGCCGCGAACTGGTCGCGCCGGCGCTGCCGGAGCTTGGCCTGCGCGCCGGGGGAGACGAACATGCCGATGCCTCGCTTCTTGTAGAGGATGCCGTCGTCGACGAGCTGGTTGATGCCCTTCGCGGCGGTGGCGGGGTTGATCCGGTGGAAGGCGGCGAGCTCGTTGGTCGACGGGACCTGGCCCTCTTCGGGCAGGCTGCCGTCGATCACCGAGTTTTCGATCTGCTCCGCGATCTGCAGGAAGATCGGCCGCCCGTCGTCCATCACTCGTCCAGGTTGGTTGGTTCGTTACTCATGTAACTAACCATGCAACCGACGAACCCGGGTGTCAAGGGCTATCTTCGTGACATGACGACAGCGGGCTTCGGGCCCAAGATGGCGTGGCTGGCCGTGCGGGCCGAGCCGCGACTCGTGATGGACGCGCTGGGCCTGAAGGACCTCGGCGTCGTGGAGCCGCGCACCGGGCTGGACCTGGCGCACTTCACCGACGACCGGGTGGTGGTCACGGTGGTCGACCAGTGGTGCCTCGTGGCGGGCAAGTGGCTGTTCCGGTGGAGCGGGATCGCCGCGCTGTCGATGCAGCTCGGCGCCGAGGTCCAGTACTTCGCGACCGACCGCAGCCTGGTCATGCACCGTTGGGCGCGGGCCTACGGCGCCGACGTGTTCATGTCCGACGAGGACGCGCTGGTCGACGAGAACGACGTGTTCCGGGTCGCGTCGCAGTGGAGCGTCGACCCGCGTTCGCTGCCCGTCGTCTCGTTACATATCGCGGCGGTACCTGTTCATCAGTAATCTCCCGCTCGTCGATATTTATGCGCGACGATGTCCGCATGACTCGCTTGCTGAGCCGTCTCGCCGTCGCTGTCGTGCTGCTGACCGGCATGCTGGTGGCCCCGGCGACCGCCGCACACGCGTCGGTCTTCTCCTCGTGCACCATCTCCGGCTGCGCCGACGCGCGCACCGCCCGGTCCGGCTGGAGCAGCCTGGGCTTCCCGACCTCGCGCAACTGGTACGCCTGGCCCTACGGCAAGTACAACTTCGCCGGCGGCCGGTACTACAACAACGAGGGCGAGCTGCCGTCGGGCGCGACCTACTACGAGTACGACGTCATCCCGCGCAACAAGGGCGCCGCGCGCGACGCGAAGCGCATCATCATCAACCGCGGCACCGGGGCGACCTGGTACTCGCCGAACCACTACACCGACTTCTACCGGCTCTAGTCGCGGCGGTCGCCCCGGGGCGGGCGCGGCCGGGTCAGTCCTGGCTGCGCTTGCCCTTGCTGCGCCACGAGAACGGGCCCGGCAGGTCGTAGCGGTGCGCCCGGGTGCGCGAGTTCCACGACCAGCGGCCGAGCTTCAGGCCCCAGGAGGAGAACCCCTTCGGGGTGAAGTTCAGCACCAGGGGGCCGATGCGGAACGCCTTACGGAACAGGATCGGCAACGAGTCCTCCTCGGGGGTGGTGGTCCGCCATCCAGGATGACCCATGGCCGCCACCGTGGCGCCACCGGCCCGCTCATCGACCTGCGTAATGCAGGATCACGTTGTGGATGTGCTGCGTCTTCTCGACGCCGCGCACGTCGACCTCGTAGGTGTGCGTGCCTACGTGCACTGCCACCGTGCCGCTGCTGAAGAAGCTGCCGGCCCACGACTTGTTGCTCACCACCGAGACCGCGGTGACCTTGCCGTAGGGGATCGAGGTGATCGCGACCCGCTTGCCGACGAACGACCGGTCCTGCAGGATCACCCGCCGGTCGGTGAGGCCGATGAATCCGGTGCCGACCCCGACCGCGTCGTAGACCGCGATGATGCTCTCGCCCGGCAACAGGCCGGAGGCGATCTGGTCGTACTGTTCCCTGCGGTCGTACTTCGCCTGCTGCGCCATGCCTTCAACGTAGCCACCGGCATCAACATCGCAACGTGACGTGTGCCGCGCACCGCGGCGGTGATGGGAATGGGACTTACAAGATACCTTTCGCGAGGTATTGTTCGGCCTGGCTCGTGACGGCGCAATCGCAATAGGCAGCCGTCAATCTACCGTTGGGGGGCGGCCACGGTGCGGGTGCGGCTTCTCGGACCGATCGACGTGGTGGTCGGCGACGAGCCGCGCCCGGTGCAGGGCCTGCGCCGCAAGGCGGTCCTCGCCGTGCTCGGGCTGCACGCCGGCGAGGTCGTGAGCACCGGGCGCCTCGTCGAGCTGGTCTGGGACGGCGCGCCGCCGCCCAACGCCGTCAACGCGCTGCAGAGCCATTTGTCCTACCTGCGACGCACCCTGTCGGACAAGTCGGCCGTGCGCTCCCGCCCGCCCGGATACGTGCTGGACGTCGGCGCCGACGGGACCGACGTCGCCGTCGCCGAGCGGCTCATCGCCGCCGGCCTGCAGGACCGCGACGACGCCGCACGGGCCCGCGACCTGCAGCGGGCGCTGGAGCTGTGGCGCGGCCAGCCGATGGCCGACGCGACCGGCGTCACGTGGCTGGAGGAGCAGGCGCAGCGGCTCGAGCAGCTGTGGCTGCAGGGCAAGCGCGCCCTGCTGCAGGCCCGGCTGGGGCTCGGGCAGCACGCCCAGCTGCTGCCGGAGCTCGAGCAGCTCACCCGCGAGCACCCGTTCGACGAGCAGCTGCACGGCCAGCTGATGCTCGCGTTGTACCGCACGGGCCGCCAGGCCGATGCGCTGGGCGCCTTCCAGCGGCTGCGCCGGACCCTGCGCGACGATCTCGGCATCGAGCCCGGCAACGCGCTGCGCGGGCTCGAGTCCGCGATGCTGCGCCAGGACGCCGACCTCGACCCGCCGCCGGCCCCGGTGCGCGCGGCGCCGGAGCCCGAGCAGCGCGACGCCGCCGAGCCCCCCGGCCCGGTGCCCGCGCAGATCCCGCTCGCGGTGCGCACCTTCGCCGGGCGGGCCGGGCAGCTGGCCCGCCTCGACGCGCTGCTGCCGGCCGAGTGGACCCCGCCGGGCAGCGCCGTGTTCGTCGCCGTCGTGTCCGGCACGGCCGGCGTCGGCAAGTCCGCGCTCGCGGTGCACTGGGCGCACCGGGTCGCCGACCGGTTCCCCGACGGGCAGCTGTACGTCAACCTGCGCGGCTTCGACCCGGCCAACCGGCCCATGCCGCCTGCCGACGCGGTGCGCGGGTTCCTCGACGCGCTCGGCGTGCCGGCCGAGCGCATCCCCGGCGACCTCGCCGGCCTCTCCGGCCTGCTGCGCAGCCGCCTGGCCGGCCAGCGGGTGCTGATCGTGCTCGACAACGCCCGCGACGCCGAGCAGGTCCGCCCGCTGCTGCCGGCCGCGCCCGGGTGCCTGGTCGTCGTCACCAGCCGCGACCCGCTGACCTCGCTGGTGGCGATCGAGGGCGCCGTGCCGGTGCCGGTCGACCTGCTGACCGACGCCGAGGCCCGCGACCTGCTGGTCAGCCGGCTCGGTGCGCGCCGGGTCGCCGCCGAGCCGGAGGCGGTCGAGCGGATCGTCGGCGCCTGCGCCCGGCTGCCGCTCGCGCTCGCCGTCGTCGCCGGGCGCGCAGCAACCCGGCCGGAGCTGCCGCTGTCCGCGCTCGCCGACCAGCTCGGCGCCTCCGGCGGGCTCGACGCGATCGCCGGCGCCGACCCGGCCTCCGACATGCGGGCGGTGTTCTCCTGGTCCTACCGGGCGCTGAGCCCCGCGGCCGCCGAGGTGCTGCGCCGGATGAGCCTCGGCCCGGGCCCCGACCTCGGCATCGACGCCGTCGCCGCACTCGCCGGCGTGCCGGCCGCGGCGGCGCGGGCGAGCCTGGCCGAGCTCGACCGGGCCGGGCTGGTGGTGGAGCAGCGCACCGGGCGGTACACCTTCCACGACCTGCTGCGCGCATACGCCTCCGAGCTGGTCGAGACCCACGACCCCGAGGCCGACCGCTCCGCCGCCGTGGACCGGCTGCTCGAGCACTACGTCGCCACCGCGCAGGCGGCCGCGCAGCAGCTCGACCCGGCCCGCGACCCGGTGCCGCGGGCGGCCAAGCACCCGGCGATCGCGGTGCCGGAGCCGCCGCGGGAGCAGGCGCAGGCGTGGTTCGCCGACGAGCACCGCTGCCTGCTGGCCGCGGTGCGCCTGTCCGCCGAGCGCGGGCTGGACGAGCACACCTGGCGCCTCGCCGCGGCCATGACGACCTTCCTGGACTGGCACGGGCAGTGGCAGGAGCTCGTCGCCGTGCAGGAGGCGGCCCTGCGCGCGCTGCGCCGCCTCGGCGACCGTCCGGGGCAGGGCGCGGCGTCGTGCGAGCTCGGCCAGGTGTACGCCCGCATCGGCCGCTTCGACGAGGCGCACCAGTACCTGTGGACCGCGCTGTGCCTCTTCGAGCAGCTCGACGACGCGCCCGGCCTCGCGCGCGCCCACTACCACCTCGGCTGGCTGCAGCACGCCCAGCGGCGCTACCGCGACGCGCTGAGCCACAGCGAGCAGGCCCTGGCGCTGTTCGAGCGGCTCGGCGACAAGCTGTGGCGGGCCCGCGCCCTCAACGCCACCGGCTGGATCATGGGACAGCTCGGCGAGTACGAGCGGGCGCTGCGCCGGTGCCGCGACGCGCTGGTGGAGAACCGCGAGGTCGGCGACCGCCACGGCGAGGCCGGCACCTGGGACGCCGTCGGCTACGCCCACCACCGCCTCGGCGACCCGCGCCAGGCGATCGCCTGCTACGGCCACGCGCTGCGCGCCTACCGCGAGCTCGGCGACCGGGCCGGACAGGCGTGCGTGCTGTCGCACCTCGGCGACGCGCACGCGGCCACCGGCGACGCCGCCGCGGCCGCCGACGCGTGGCGGCACAGCCTGGACATCCTCGACGAGCTCGACCCGGCCCAGGCGGCCACCGTGCGCGCGAAGCTGCCCGCCGGCGCACCCGGTCCGGCGGCTACGGTGAGTGGATGACGGCGCCTGACACCTTACGGGCCGGCCTGCTGGCCGCCGCACCGCAGATGCTCGACGACCTCGCCGAACTGGTCGGCACGGAGTCACCGTCGGCGGATCTGGACGCCCTCGCCCGCTGCGCCGACGTCGTGGCCGCCGTCGGCGAGCGGCGCATCGGCCGGGCGCCCGAGCGCATCGTCGTCGGCGACCGGCCGCACCTGCGATGGTGCTTCGGCGACGGGCCGCCGAGGGTCGTGCTCATCGGGCACTACGACACCGTCTGGCCGCGCGGGACGATCGCCCGCTGGCCGTTCTCCGTCGACGGCGACCGCGCCACCGGCCCCGGCGTCGTGGACATGAAGGGCGGTTTGGTCGTGCTCTTCCACGCCCTCGCCGCGCTCGACGACCTCGACGGCGTCGCCGTCGTCATCAACGCCGACGAGGAGATCGGCTCGCCGACTTCCACCGCGCTCATCGAGGACACCGCCCGCGGCGCCGCCGGCGCGCTGGTGCTGGAGGGCAGCTCGGCCGGGCGGCTGAAGGTCGCCCGCAAGGGCATCGCGCACTACTCGGTGCGGGTCACCGGCCGCGCCTCGCACGCCGGCAACGCGCCGCACCGCGGGATCAACGCCGGCGTGGAGCTGTCGCACCAGATCCTGCGCATCGCGGCGCTCGGCGACGCCGAGCGGGGCACCACCGTCACGCCGACCGACGCCTCGGCCGGCACGACCAGCAACACCGTGCCGGCGGTCGGGCGGGTCAGCGTCGACGTGCGCTCCTTCGACCCGGCGGAGCTGCGCCGGGTCGACGCCGCCCTGCACGCGCTGGCGCCGGTGCTGCCCGGCGCCGCGGTCCGCGTCGAGGCCGGACCGGCCCGCCCGGCGATGCCCGAGGCGGCCTCGGCCGAGCTGTTCGCGCTGGCCCAGCGGCTGTCGCAGGCCCTGACCGGGCGGGCGATCGTCGGCGAGGCGGTCGGCGGCGGCTCGGACGGCAATCTCACGGCCGGCGTCGGCGTGCGGACCCTCGACGGGCTCGGCGCGATCGGCGGCAACGCACATGCGGAAGGGGAGTGGATCGAATTGTCCAGCCTGCCGGAACGGGCCGCACTGGTCAGCTCGCTCGCGGGCGCCATCGGGCGGGCGGAGTGATGGACGGCGTGGCCGAGGCGTGGGCCTGCGCGGCCGAGGCCGCCGACCGCATCGGCCTCAAGCTGGTCGAGCTGTCCTCGATCGCCGAGCTCGACGAGTGCTCGGCGCTGCTGCAGCGGGTCTGGCGGGCGGCGCACCCCGCCGAGATCGCGTCGCCGTCGATGCTGCGCACGTACGCCCACTCCGGCAACTACGTCGCCGGCGCCTACCGCGCCGGCGTCCTGATCGGCGCCGCGGTCGGCTTCTTCGGCCGTGAAGGGTCCGGCCCGGACGGCGTCCTGCACCTGCACTCGCACCTGGCCGGCGTCGAGCGCGGCGGGCACGGCCAGGGTGTCGGGCGGGCCCTCAAGCTGCACCAGCGGGCCTGGACCCTGGCGCGCGGGGTGCCCGAGGTGCACTGGACCTACGACCCGCTCATCGGCCGCAACGCGTACTTCAACCTGCAGCGCCTCGGCGCGGAGGTGGCCGAGTACCTGCCCGGCTTCTACGGCCGGATGACCGACGGCATCAACAGCGGCGACCTGACCGACCGCGTGCTCGTCGTGTGGCGGCTGGCCGACGCGCGGGTGCGGGAGCTCGCCGCCGGTGCGCCGGTCGCCGGGGTCGGCGCCGACGGTGCCGAGCCGCTGGTCTCGCGCGACGGCGACGAGCCGGTCTGGCACGAGCCCCACCCTGCGGCGCTCGCGCTCACCGTCGCCGTGCCGTCGGACGTGGAGGAGCTGCGCGGGCGCGACCCCCAGGCGGCGCTGCGCTGGCGGCACGCGGTGCGCGACGCGCTGACGGGCCGCCTGGCCGCCGGCTACCGCATCGCCGGCATGACGCGGGACGGGCACTACCGACTGGAGGTCAACGGATGAGCGCGCGGTTACAGGGTCTGGAGCTGCGGCGGATCGCGATGCCGCTCGTGGCGCCGTTCCGCACGTCGTTCGGCACCGAGCACGAGCGCGATGTGCTGCTGGTGCGGGCGGTCACGACCGACGCCGAGGGCTGGGGCGAGTGCGTGGCGCTGAGCGCGCCGTTGTACTCCGCCGAGTACGTCGACGGCGCCGAGGCGTTCATCAAGCGGTACATCGTGCCGCTCCTGGCCCGCTTCGAGGGGCACGCCTACGCCCTCGAGCCGCTGTTCGAGCCGCTCAAGGGGCACCCGATGGCGAAGGCGGCGGTGCAGACCGCGGTCCTCGACGCGCACCTGCGCGCGGCCGGGATGCCGCTGGGCGCCTTCCTCGGCGCGGTGCGCGACCGCGTGCCGGCCGGCGTCTCCGTCGGGATCATGGAGTCGATCCCGGCGCTGCTGGACGCCGTCGAGGGGTACCTCGGCGAGGGCTACCTGCGGATCAAGCTCAAGATCGAGCCCGGCTGGGACGTCGAGCCGGTCCGTGCGGTGCGCGAGCGCTTCGGCGACGGCGTGCTGCTGCAGGTCGACGCCAACACCGCGTACACGCTGGCCGACGCCGACCGGCTGGCCCGCCTCGACCCGTTCGACCTGCTGCTCGTCGAGCAGCCGCTGCCGGAGGACGACCTGCGCGGCCACGCGCGGCTGGCCACCATGATGCGCACCCCGATCTGCCTGGACGAGTCGATCACCAGCGCGCGGGCGGCCGCGGACGCGATCGCCATGGGCGCCTGCCGGATCGTCAACATCAAGCCGGGCCGGGTCGGCGGGTATCTCGAGGCGAGGCGCATCCACGACGTGTGCGCCGCCAACGGGGTGCCGGTCTGGGCCGGCGGCATGCTCGAGACCGGCCTGGGCCGGGCGGCCAACGTGGCGCTCGCCGCGCTGCCGGGCTTCACGTTGCCGGGCGACACGTCCGCCTCCGACCGCTACTACGCGCAGGACATCACCGAGCCGTTCAAGCTCGACGACGGTCACGTGGCCGTCCCGGCGGGTCCCGGCATCGGCGTCACCCCGGTCCGCGACGTGCTCGACAGTGTGACCACGGCGACAGAGTGGATTAACTTTACAAGCGTTAGCTGACGGGTCTAACCTTACGGACGTAAACATACGTCCGTAAGGAGCCTGCGCCATGCACGAGTACCCGCGCCGCTGGGCCGCTCTCGCGGTGCTCAGCCTGACCCTCGTCGCCGTCACCCTCGACAACTCCGTGCTCAACACCGCACTGCCGTCGCTGGCGCACGCCCTGCGCGCGGGCACCTCCGACCTGCAGTGGATCACCGACGCGTACACCCTCGTCTTCGCCTCGGCCCTGATCCTGGCCGGCACCCTCGGCGCCCGGCTCGGCCCGCGCAACGCCCTGATCGGCGGCCTGGCCGTCTTCGGCGGCGGCTCGGCGGTCGCGGCGCTGTCCGACTCGCCGGGCCAGCTCATCGCCTGGCGGGCGGTGATGGGCCTCGGCGCCGCGTTCGTCATGCCGGCGACGCTGGCGATCATCACGCGGATCTTCCCGCCGGTGGAGCGCCCGAAGGCGTTCGGCGCCTGGTCGGCCGCGGCCGGCATCGGCGTGCTCATCGGCCCCGTCACCGGCGGCGCCCTGCTCGAGCACTTCTCGTGGAGCAGCGCCTTCTGGATCAACGTGCCGCTCGTCGCCTTCGCCATCGGTGCCGTGTTCGCCCTCGTCCCGGCCATCCCGCCGGTGCGCGGCGGGCGCCTCGACCTCCTCGGCGCACTGCTGTCCACCGCCGCGGTCGCGGCCCTCGTCGACGCCGTCATCCAGGCACCGTCGCGCGGCTGGTCCGACGCCGTGACCCTCGCCGAGCTCGCCGCCGCGGCCGTGCTCGTCGCCGTGTTCGTGCTCTGGCAGCGCCGCGTGGCGGCCCGGGGCGGCTCGCCGCTGGTCCGCCTCGACCTCTTCGCCAACCGCACCTTCGCGATCGCCGCGCTGAGCCTCGCCGTGGTGTTCTTCGTGCTCTTCGGGACGCTGTTCGAGCTGTCGCAGTACCTGCAGCTGGTGCACGGCTACAGCCCGCTCGTGGCCGGCCTGGGCGCGATGCCGTTCGCCGTGGCCATGGCCGCCACGTCGGCCACCTCGCCGCTCATCTCCCGCCGCCTCGGCGTGCGCGGCACCCTGGCGCTGGGCCTGTTCCTGGCCACCGCCGGCCTGCTGGAGCTTTCCACCACCGGCGTGCACACCGCCTTCTGGCGGGTCGCCGTCGGCACTGCGGTCATCGGCCTCGGCATGGGCATGATGATGGCTCCGGCGAGCCTGCAGATCAGCGGCTCGGTGCCGCAGCAGTTCGCCTCGATGGCGAGCGCGCTCAACAGCGTGATCCGCGAGCTGGGCGGCGTGCTGGGCATCGCGGTCCTCGGCACCGTGGTCTCCTCCGCCTACCGTTCCGCCGTCGGTACCGATCTGGGCCCGGCACACAACGACCTGCCCACGGCCCATGGCATGGCGGCGAGCCTGCCGGCGCCGGCCGCGCAGCACGTCATCGAGGTCGCCGACAAGGCCTTCACCGACGCGATGGACCGCGGCGCCCTCATCGCCGCCGGGGTCGCCCTGCTCATGGCGGTCGCCGTGCTCCTCGTCCGGCCGGCCACCCCGCGGCGCGCCGAGGTTGTCGTCGCCGACGATGTCCCCGCGGCCGAGCCCGCGCTGCAGACGGCATGATGAAACCATGAAGTCGGATTCGACCGGTTCGGCCACCTCCGCAGGCGGGGGTGGCCGAACCCGCAACCGCCGCGGCGAGGGCGGCCTGCTGCGCGACGAGATCGTGGCCGCGGCCGAGCGGCTGCTCGAGCGCGAGGGCGACGAGGAGGCCCTCACGCTGCGCTCGGTGGCCCGCGAGGCGGGGATCTCCGCGCCGTCGATCTACACGCACTTCGCCGACCGCGAGGCGATCCTCGAGGCCGTGCTCGACATCGCCTTCGAGCGGCTGCGCCGGCTGGTCCTCGACGCCGCCGAGGGCGTCGAGGACCCGGTCGAGCGGCTGCGGTCCGGCTGCCACGCGTACGCGCGGTTCGGCATGGAGGAGCCCGCGCGGTACCGCGTCCTCTTCGGCCGGCAGCGGGCCAACCGCCCGAAGATCGGCTCGCCGCGGGACATCACCGAGCTGCCCGAGGTCTGGCGGCACCGGCTCGAGTCGTTCATGACCCTCGTCGAGGCGCTCGACGGCTGCGTCAAGGCCGGCCGCTCCGCCAGCCTGGACCCCTTCGCCGACGCCACCACCCTGTGGACCTCGCTGCACGGCGCGGTCGCCATGCGCCAGTTCATCCCCGGCTTCCCCCTGCCGCCGGTGGAGCGGACGGTCGACGACCTGGTCGAGCGCGTCGCGCTGATCCGCTCGTGACGCTGCTGTCGCGCCTGCAGGGCCCGGTCGAGGACGCGGCCCGGGCCCTGCTCGGGTGCCGCCTCACCGCCGGCGGGGTCACCGTGCGCCTGACCGAGGTCGAGGCGTACTCGGGCACCGGCGAGGACCCCGCCTCGCACGCGCACCGCGGCCGCACGCCGCGCAACACCATCATGTTCGGCCCGGCCGGGTACGCCTACGTGTACTTCACCTACGGCATGCACTACTGCCTGAACGTCGTCACCGGCACGGAGGGCACCGCCTCGGCGGTCCTGCTGCGCGCCGGGGAGGTGGTCGGCGGCCTCGAGACGGCCCGCTCCCGGCGCCCGGCGGCGCGCTCCGACGCGGAGCTGGCCCGCGGTCCCGCGCGGTTGTGCAGCGCGCTGGCGGTCGGGCGGGACTTCTACGGGACGTACCTCATGGACGGCCACCTGAGCGAGGGCGACGACCCGCCGGGCGAGGTCGTGGCGGGACCGCGGGTCGGTGTCACCGGCGCGCACGACCTGCCGTGGCGCTTCTGGCTGGCCGGCGACCCGACCGTCAGCGAGTACCGCCGCCACGTGCCCCGATTGCGTAAGGACTGACTTACGCGTAAGGTTTTGCTTACCAATGGACGTTGACCTGGATCTGGTATTCGTTGCCTTGGCCGACCGTTCGCGCCGGGCGCTGCTGCAGCGGCTGTCGCACGGCCCGGCGACCACGGGGCAGCTGGCGGACCTGCTGCCGGTCAGCCGACCTGCGGTGTCGCAGCACCTCAAGGTCCTGCAGGACGCGGGCCTGATCCACACCGAGCAGCGCGGCCGGCACCGCTGGCATCGCCTGTCCCGGCCGCCGCTGTCGACCGTCGCCGCCTGGGCGACCGATCTGAGTTCGCGAAGCATCGAGGAGCCCGCATGACCCAGCCCGTCAGCTACGTCGAGATCAACAGCCCGGACCTGGACGCCACCCGCCGCTTCGTCTCGTCCGTCTTCGGCTGGGACCCGGCCCCGTTCGCCGCGCCCGACTACCTGGTGGCGCCGCGCGGCGACGCGCCGGGCGTCGACACCGGCCTGCTCGCCTCCCGCGACGGCCAGCCGCGCACCGTCCCGGTGATCCGCGTCGACTCCCTCGACACCGCGACCGCCGCGGTCCGCGAGCACGGCGGCCAGGTGGTGGTCGAGCCGTTCACGATCAAGGGAGTCGGGCACGGCTGCTACATCCTCGACCCCGCCGGCATCCTCATCGGCCTGCACGCCTACGACCCCGACGCATGATCGGGGCCCCGTCGCGGCATGCGGCGGGGCCCTGGGCGACCGGTGTGTCAGCGGCTCACCAGCACGCCTCGCGGTCGGGTACACGATCGGTGTCCGGCATCCGGAACGCCGTGGCCTGCGGCGCCCGCGAGTACTCGGCGTCGGTGACCTGATCGCCCCACTCGGTGCCGGCGCCCTCCGGGTCGGTCTCGTGCGTGGAGACCATGGCCACGAAGGTGTGCGGGCCGGCGCCGTGCCAGTGCCACTCGCCGGCCGACACCACGATCGTGTCGCCGGCGCGGACCTCGTGCACCGGGCCGCCGCGGCGCTGGACCCGGCCGACGCCGTGCAGCACGTGCAGCACCCTGCCGTAGGGGCAGCTGTGCCACGCGGTGCGCGCGCACGGGTTGAACTGGGCGTGGAACGTGGCCAGGCGCGACGGCTCCATCGCCGTCACGTCCCGGCCGATCCAGGCCACGCCGGAGTACCGCTGCTGCGGCGCAGGGCGGCTGGTGCTGGGCGCGCGAATCACTTCCATGGTTCTCTCCCCCTCTAGACCTTGTTGTAGTCCGCCCACGACATGTCCCACGCCGTCCAGCCGTCGCCCGGGTCCAGCGCCACCTCGGTACCGCGGGTGGTCACCGGGTCGCCGACGAGCACCGACTCGTAGAGCCAGCGGGCGTTCGCGGTGGAGACGTTGGTGCAGCCGTGCGAGACGTTGCGCTTGCCCTGATCGCCAACGGACCACGGTGCGGCGTGGATGTACTGGCCGCCCCACGTCAGGCGCATGGCGTACTCCACAAAGGCGGTGTACTCGGGCGTGCGGAACACCGTCGACGGTTCACGCGACATGATCACAGTGGTGCCGCTGGACGACGGGGTCGACGCCTTGCCCAGGCTGACCGGCATCGATTTGATCGGCTGGTCGTTCTGGTACACGGTCAACTGCTTGGTGGCGTTGTCGATGTCGATCGTGAGCTTGCGCCCGATCGTGACCGTCGCCGTGTAGTCCTCGTCGGTGTGCCCGTTGCCGACGGTCACGCCGTTGAGGGCTTTGCGCGCGGTGATCTTCGTGCCGGGCTGCCAGTAGTGCTCCGGCCGGTACATCACCTGCTTGCCGCCGAACCAGTGCCACGTCCCGGGCTGCGGCGGATCGCTCGTGACGAACAGCCGTTGCTGGACCGCCGCGCGAGACTCCGGCGGTACTTCGGTGCCGAACTCGACGACGATCGGCATCGCGACGCCGTAGGTCCCGCCGTTGATGAGATTCAGGTCGGAGTTGATCTGCTGCCCCTGCGGCTTCGCCGCCGTGGTGAACGTCGTCTCCTTCGTCACCGGCTTGCCGTCGGCGCCGACGGCCGTGACCTTCGCGGTGTACGACGTGCCGTACTTCAGCGCGGTCGCGGGCACCCAGGAGCTGCCGTCGGCGCGCGGCGCGCCGGCGACCGCCTGGCCGGCCGAGTCGGTCAGCGTCACGCCGGTCACCTTGCCGTCGCTGACCTTCAGCCCGATCTCCGTGCTGATCGGCACGCCGCCGTCACTGGTCGTCGGCGAGATCGCCAGCCCGACGGGTGTCGGCGGGGGAGCGGTGTTCTTCGCCACCGGTTTGCCGTGCCCATCGCAGGCCGCCAGCGCCGGCGACGCTGCGACCGCGAGGACGAGGAGCGCAGTCAGGGAACGTCTCATGTTGCCTGCCATGGTTGTCTGTCCATAGAGGCATCGTCGTGCCGGCCCGGAGGAGACCGGGCCGGCAATCGTGTGACTACCCGGGTTATTGCATCGTGGTGTCGGCGATCTGCGTCGCCAGGCCCTCCCACTTGGCGTACGCGTCGGGGAACGCGGAGCGCTGGACCATCTGCGCGGCGACCGTGATCGCGTAGTCGCCCCAGCCCGGGATGCGCACCAGCGCCGCGTAGAACCGGCGGGCCGACTCGTGCGGGTCCATCAGCTGGTCGATCGAGCCCCAGTTGGGCCGCTGCTGGAACAGCCCGACGGAGTCGTAGTCGTACCCGACGCCCTGGTTGGGGTGGTCGAGCGACGAGGGCAGGTTCGGGTTGGCCAGGTTGCGCAGGTGGCTCTCCTGCAGCGCGGTCGCCAGCGCCACGATGGCCGCCCGCTTCGGCAGGTTCTCGCGCTTTGCGACGTCCACGATCGCGACCGCGTTGTCCATCTCGGCCTGCGTGAGCCCGCCGACCGGCGCGGGCCGCGTCGGCGTCGGGTCCGCCGTGGCCGGCGCCTTCGACGCGGCCTGGGCCGGATCTGTCTGCTTCGAGTTCGTCTGGTTCTGCTTTGCGTTGGCGCTCGGAGCCGCCGCGTGGTCGCGGCCGCGGCCGCGGGAGGCGACCGAGCCGCCGTCCGTGCGGGAGACGCCGCCGTCCGCCTCGGCCGTGAGGCTCACCGCCGAGCCGCTGCCCGGCCCGTTCCCGGCCACCGTCGTGGTGATCCCGAACGCCGCCACGGCGAGCACGGCCGCCGTGGCCAGCCCGCGACGCATCCGGTCGTTCCCGGCGGCGGGGAGCAGGAAGCTCTCGCCCCGGGATGTGTGCAGGCGCGTGATCTGAGCGAGGTTCAACCGCCTGATCTGCGCAGGCACGGCCTCGTTCAGTCGCTTGACCTGCGCGGGCACGGCCGCGTTCAGTCGCTTGACCTGCGCGGGCATCGCCGCGTTCATCCGCCTGATCTGGGCGGGAACGGCGGCAAGTGCGGCAGCGTGGCGACCTCGGCGAGGCCGCAGGTGACGCGGACCGGGCTCGGTCGTCGCGTCGCTGAGCTGCGGGTTTTCGTCGGCACCGTCGAGCATCCGGCGAGACTAGGACCGGGTGGTCGAGGGGGTGATTTCGGGCGTGAAAATCGGCGCGGGGGCCGTACGCACCCGGTCACCCTTCGTATGAGCGTCACGCCCTGTGGCTGAATCCGCAGGGTGATACAGGTGCCCTGAGCGGCGCGTTTACCGTCAATGTCGTTCGCCGCGGCCCGAAGTCACTCACGGTGGGTGACGCCGAAGCGAATCCGCTGAGTTATGCGCCCGCCACCGCCGGTCGCGCGCGCAGGAGCCGGGGACCCACGCATCACCCGGGGTGAATCCGCCGGTGCCCGTTCGGGCCCCCGGCGGTAGGGCGAGCTTCCCGCCCGAACCCGTCAGCTAACCCGGTAAGCGGCTGCGGAAGGAGCGGTGCCCCCGTTGTCGTACTTCTACAAGTCCCGCCACTCGCAACCCCCTCCGTCCGGCCGCCGCCCTCTCGGCCGCCGCCTCCCGGTAGCGGCCGCCTCCCTGGTCCTGGCCGCGGCCGCCGGCATCGGCGTGGCCACGCTGGACCACCACCCCGCCTCCGACGCCACGTCCCTGGCCGGCTCGGAGTCCACAGTGGACGGCGTCTCGACGTCGTCGGCGGCCCGCGCCAAGCAGCGCGGCGACGCACCCCCACCGGCCGCCGCGCCGACGTCCACAAAGCCTTCCGCTTCGTCGTCGCCCGCCCCGTCCGCCTCGTCCGCGTCTCCCACCCCGACCCAGCCGTCCCAGAAGGACGTCTCGTACCAGTTCGCCTGGCAGGAGAACTACTACTACTGCGGCCCGGCGGCGACGCGCATCGCCCTGACCGCGCGTGGCCTGTTCCCGTCGCAGTCCCAGGTCGCGGAGCGCCTGGGCACGACGGAGGGCGGCACCAACTCGTCGGAGGACACCGCGAGGGCCCTGAACTCCTTCACCGGCACCAACTTCTACGAGCCCCACTTCATCCGCGGGGAGTCGGCGACTTCCGCGGACGTCGACGAGCTGCGCAAGTCGGTCGTGAGCGCGATCGGCTCGGGCTACGCGGTGGTCGCGAACATCGCCGGCTCGACGGTCGACGACGGGGGCCACAGCCACTCCTACCCGGGCGGGCACTACCTCACGATCGTCGGCTACCGCGACGGCGGCGAGACCGTGAGGATCGCGGACCCGGCCGACGCGGAGGGCGTCGGCGCGTACACCCTCCCCGTCGCGAAGATGGCCAACTGGATCGCCCAGCGCGGCTACGCGGCCTAGCTGTACTGATCACCTAGCTGTACTGACCACGGCAGGCGTCGCGCGCGGCTCGCGTGGGACGCTGCTGCCGCTTTCGCGCCGTGCCGCCACGTCGCTCGCGGTCCGCGCCGTCCTGGCGTTGGCCGCGCCTGCCGCTTTCGCGCCGTGCCGCCACGTCGTTCACCGTCGGCGCCGTCGCGCGCGGCGCCCACACCGGCCGGCGACGCGGTCCGGCCTGGAGCCCTCGTGCGAGCCGCGATCCCACGTACGCAATGCCGGTTGCGTACGCCCGCGTGGGATGGTCGGCGCCGTCCGAGGGCTGCGGCACGTGTACGCGCACGTGACGCGTGTCGCTGCCCTGCTGGTCGAGATCGTTCACGTCGCTGGGCCGATGCGTCGCCGGTGTGGATCGATCGAGGACGGCTTCGGCGGCGGCGTGCTCCGGTCTATGCCTTACGGTACAGGACGCTACCAAATCACGATCCGACCTAACTGCGTTGCGTGAGATTCTGTCACGGAACGTTATCCCATGGCGCGGGCTCGGCTGGGAGCTGGGAAGTTCTTGGCGGGCTGGCCGCGTAGAGCCGCTGCCATTGTCTGGGCCACCGCTGAGTTCACCGAGTTCGAGATGCCGCCGCCCACCTGGTCGTTGGGGTTGTCCGCGTTGACCGCGATGCCGGCGGCGGCTATCTGCGGGGTGAAGCCTACGAACGTCTCCGTGGCGTTGTACTCCGAGCTGCCCGTCTTGCCCGCTACCGGGCGGCCCGCCAGGATGCCCGACACCGCCTCCGCCGTGCCGCCGTCGCACTTGCTGTACACGGAGGACTTGCCCACCGGGCACCGGGCCGCGTCGGTTGCCGCCGCCGCCACGTCGGGGTCCACGACCTGGCGGCATTTCGGGCCGGCGGCGTCAACGGGCTTGCCGTCGGAGTCGGTGATCGACAGGACCGGCAGGGGCTGGCAGTACACGCCGCCCGCGGCCACCGCCGCGTAGGCGTTGGCCAGGTCCAGCGGAGTCGTCGACGCCACGCCCAGGGTGAAGGAGCCCCACTGGTCGGCCTTCGCGGCCATGGTGGCGTCCTCGGCGGCGCGGAAGGTGATGCCCAGGCGTTGGGCCATCTCCACGACCTTGCGGGCGCCTACCTGTTGCTCCAGCCAGACGAAGTACGTGTTGACCGAGCGGCCGAAGCCGTTCCACATGGTGCGGTCGCCGTCCATCCAGCTGGGGCTCTCGTTGGCGGGGCACCAGCGGCCGCCGCAGCTGCCGTTGCCGCTGCCCGGCCAGATGGTGACCAGGCGGGCGGGGGCCTTGAAGTGGGTGTTCAACGGCAGGTTGTTCTCCAGGGCGGTCAGCATCGTGAACATCTTGAAGGTCGAGCCGGCCTGGTAGCCGGCGACGTTCCTGCCGCCCGCGACGAGCTGGTTCACGGTGTTCGGGTAGTTCGGGTGCTGCGGCGGGTTGGCTTCGAGGCTGTAGTGGCGGTTCACGGCCATCGCCAGGATCCGGCCGCTGCCGGGGGCCACCGCCGCCAGCGGCAGCGACCTTGCGTTGCCGTAGCCGTAGACGCCGAGCGACTGCGACAGAGCGGCCGCCTGGATGTTGGGATCCAAAGACGTGACGATGTTGTACCCGCCGGTGCGCAACGCCTCGTCGCGGTCCGTCGGTGTGGCGCCGAACTCGGGCTGGTTGTTCCACCACAGACGGAAGTAGTCGCAGAAGAAGCCCCAGTCGTTGTGCTCCTTCGGTACCGCGGTGCAGTCGTTGGGCAGGTTGCCTTCGGTCAGCTTCAGCTCGGTGGCCTTCGCGGCGGCGGCGGCCTCGGGCGTGATGACCTTCATTTTCGCCATCGCGTCCAGGGTGTACTCCCGGCGGTGCATGGCGGCGTTCCGGTCGCCGCTGATCGGGTTGTCGGCGTCGGGGGACTGCAGGAGGCCGGCCAGCAGTGCCGCTTCCGGCAGCGTGAGCTCGGACGGGTTCTTGCCGAAGTACGTCTGACTCGCCGCGTAGATGCCGTAGGCGCCGGCGCCGAAGTAGGCGATGTTGAGGTACTGCTGCAGGATCTCGCCCTTGCTCATCCTCTTCTCCAGCGCCATGGCCAGCTTCATCTCGCGCAGCTTGCGAGCCGGGGTGTCGGACAATGCGTCGAGGTGCTGCTGCGGCGTGAGGCTCGAGTCGTTCTTGAGCACGTTGCGCACGTACTGCATGGTCAGCGTCGATGCGCCCTGCTGCGCGCCGCCGCGGCTGTTGGACACGAAGGCTCGGAAGACGCCGCGGGCGTCGACGCCGTGGTGCTGGTAGAAGCGGGTGTCCTCGGCGGCGACGACCGCCTGCTGCATGAGCTTGGAGATCTGCGCGAGCCCGACCTCGCGGCGGTTCTCGTCGTAGAAGGTCGTGATGAGGGTCTTGCCGTCGCTGGCGTACACGTACGTCGCCTGCGCCGGCTTCGGCGTCGACAGCTCCGTCGGCAGGTTCTCCCACGTGTCGGTGCCCGCCTTGGCCGCGCCTCCGCCGGCCATCGCGAGCGGCATCGCGCCGGCCGCGACCACCAGGCCGGCCAGCACCCCGCACAGCAGCAGGCGCAGCAAACCGAGCAGGAACCGCACGCCCCGCTTGCGGCCCTTCCGGGGATGAGGACGGGGGCGGCGGCGCAGACGCATATGTGTACTCCCTGGCGACGGCGGGCGGTTCGCTTGCCGGCGCGCCGCTACCCGCCCGATCTGCCGTAAACCGCCCCTCGGGTGAAGATCACCCGCGCCGCCCGGCGGGGCGAGTCATGGGATGGGCGAGCGCATATCCGCCGGTCCGCGGGCCGGGGCTCTGTTCGGCTGGATGCGTAGCGCATCGTGGCCGATCGAGCGAAGGGGTACGACGTTATGTGCGGCTTCCTGATGTACACCGGAGACGCCATCATCTCCGCCGAACTCCTCGGCGCCATGGAACGCCAGCTCGGGCTCATCGACCATCGGGGCCCCGACGACATGGCCCTGCAACGCGTCAGCACCGGCGTGGCCGCGGGCTTCAAGCGACTCGCGATCATCGATCGGCAGGGCAGCCGCCAGCCGCTGCGTTACCCGCCGTCGGGGCCGGAGGCGGGCCGGTGGACGCTGGTCTACAACGGCGAAATCTACAACTACGAGGCGCTGCGCCAGGAGCTCGTGCGCGAGTACGGCGCGGAGTTCGCCACCGACGGCGACTCGGAGGTGCTCGCCGCCGCCTTCCACTACTGGGGCGTGGCCGCGCTGGACCGGCTGCGCGGGATGTTCGCGTTCGCGATCTGGGACGAGACGACCGAGACGGTGTACGCCGCCCGGGACCCGTTCGGCATCAAGCCGCTCTACTACCTCGAGACCCACGGCGGCCTCTGGCTGTCCAGCGAGAAGGCGCCGCTGCTCGAGCACGCCACGCCCGACCTCGACCCGACCGCACTGTCGCTCTATTTGACGATGCAGTACGTCCCTGAGCCGTACACCCTGCACCGCGGCGTGTCCCGTCTCCCCGCCGGCGGGCTGCTCACCCGGGCGTTCGGCGGCGCGGCGAGCGTGCGCCGCTACTCCCGCCCGTCGTTTCGCCCGGACCCCGCGGCCGACGAGGCCGCCGTCGTGGCCGAGCTGCGCGCCGCACTGCGCGACAGCGTGCGCGCCCACATGCGCGCGGACGTGCCGGTCGGCGCGTTCCTGTCCAGCGGCATCGACTCGACCGCGATCGTCGCGCTGGCCGCCGAGCACCATCCGCGCCTGCAGGCGTTCACGGCCGGCTTCGACACCTCGACCGCGTTCTCGGAGATCGAGACCGCGGAGCGCTCGGCCCGGCACCTCGGCGTCGAGCTCTTCCCGACCGTCGTGCGCCCCGAGCAGGTGATGGAGGCGCTACCGCGGATCATCTGGCACCTGGGCGACCCGGTGGCCGACCCGTCGATCGTGCCGCTGTACTTCCTGGCGAAGACGGCCGCCGAGCACGTCACCGTCGTGCTGTCCGGCGAGGGCGCGGACGAGCTCGCCGGCGGCTACACCATCTACCGCGAGCCGCGCTCCCTGGCCCCGGTCGCCCGCCTCGGCGCGCCGCTGCAGCGCGGCCTGCGCGCCCTGGCCCGCGCGCTGCCGGAGGGCATGCGCGGCAAGAGCTACCTGCAGCGCGCGACGACGCCGATCGAGCAGCGGTACTTCGGCAACGCCCGCGTCCTGGGCGACGACGAGAAGGCCCGCATCCTGCGCGGCCAGCCCGGCGTCGGGCACTCGCACGTGACCGCGGCCCTTTACGCCGAGGCGGCCGCGCTGGACCCGGTGGCCACGATGCAGCACATCGACATCAACACGTGGCTGCCCGGCGACATCCTCACCAAGGCCGACCGCATGTCGATGGCCCACTCCCTCGAGCTGCGCGTGCCGTTCCTGGACCGCCGTGTGTTCGATGTCCTGTCGCGCCTGCCCGACCGCCTGAAGGTCCCCGCGCGGAGCCGCACCACGAAGTACGCGCTGCGCCGCGCGATGGACGGCATCGTCCCCGACTTCATCACCGAGCGCCCGAAGATGGGCTTCCCGACCCCGGCCCGCCGCTGGCTGCGCACCGATCTGGCCGAGTGGGCCCACCACATCCTGTCCACGTCGGGCGCCGGCCACCTGCTGGACCTGGGCTACGCCCACGACCTGCTCAAGGCCCACGAGCGCGGCGACGCCGACCACGCCCGCAAGCTGTGGATCGTCCTGTCGTTCTGCCTGTGGCACGGCATCTTCGTCGAGGGCTCGATCCCCGCGCCGCGCCCGGAGCCCCGCACCCGCCCGATGGTCACGGGCGTCCCGGCCCCGGCACGCCACGACCCCGCCGCCGAACTGGGCCGCGCCGGTCAGGGCTCGTAGCCGCGCAGACGCGGACCTGGCCGCGCGGGTCAGGACTCGTGGGCCGCGCGACCAGGGCGTCGCCGCGCGGGTCAGGGCTCGTAGTCGTAGGGCGGCTCGTCGTCGAACGGCGGCTCCTCGTCGTCGAACAGCGGGCTCTCGTCGAACACGGAGGTGAACGCGGGCGCCTGCGCGGGCGTGGACGCTCGCGCGGGCGCGGAGGCCCGAGCGCCGGCGGTGTCGCGTGCGGGCGTGGAGGTCCGCGCGCCGACGTTGTCGCCGGGGGACCTGCGTGCGCCGGCGGTGTCGCGGGTGGGCGTCCGTGGGCCGGCGATGTCGTGGGCGGGCGCGGGGACGGACCGGGCCGCGGATGCCGGCGCGGTGGTGGAGCCGAGCTCGGCGAGGGCGGCCAGGATCTGCTCGCCGAACTTGGCGGTCTTGCTCTCGCCGACGCCGCTCACCGTGGCGAGAGCGGCGAGCGTGGCGGGCCGTTCGGCGGCGATCTGCCGCAGCGTCGCGTCGCGGAAGATGACGTAGGCCGGCACCGCTTGCGCCTTGGCCGTGGCGGCCCGCCACGCCCGGAGATGCTCGAAGACCGCGCCGGCATCGGGCGTGACGCCACCGCCACCCGATTCGGTGCCCGCACCGGCCGTGCCCGCACCGCCGGTCTCCAGGCGGTCCGAGCCAGTGCGGGCCGAGGGAACGGAGGCAGGGCGGGTCGCGGCCGCGGCACCCGCAACCGCAGCGGCCGTACGGCCCGTGGCCGGGTCGGCACCAACCGGCCCCGCGTCAGCGTTCGACCCTGCGCCAGCGTTCGACCCCGTGCCGGCCGTCGACGTTGCGTCAGCGTTCGGCCCCGCGCCGGCCGTCGACCTTGCGCCGACGGCCGGCGCGGAGCCGGTGTTGGGCCCTGCGCTGGCGAACAGCCCCGCAGCGGCGGCGTCCCCCGCGGTGGCGGTCGGCGGCGCGGCGGAGGCCGAGCCGGAGGCGGAGGCGCCGGGGGAGGCGGATGGGGGGAGGTCGAGTTCGGACAAGGCGTCGAGGATCTGCTGGCCGAACTTGGCGAGCTTGTTCTCGCCGACGCCGTTGACCGTGGCCAGCTCGGCCAGGGTGCGGGGGCGGCCGGCGGCGATCTGCCGCAGGGTCGCGTCGTGGAAGATGATGTAGGCGGGCAGGGACTCGGCCTTGGCGGTGGCGGCGCGCCAGGCGCGCAGGTGCTCGAAGACCGGTGCGGCCTCGGGTGGGAGGTCGGCGGGCGCGGCGGCGTCGCGGCGGGCGGACTTGGCGGCCTTCGCGGCGGAGATCGGGCGGTCGGGCTCGCGGCGGAGCATGACCTGGCGGCGGCGGCCGAGGACCTCGGCGCTGTCGGCGGTCATGACGAGGGTGCCGTAGTCGCCCTCGACGGCGAGCAGGCCCTGTGCCAGCAGCTGGCGGATGACGGCGCGCCATTCGGCCTCGCGCAGGTCGGAGCCGACGCCGAAGACGGTGAGCTCGTCGTGGTGCCACTGGACGATCTTGTCGGTCTTCTTGCCGAGCAGGATGTCGATGCACTGGCCGGCGCCGAACTTCTGGTTGCGCTCCTTCTGCAGCCGATAGACGGTGGAGAGCAGCTTCTGGGCGGCGACCGTGCCGTCCCAGGACTCCGGCGGTGCCAGGCACGTGTCGCAGTTGTCGCAGGTCTTGCCGGACTCCTGGCCGAAATACGCCAGGAGCTGGCTGCGGCGGCACTCGACGGTCTCGCAGAGGGCGAGCATCGCGTCGAGGTGCTGGGAGAGGTTGCGGCGGTGCGTGGCGTCGCCCTCGGAGGTGTCGATCATCTTGCGCTGCTGGACCACGTCCTGCAGGCCGTAGGCCAGCCACGCCACGGACGGCTCGCCGTCGCGGCCGGCGCGGCCGGTCTCCTGGTAATAGCCCTCGATCGACTTGGGCAGGTCGAGGTGGGCGACGAAGCGGACGTCGGGCTTGTCGATGCCCATGCCGAACGCGATCGTGGCGACCATGACCAGGCCGTCCTCGCGCAGGAACCGGTCCTGGTTGGTCGCGCGGACGCGGTCGTCGAGGCCGGCGTGGTAGGGCAGGGCGGGGATGCCGTTGTCCTTGAGGAACTCGGCGATCTTCTCCACCGAGTTGCGGGACAGGCAGTAGACGATGCCGGCCTCGCCGCGGTGCTCGCCGCGCAGGAACTCCAGCAGCTGCCGGCGCGGCTCCTGCTTGGCGACGATGCGGTATTGAATGTTGGGGCGGTCGAAGCTCGACACGAAGTGCCGCGCCTCGTTGAGCCCGAGCCGCGTGGCGATCTCCTTGTGCGTCGCCGTGGTCGCCGTCGCGGTGAGCGCGATGCGCGGCACGTCCGGCCAGCGCTCGTGCAGCATCGACAGGTTGAGGTAGTCGGGGCGGAAGTCGTGCCCCCACTGCGACACGCAGTGCGCCTCGTCGATGGCGAACAGCGCGATCCGGCCCCGCTCGAGCATCCGCAGGGCGCCCGGGGTGGCCAGGCGCTCCGGCGCGATGTAGAGCAGGTCGAGCTCGCCGGCGGCGAACTGCGCCTCGACGACGCGCCGCTCGTCGAGGTCGAGCGTGGAGTTGATGAACCCGGCCTGGACGCCGAGCTCGCGCAGCGTGTCGACCTGATTCTGCATGAGGGCGATGAGCGGGGAGATCACCACCGCGGTGCCCGGCCGCACCAGGGCCGGTATCTGATAGCACAGCGACTTGCCGCCGCCGGTCGGCATGAGCACCAGCGCGTCGCCGCCGCCGATCACGTGCTCGATGATCTCGTGCTGGTCGCCCCGGAACTCGTCGTAGCCGAACACCCTGCGTAGCACATCGAGCGCACCCATACCGCTGTCCACGGCGGCGATTCTACGGACTACCACCGACAGAACGGCGGTGGCCGATCCGTGTGGTTACGGATCGGCCGCCGTTCGACCACACAGGGTCACGCCTCCTGGGTGTACTCGATCGAGCGCACCTCGATCGCGTTCCACTTGGCGTCCGGGATCATGGCCGCGAGCTCGACCGCGCGCTCCTTCGAGGCGCACTCGACCAGGTAAAAGCCGGCGAGGAACTCCTTGGCCTCGACGTAGGGCCCGTCGGTCACGGTCAGCGCGCCGGCGCGCACGCGCACGACCGCGCTCTCGGCCGGCTGGCCCAGCGCGTCGGTGCGGATCAGCTCGCCGGACTCGGTGATGGTCTTGATGAACCGCTCGTGCCCGGTCATCACCTCGTCGATGTCGGCCTGGGTGAGGGTCTCCCATACGTCCGGGTTCATGTGGATCAGCAGCAGGTACTTCACGATCAGCTCCTTAGAACGAACGGTCACCTTGCGGTCGGAGCCGCCGCGCCTATCTCTACACGACTGAGTAGGTTCGGGGTCGTGGACTTCCGTGAACTGTTCGAAAGGCACCGCCGCGAGCTGCACGTGCACTGCTACCGCATGCTCGCCTCGTTCACGGACGCCGACGACGCGGTGCAGGAGACGTTCCTGCGCGCCTGGCGCCACCGCGACGACTTCGAGCCGGGGACGAACGCGCGCGCCTGGCTGTACCGGATCGCCACCAACGCCTGCCTGGACGCGATCCGGCGCAGCAACCGCCGCCCGCCCTCGGCGTCGGCCGAGGTCAGCTGGCTGCAGCCCTACCCCGACCGGCTCCTCGACGAGATCGCGCCGCCCGACGAGCAGCCCGACGCGGTGGTCGTGTCCCGCGAGACGATCGAGCTGGCCTACCTGACCACGATCCAGCTGCTGCCCGCCCGTCAGCGCGCGGTGCTGCTGCTGCGCGACGTGCTGGAGTGGTCCGCCGCGCAGACCGCGGAAGCGCTCGAGCTCACGGTGCCGGCCGCCAACAGCGCGCTGCAGCGGGCCAGGGCGACGCTCAAGGCGGCGCCGGAGCGCGACGAGATGCCCGCCGCACCGACGCAGGAGGAGCGGGAGCTGCTCGTCCGGCTCATCGCCGCGCACGACAGCGCCGACGTCGGCGCGACCGTCGCCCTGCTGCGCGAGGACGTGCGGGTCACGATGCCGCCGCTGCCGATGGAGTACAACGGCCTGGCCGAGTTCCTGCCGCTGCTGCACCGCGCCTTCGGCGAGCCGAGCATGGGCGAGTGGCGCCTGGTGCCCACCAGCGCCAACCGGCTGCCGGCCGCCGCGAGCTACCTGCGCGAGCCCGGCGGCACCGAGTTCCGCGCGTTCAAGCTCGACGTGATCAGGATGGCCGGCGGGCGGGTCGCCGAGTTCACCACCTTCGACGCATCGCTCTTCGAGCAGTTCGATCTTCCGGGTGTACTGCGGGAGTCACAGTTTCGTTGACGCCGGCAACGGCAGCGATCTGGTGATCTTCGTGAGGTTGGTGGCGGCCTTCGAGAACGCCGTGCCGTCCGGGTGCACGCTCAGCACGGCGACGATGTACCGGTCGTTCTCGCCGACCGTGCCCGTGGTGTGCAGCACCTCGCCCATCATGTCGGGCTTGTTCGGGTCGGCGGCCGGCACGAACGCGGGCCCGGCGTCGGCGGGCAGGTCCGCGTTGGGCACGCACGGGGTGGCCGGGTTGTCGCCGAAGCCGGACCAGCCCTGCTTGGCCGAGCGCGGCTGCTTGAACACGCTCGGGATGCCGAACGACTGGTCGTAGTGGTCGGTGCCGCACTTCGTGGTGGCGTGCAGGTTGGTGATGATGAAGTCGCGGACCGGCGGCGGCGCCTTGTCCAGGATGTACTGGTACACCCGGACGAGGTCGGCGGCGCTGACCGCCGTGTAGCCCCAGTACCCCGGCTGGCTGACCGGCGGCGGCTCGGTGTCCTGCAGCCCGAGCCGTTGCACCATGCGGGTGACGATGTCGCGCTGCCCGTTGGCCTTCCACAACCCGGTGGCGGCCGCGTCGTCGCTGCTTTGCAGCATGATCTGGAGCTTGGGCTTGTCGGCGGCCGGCACGGAGTACGCGGGGCCCTTGTCCCAGAAGTAGTCCAGCGCGATGAGCAGCTTGACCAGCGAGGCGGAGCGGAAGCGCCAGCTCGGCTTCTGCTGCAGCACGTACGCGCCCGCCTGCCGGTCGTAGATCACGATGCCCGCGGTGACGCCGGCTGGTACGGGTACCGACGAAGCTGCGGGAGCGGACGCGGACGGCGCGGTGCCCAACTGCGCCGAGCCGGGTTGCGGCACGGCGGATGACGCGGCACCCGAGGCGAACTGCGGCGTGGACGCCGGGGGCTCGCCCTTGCCGCAGCCGGCCGCGGCGAGGACGACCGCGGCCGAGACGGCCACGATCAGCAGGCGGACGGTCGCGGAGGGCATGGCCTTCATCCTGACCGCCGTGGGCGGCGCAGACAAACCCCGTCACGCTCGGGCCGCCACAGAATTTTCCGGTCACGGCGCCGCCGCCGCGCCCGCGTAGCCTGGAACCGTGCGGGGGCGCGGCTGGTGGCTGTTCCTCGCCGCCGCGGTGCCCGTCGGTCTGCCGCTCGCCGGCCGGTGGCGGGCAGCTTTGGCGTTCGCCGGCCTTGCCGCGGCCGCGATCGGACCGCTGTTCCTCGCCCAGTGGTGGGCGAGGCGGCGCCAGCGCGCCGAGCACGCGGCCGGGTCGCAGCGCTGGCACGGGCACCTGCCCCTGCCGCGCGCCGCCGTGATCTGGGAGCTCGGCGCCGGCCTCGCGCTGCTGTTCGGCGGAGGCGTGCCGGTCACCCTGACGGCCGGCGCCGACGGGCTCACCCTCGGACCGCGCCGCCCGGTCTCCCGCCGCCACCCGCCGCTGACCGTGCTGTGGCGCGACATCGCCGCCGTGCACGCGGAGCCGGCCGGGCGCTTCACCGACTGGGGGCGGGTCGCCGTGATGCCGCTGACCGCCGTGGTGCTCGACCTGCCGGAGGGCTCGGGCGGGCCGCTGGTGGTGACCACGCACGACGCCGAAGGGCTCGTCGACTCGGTGGCCGCGCACAAACTAGCGGACCCCGCGCAGCACCGGGGATGAATCGACGAACGTGTGATGGAGTCAGCACCGTGCGTGGCTGAGTTGCGCCGGTTTCTGGCGGTTCCGTACGGTGGTCTTCCATGGCGGAGTTGATCGAGGTTGGTGTCTGGTACGAGGCCCGACCGATCACGGTTGACCAGGGCGTCGACCGGTACGAGGCGCTTCGGCGCGGTGACGCGGGATGGGCCGTCGTCGATCCCGGCGTGGAGCGGTTCGACCGCGAGGCGCGAGCGGGTGTCGATCCCGCCCTGTGGGCCGAGCCGGTCGTCGGGGCCGGCACGCACGTGCTGCTGACCCTGCGCGGCGACGCGCCCGAGGAGGCGCTGCACTTCCTGCACAAGCTCGCCGACGAGTGTGAGCTGCTGTGTTTCCAGCGGCCGGGGCGCCACCAGCCGGCCGCCCTGTGGCAGCCGCGACGGCTGCTGCGCGTACCGGTGCCGCGGATGACGACCGAGGACGGCTCGCTGGCGCATCACCCGACCGGCGACGACATCCGGGACCTCATCGGCCGCCTGGACGAGGACAACACGACGGCGCAGCTGTGGCGGGAGGACGGCGCGTCGATCCGGGTGGCGTTCGTACCGCACCAGCGCACCTGGCAGGTCTCCACGACCGTCGGCGACGAGACCACCGCCGAGGAGGACCGCGCGGACCTGCCGAGCGTGGCCGAGCGCTTCGCGGCCTTCGCTTCGGGGTGAGTCCTTTACTCGCCGACGAGTACTCGCCTATACTCGTGGGCGAGTATCCGTTGGCGAGGGGGTGTGATGGCGAAGCGGCGCAAGGTGAGCAACCTGCTCGGGCTGCACGTGCTGGCGACGCTGTACGAGCGCCCGATGCACCCCTACGAGATCGCCGCGGAGATGCGCGGCCGCGGCAAGGAGCAGGACGTCAAGATCCAGTGGGGTTCGCTGTACACCGTGGTGCAGAACCTCGAGAAGCACGGTTTCGTCGAGGCGGCGCACACGGCCCGGGAAGGCCGGCGCCCCGAGCGCACCGTGTACCAGATCACCGACGCGGGCCGCGAGGAGACCGTCGACTGGCTGCGCGAGCTGGTCGGGGTGCCCGAGCGGGAGTACCCGCGGCTGCGCTCCGGCCTGTCGGTGCTCGGCATCCTGCCGCCGGACGAGGCGCTGTACCTGATGCGCAAGCGCATCGACATCCTCGACTTCCAGATCAAGACCGAGGAGCTGGCGCTCGAGGCGTCCGCCGAGAAGGTGCCCCGGCTGTTCATCGTGGAGGCCGAGTTCGGCCTGGCGCTGCTGCGCGCCGAGGCGGACTGGCTGCGGGGCCTGGTCGCCGAGCTCGCGTCGGGAGAGCTCTCCGGGCTCGATCTCTGGCGGCAGTACCACCAGCAGTGAACGAGTAGCGAAAGACCAGGGCCGCGGTGCGGGAACACCACGGCCCTGAAAACGACCTCAACCGATCCGCGGGAACGGATCCGGCCTTGGTGTCTGCATTCGCCAGGATACCCAACCCGCGGGCTCGGTTGCCGAACCGATCGGAGACCGTCATGCCCCCTGCCGTCCTGGCGCGGGACCTCGTCAAGACCTACCCGAAGGGCGTCAAGGCCCTCGACCACCTCTCGCTCGCCGTCGAGCCGGGCGAGATCGTCGGGCTGCTCGGCCCCAACGGCGCCGGCAAGTCCACCACCGTCAAGATCCTCACCACCCTCGCCCGCGCCGACTCCGGCCACGCCGAGGTCATGGGCCACGACGTGGCGCGCCACCCCGGCCGCGTGCGAACCGCCATCGGCGTCGTCGCCCAGCGCTCCGGCCTCGACCCGGCGGGCACCGGCCGCGAGAACCTCACCCTGCAGGGCCACCTCTTCGGCCTGCGCGGCGCCGAGCTGCGCCGCCGCGTCGACGAGTTGCTCGAGCGGTTCGACCTGACCGAGGCGGCCGGGCGCCGCACCCGTGACTGGTCCGGCGGCATGCAGCGGCGCCTCGACGTCGCCATGGGCCTGGTGCACCGCCCCGCAGTGCTGTTCCTCGACGAGCCGACCACCGGCCTGGACCCCGAGGCCCGCGCAGCGCTCTGGCAGGAGATCCGCCGGCTGCAGGGGATGGCGATCCTGCTCACCACCCACTACCTCGACGAGGCCGACCGCCTCGCCGACCGGCTCGTCATCGTCGACGGCGGGCGGGTCGTCGCCGAGGGGACGCCCGACCGGCTCAAGGGGGAGCTGCGCGGGGATGCGGTACACATCGAGGTCCGGGAAACGCCCGAAGCGCTGCAGGCGCGCACGGCCCTGACCGGGCTCCCGGGCCTGCGCGAGGTCACCGTCGACGGCTCCCGCCTCTCCGCGCGCGCCGACGACGGGGCCGCCGCGGTGCCCGCCGCGCTCGCCGCCCTGGAGGCACACGGCATCCGGGTCGCCACGGTCACCGTCGCCCGCCCGAGCCTCGACGACGTGTACCTCAAGCACGCCGGCCGCCGGATGGAGGTGGCGGCATGAGCCTGTGGTACCTCACCGCCCGCCGGCTGAAGGTCTTCATCAAGCAGCCCGCGTTCCTGTTCGTCACGCTCATCCAGCCCGCGATCTGGCTGTTCCTCTTCGGCAACCTCTTCCGCCGGATCGTGGACCTGCCCGGCTTCGGCGGCGGCAGCTACCTCACCTACCTCGTCCCCGGCGTCGTGGTGATGAGCGCCGTGTCGTCGAGCATGTGGTCCGGCATGGGCGTGCTCGAGGAGATCGACCGCGGCACGATGAACCGCTTCCTCATCACCCCCGCCCGCCGCGGCGCGATCCTCGACGCCGTGGTCATCGAGCAGTCGCTCAGCGTCACGCTGCAGTCGATCATCATCGTGCTGCTCGGCCTGGCCGCCGGCGCCCGCTACCCGCTCTCCGGCGTCGCGCTGCTCGTCGTGTCGTCGGGGCTGCTCGGCGTCGTGTTCAGCGCCCTGTCGAACACCGCCGGCATGCTGGTCCGCCAGCGCGAGACCATCATCGGCCTCAACACGCTGCTGTTGCTGCCGTTGACGTTCCTGTCCTCGGCGTTCGTCGCGCCCGGCCTGATGCCGGGCTGGATGCAGGCGGTGGCGAAGGGCAACCCGGTGAACTGGGCCCTGGAGACGTGCCGCTCGTCGTTGCTGGGCTCGTCGGACTGGCCGCACGCGTTGTCCTACGGCGGCGGCCTGCTCGTGCTGGCCGCGGCCTTGGTGTACCTGTCGACGCGTACGTTCCGGGCGTACCAGAAGGCGGTGTAGGTGTTCTGATCGCGAAATGTCCGGATGCTGGCGCATCCGGACATTTCTGATTTTTCGGTTGTGCGGCTTTCAGCTCCCTGATATGCCCAGCTGAGTCCGATGGTGCCGATTGGCCGCGGCCTCGTCGAGGATCGCGTTCGCCAGCGCGGCGTAGGTCAGGCGATTTCCGAAATTCCGGATTTGGTACCGTGAATCGCCCTCCTCGTCCACCAGCTCCATCGGCGGCGCGAAGACCACCCAGTCGACCGGCCCGTCGTACGCGCGCAGCACCTGCAGTTCGTCGGCGCGGGCCTGCAGGAACGGGCGCCACTCGGCGGGGAGGTCCAGCCGCTCGAACGCCATCCCCTCGCCGTCCTCGGCCGGGAGCGTTGTCGCGATGCCGATCATGAGGAGCCTCTGTACGCCGGCGCGCTCGAGTCCCGCCAGGAGCGCCTTCATCGCCTCGGCGTAGTCGGCCGTGTCGAGTTCGGCGCTGTACACCGCCGAGACCGCCACATCGTGCCCGTGCGCAACCCGGGCCACGCTCTCCGCGTCCGTCGCGTCGCCGGCGACGACGACGGCACCGGAAATATGCGGATATTTTGCCGGCTCGCGGACCGCCGCCGTTGTCTTGAGCTCGCGCCGCGCGGCCTCCGCCAGGATCCGTTGCCCCGCTCGTCCGCCCGCCCCGAACACCACCAGTGAAGTCATGTCCGGACCGTAGATCGCGAGACCTCGGTAACTGCAACGTTACCGGCGCGGGGGTTACGGTGTGCCGATGCGCGAACCGCTGCCGCGGGACCTGTTCGACCCGGCGTGCCCGTCGTCCATGGTCCCGTTCCAGATCGGCGACAAGTGGGCCGGGATGGTGCTCGTCTGCCTGGCCGACGGCCCGCGCCGCTTCAGCGAGCTGCGCGTGCCGATGTACCGCGTCTCGGCCAAGGTCCTGACGGAGACCCTGCGCGCCCTGGAGCGCGACGGCATGATCAGCCGCACGGCGTACGAGGAGATCCCGCCCCGCGTCGAGTACGCCATCACCGACCTCGGCCGCACCCTCTTCCCGGCGATGGAGGCCTGCCGAGCCTGGGCCATGGAGTATCTGCCGGCCCTCGAACAGGCCCGCGCGTCCTACGCGCAGCGCAGCGCATGACCCCGCACATGGTCCCGCGTGTGTACCGCCGATACGTCGCCATCGGCGACAGCACCACGGAGGGCATGGACGACCCCGACGGCGCCGGCGGCTACCGAGGCTGGGCGGACCGCTTCGCCGAGCACGTGGCCCGCGCCCAGACGCCCGCCGCGCAGGCAGCGCACGCGGCGTCGGGGGAGGCGGAGCGCGCGGTGCTTGGGGACGCGGGGCGCGCGGCGGCGGGGGACGCGGAGCCCGCGGCGCTAGGGGACGCGGAGCGCCGGGCAGGGGCGGCGGAGCGCACGGCTCGTGTGGGGGCAGAGCGCCTGGCCGGTGTGGGGGCGGAGCGCTCGGCCCGTGTCGAGGCGGAGCGAGGGGCAGGTGCGCAGGGCGGCCTGGAGTACGCCAACCTGGCCATCCGCGGCCGGACGACGGCCCGTATCCGCGCCGAGCAGCTTGCGCCGGCGCTGGACCTGGCACCCGATCTCGCGACGGTGGTCGCCGGCATGAACGACATCCTGCGCGGTTCGTTCGACCTGACGGCGGTCGCCCGGGACATCTTCGAGATGCAGCACGCGCTCGTCGCCCAGGGCGCGACCGTGCTCACCTTCACGCTGCCGGACCCCGCCCCGGTCATGCCGATCGCCCGCCCACTGCGGGGCCGGGTGCTCGCCCTGAACGAGGCGATCCGCAAGACGACCGCGGACAGCGGCGCGATCCTGCTCGACCTCGGCGCGTACGCGGTGGCCTCCGACCCCCGCCTCTGGAGCGACGACCGCCTGCACGCCAACAGTGCCGGTCACGAGCGGATCGGAGCGGCTTTGGCGTACACCCTCGGCCTCCCCGGCTTCGACGACTCCTGGACGGCCGAGCTCCCGCCGACACCGTTGCGCCGCCGGCACGAGACCATCGCCGCCGAACTGGCCTGGATACGCCGCCACCTGCTCCCGTGGGCGGGCCGCCACCTGCTCGGCCGCTCGTTGGGCGACAACCGGGTGTGCAAGCGGGCCACCCCGTCGCCGGTCGTCCTGATCGACCCCTGACGAGGGCCACCACCCGCCCGCTGTGCGTGCGCCCGCGGTCTTGAGGCTCCTGTTCCCGTGGGTCCGTGTTCCCGTGGGTCCGTGTTCCCGTGGGTCCGTGTTCCCGCGGGTCCGCGCTCGGTGGTCTGTGCTCGCGTGCCCGCCTGCTGTGCGCGCGCCCGCAGCCTTGAGGCTCCCTTCACCGCGGTCCGCGCTCCCGCGGGTCTGTGCTCACGCCCGCCGGTTCGAGCCCGCGCCGGCGCGGACAGGGGAGGGGGCGTGCGGCCAGAAGCCGGCGGGGAGCGCGGCGTGGTCGGTGCGCGGCCGGTCGGTGCGGGGCCCGCCGGTGGGCGGGTTGTTGCGGACCGGCCGGTGCGCGGCCGGTCGGTGCGGGGCCTGCCGGTGGGCGGGTTGTTGCGGGCCGGTCGGTGCGCGGCCGTGAGGCCGGAGAGGCGGGCGGTGGGAGGCGGTCGTTGTGGGGTTAGAGGGTGAGGACGATCTTGCCGCGGACGTGGCCGGACTCGCTCAGGTCGTGGGCGGCCGCGGCCTCGGACAGAGGGAACGTGTGGTCGACGGGCATGGTGAAGCGGCCCTCCATGTACAGGGCGGCGGCCTCGGTCAACGTCGGCCAGGCGCGGCCCTCTGAACCGTCGGTGACGCGGGCGCCGTGCTGGGGGGCCTCGAAGTCGGCGATGCTCACGACGTCGGACGGGCTCGGGGTGAGGGTGACCAGGTCGGCGACGGCGCCCCGGCCCGCGGTGTCCAGAGCGGCGTCGATGCCGTTCGGGGCGACGGCGCGGACGCGGTCGGGGAGGCCGGGGCCGTAGGTGATCGGGGTGGCGCCGAGGCCGCGCAGGAAGTCGTGGTTGCGCTCGCTGGCGGTGCCGATCACGGCGGCGCCGCGGGCGACGGCGAGTTGCACCGCGGCGACGCCGACGCCGCCGGCGGCGCCGTTGACCACGACGGTCTGGCCCTTCTCGAGGGCGAGCAGTTCGAGGGCACGGCCGGCCGTTTCGACCACGCTGGGCAGGCCGGCGGCCTCGGCGAAGGACATCGCGGCGGGCTTGGGCGTCCAGAAGCGCAGGACGGCGAGCTCCGCGGCGGCGCCGCCGACGGCGACCCCGAAGACCTCGTCGCCGACCGCGACGTCCTCCACCCCGGCGCCGACGGCCTCGACGACGCCGGACGCGTCGGAGTGCGGCACCACCGGCAGCCGGCTTGGGGTGGTGTCGCCGAATGCGCCGCTGCGGACCTTCCAGTCGTACGGGTTGACGCCGACGGCGCGCACCGCGATGCGGATCCGGCCGGCCGGGACCTGGGGCTCGGGCACGTCGACGACCCGCAGGACACTCGACGGGCCGTACTCGGAATACTGCAACGCCTTCAAGATCTGCTCCGGGTCGTGTGTGAGCTGCGGGAGGCCGATGCCGCGCGGAGGCTCAGGTGTTGAGCGGGCGGCGGGCGATCAGCAGGACGTGGGTGTCGGGCCAGTCGAGTGCTACGCCGTCCAGTGTGGACAACTGCGCGTGCGGCCGGATGCGGTTGTCCACGATCCAGTCGTTGCGCCACGCGTGGGAGGCGACGTCGACCTCGAAGCCGACGTCCGTCAGCAGGGCCTTCCAGTCCGCGAACTCCAGGCCGCAGAACTGCTCGTGCGCCTCCGACAGCCAGTTGTCGGGGTAGTCCTTGTGGGTGAGGAACTCCATCGCGTCGCCGAGCGCGATCTCCACGGCACCGGGGTCGGACGGGTCGCCAAGGTCCTTGTAGACGAGCGGGAAGTGGAAGTCGGCGGCGAACCGGTCGAGCCGCGCCCGGGTCGGCAGCGACTCCACCAGCGCCGCGATCTCGTCCCGGGTGAGCCCGTCGAGCGAGGCGATCGCCGCGGCCGACCCAGCGACATCGGACGGGCCGGCGATGGTGGGTGGGGCGCCCTGGAGGGTGAGGCGGACTCGGCGGTCGCGGCCGTCGGGGCCGCATACGTCGGAGTTGATCCAGACGCCGCCCGGGACGGTGTGCTCGTAGATTGCCTCGGCGAAGGCGCGCAGGGAAGGCATGCGGTGGCCGTACGACCAGATCTCGTGCGTCAGGGCGAACGTCAGTGTCGTGTCGATCGAGCGGGGTGGGAAGACGGCGCCGCCGAGGACGTTGCGGCAGTAGAAGTAGACGTTGGGGTTGGTGAACCAGCCCTGTGCCTTGCGGTGGACGCACTCCTCGTAGAGGTGGCGGGCGACCTCGACGCCGATGAGGTCGCTCTCGCGAAGGGTGGGCTCGCGGTCGGCGAGGGCCAGGACGGCGCCGGCGCCGCAGCCGACGTCCACGATGCGGCCGGGGCGGACGTGCCGGCGGACCATCTCCCACTTGCGCTCGGCGCTCGCCTCGAACGCCTCCGCGTAGGTGCGGTAGTCGCGGGTGGCGGTGAGGCCGCCCTCCTCGCCGACGACCGGGTCGTTGACGACCAGCGCCACCTGCTCGTCGAGGCGATAGCGGTCGTACACGTCCAGCGTCGCCGGATGCGCCAGCTCCCGCCACGCCGGGTCGCCGGCCGCCAGCCGCAGCAGCACGTCCCATGGCCGCTCGGGCACCGGCGACTGCCGGGCCGCGGGCCCCGGCGGCGGCTGCGAATCGGCCGTTGACGCCGATTGCGGTCGCGAAATGGCCTCGGGCTGTGGCGGCGCAACGCCGGAGGTCACGTCGAAATGTGCGGAGGCGACGTTCAGGGGCGCGGAGGTCAGGTCGAGAGGCGCGGAGGTCACGTTCAGGGGCGCGGAGGTCACGTCCAGAGGTGCGGAGGCCACGCTCAGGGGTGTGGGGGCCACGCTCAGAGGTGTGGGGGCCACGCTCAGGGGTGCGGGGGTGACGTCCGGAGGTGCGGGCGCCGCGGTCCGGAGGCGGCTGTCGCCGTGTGGGCGGTCCGCGGCGGTCGAGAAGGCCGGGTCGGCCTCGACCAGGGCGATCGCGAAGCCCAGCGCCGCGTACAGCGCGGCGACCTCCGGCGTGGAGCACGCTACGACGGTGTCCTGCGGGGTGAGGCGGCGGCCGATGACCGACTCGACGCTCTTGAGGGTCACCTCGGCGAAGCGGTCGGTGTGTGCGGTGTCGAAGACGGGGACGACGAGGGAGCGCAGGCCCTCCTGGACGCTGAAGCGCTCGATCGCCGCCTCACGCCGGTCGTAGGCGACTGGGTTTCGCTTGGTGTTCTGGTGGTTGGCGCTGGTGACGGCCCAGATGATCGTGACGTCGTCGGCGCCTTCCCCCGCAGTACCAAATCGGGGGCTTTGAAGGTCTTTGGAAAGGTCGCCCTCGGCCAGGCCGCGCAGATAGACCGCCTGGAAACGCGTCAGCAGGTGATGCCGGCCGGGGAAGAGGACGAAGCGCGCCATGGTCAGGCCTCTGGCTCCGCGTGCTGGACGACCTCGAACTCGAGCAGGCTGGAGCCGGTGGCGACCGGCTTGGCGCGCTCGCCGGAGTGGGCCTCGCGGGCGGGGCCGTTGGACCAGGCCTGGAAATGCTCCTCGGATTCCCACTTCGTATAGACGAAATACCTCGTCTCGCCCGCGGTCGGGCGCAGCAGCTCGAAGCCCAGGAAGCCCGGCGCGCTCTCGACCGCGCCGTGCCTCGCGCCGAAGCGGCGCTCCAGCTCAGGGCCTGCGCCCTCGGGAACCTCGATCGCGTTGATCTTCACGACTGCCATGACCCAACCCTAGCCGTCGGGTATGACAAAACCCCGTCAGGCCGTGGCCAGTAACGCGGTGGGGCTCACCCGGTGGCGAGTGGAAGAATCGCGGCTATGACCGATGTGCTCGAAGATCTGCAGTGGCGCGGCCTCATCGCGCTCTCGACCGACCTCGACGAACTCCGCGCGGAGATGGCGAAGGGGCCGATCACCTATTACTGCGGCTTCGACCCGACGGCGCCCAGCCTGCACATCGGCCACCTGTTCCAGGTGCTCACCGTGCGCCGCCTGCAGATGGCCGGGCACAAGCCGCTCGCGCTCGTCGGCGGGGCCACCGGGCTGATCGGTGACCCGCGCCCCTCGTCGGAACGCCAGCTGCACTCGCTCGACCAGGTCGCGGAGTGGGTCGACAAGCTGCGCGGGCAGATCGAGCCGTTCCTGGACTTCACCGGCAGCAATGCGGCGCGGATGGTCAACAACTACGACTGGACCGCGTCGATGTCGGCGATCGACTTCCTGCGCGAGATCGGCAAGCACTTCCGCGTCAACAAGATGCTCACCAAGGACGCGGTGAGCGCCCGGCTGAACTCGGACGCCGGCATCAGCTACACCGAGTTCAGCTACCAGATCCTGCAGGGCATGGACTTCCTGGAGCTCTACCGGCGCTACGGCTGCAAGCTGCAGACCGGCGGCAGCGACCAGTGGGGCAACCTGACGGCCGGCACGGACCTGATCCATCGCGTGGAAGGTGTTTCGGTACACCTTGTGGCGACACCACTGCTGGTGAACTCGGCGGGTGAGAAGCTCGGCAAGTCCACCGGCGGCGGGAGCCTGTGGATGGATGCGGAGATGACGAGCCCGTACGCGCTGTACCAGTACTTCGTGAACCTCGAGGACGCGCTCGTCGGCGGCCTGCTGCGCAAGCTCACGTTCCTGGAGCGCGAGGAGATCGAGGCGATCGAGAAGGACACCGCCGAACGGCCCGCCGCGCGGATCGGGCAGCGCCGCCTCGCGGAGGAGATGTCCAAGCTGGTGCACGGGCCGGAGGAGACCGCGCAGGTGATCGCGGCCAGCCAGGCGCTGTTCGGGCGGGGCTCCCTCGGCGAGCTGTCGGCGTCGACGCTGCGCGCGGCGCTGAGCGAGGCCGGCCTCGTGCAGGCCCCTGCCGGCTCCACCGTCGGCGACCTCTTCATCGCCGCCGGCCTGGCGAGCAGCCGCAACGAGGCGCGGCGGACGGTGGCCGAGGGCGGTGCGTACGTGAACAACGAGCGCATTGCCGACGCCGAGGAGGTCGTGCCGGCCGAGCGGGCACTGGCCGGCGGGCTTCTGGTGCTGCGCAAGGGCAAGCGCACGTTCGCGGGCGTGGAGCTCGTGGGCTGAGATCGGGGTGACGGCTCCGGCCGGGCGTCGCGCGACCGCGGCGCCCGGCCGTTGCTTTGAGCGAGCGCGATCGATTTGGTGGTGATCGCGAACCCAGGTAACGTTGATGGCCGGCAGGGAAACGGACGACATAGCGGGGCGCACACAGCGCGCCGCGGCGGACGGCCTGCTCAAGCCAGAAGATCACACAACCGGGTGACCGGTCAGTGGTCGTGCCCGCAAACGAACGGCGAACGCGATTTGGACGCCGGACGCGGACCGGGTAAGGTAGTTAGCCGGCAGGGATACGGACGAGGCACGCGGGTCGCGAGAGCGAGCCGCAGCGGACGTCCTGCCGACACCCTACGACACTCGACCGGGCGACCGGAAGAGCTGTTATGTGTCTGCAAAACGGGACAAAGTACGGCAAGCCGGATTTGACCCCGCAAAGCGGACCTGCTAGAATGAAGCGGTACGAAATGCCCCGGGTGGGCCGAGTCGGAAACGACGAGGTTCGGCGGTGTGTGTTGGTTGTTTGAGAACTCAACAGGGTGCTTGTTAAGCCAGTGCCAATTGATTATTACCCCGTGGCACGGGCCCCGTTTGTGGGGTTGCGTGTCTGGGATTCCTTTGGTGACAACATGTTTGTTGCC